>NZ_JPGU01000063.1:0-8443 GCF_000732115.1 Frankia sp. CeD
TCGTGGCGGTCTCCCCGGCGAACCCGCACGACAGCGGGGCCTTCGTCCCGCTGGTGGCCAGCATCCCGGCGATCCGTTCCCGCCGTGGCCCGCGGCGGCGCCACCCGGCCAAGCTGCGTGCGGACAAGGCCTACGACCAGCCGGAACTACGGCGTTTCCTGCGCCGGCGCGGTATCGCGGTGCGGATCGCCCGCCGTGGTGTGGACAGTACCGAACGCCTCGGCCGGCACCGGTGGAAAGTCGAGAGAACNCTGGCCTGGCTCGGTGGCTACCGCCGNCTNANCNNNCGNTACGAACGNAACGGCTACAACTTCCTCGGGTTCCTCTGCCTGGCTGCCGCGATCACCTGCTGGAAGAAGCTCCCGCACTCGACGTGAGACACGCTCTAAGCCGGGCGGCTAAGCGTCGGACAGGCGCCGCAGCACATTGCGGTCCGTATGGGCGACCGGGTCGGACACCCGCTCGTGATCGATGGTGGTCGTGGAGGTGTAGGCGAAGCTCCCGTTGCCGGTGACGGTGATGCTCACCTCGTAGCGGATACTGTTCGCAGCGCGCGCCAGGTAGGGGTTGGACAGGATGCCGTACGTGGGGGAGCCGGCCTGCGCCCGCAGGGTGAAGTCGGTCGCGTCCGGCGCCACGGCACCACCGGCGATCAGGACCGCACCGCGGGGCACCATGAAGCACCGCATGACGTGGCCGAGATTGGCGTCCCACAGCCAGTAGCCGATCTCAGTGTGGAACGCCTTCTCCTCGCCAGCCCGCCACGCGGCCATGTGGTAGTCGAGGCCGTAGAGACACTGCGGGCCGTTGTCCACGGGACCGANGGGCTTGAAGGTGACCCTCTCGCGGTACGGGGTCTCGATAATCGTGCCCTCGGCGTTGCCGAAGGCAACGTCCACCCCCTGGTCGCCCTCCCACGCACCGGCCAGGGCCGCCAACGGACCGAACTCCGGGCCGACTTTTCCCGCCTTCTCCGTCTTCCCTGGCTTTCCTGTCGTTTTCGTCACCGCAAATCCTCCTTGAACGAGGAACCACCTACAGGTGGCACAATTCCGGAACATGCCCGGAACATCTCGACATTACTGNCAAATTCCTGCAAGCCGCTGTTGCGCGACTCTCAAGCCGCGCCGGACGGCACATTCACCGTGCTCACGGGCTCGCCCTCAAGATCGAACATTTCGCCGGTCTGTGGGCACGGCGCTTTGGTGGGTACGGCGCCGCTTCAGTCTTACGTGGTGGTGTGGCGGGGGNGGGNGGNTTCGTGTTNGTAGGNCTGCCNGCGCCCGAGGATGTCGCGTTGGGCGAGTGCCGCGAGCTCGTCGGCTTCGTCGGGGTTGACGGTGTTGAGGAGGGTGAACCGGGATTCGGTGGCGGCGAACTCGCTGAAGGGGATGGACGGTGCCCGCGAGTCGAGGGAGAACGGCCTTTCCGCGCGGGGGTCGACCCGGTAGAGCGGCCAGTATCCCGATTTCACCGCGGCTTTCTGGTGGGCCAGGCCGTCGGTCATGGTGATGCCGTGGGCGATGCAGTGGCTGTAGGCGACAATGAGGGACGGGCCGTGCCAGCTGGCCGCCTCGTTGAAGGCTTTCACCGTGTGCTGGTCGTTGGCGCCGAGGGCGACCTGCGCGACGTACACGTCGCCGTAGGCGGCGGCGAGCAGCCCGAGGTCTTTCTTGCGGGTCCGTTTGCCGCCGCCGGCGAACTTCGCGACCGNGGCGCGCGGCGTCGACTTCGACGCCTGCCCACCGGTGTTGGAGTACACCTCGGTATCGAGGACGAGCACGTTGACATCGCGTCCCGACGCGAGCACGTGGTCGAGGCCGCCGAAGCCGATGTCGTACGCCCACCCGTCCCCACCGATGATCCACACGCTTTTGTCGACGAGGTCGTCGAGGACAGCGTCGAGGGTGGTGTCGTGGTCGACGGTGGCCAGCCGCCGGCGTAGTTCGGCCACCCGCTGGCGTTGGTCGAGGATGCCGGCCTCGGTCGACTGGTCGGCGGTGAGCAGCGCCTCGACGAGCGTGCCGCCGACCGTCGCGGTCTGTGCGCGCAGCAGTNGGCGGGCCTCGCGGGCCCGGCTGTCGAGCGCGAGGCGTATCCCGAGCCCGAACTCGGCGTTGTCCTCGAACAGCGAGTTCGCCCAGGCCGGGCCGCGGCCGTCGGTGCCCGCCGACCAGGGTGTGGTCGGCAGGTTGCCGCCGTAGATGGACGAGCATCCCGTGGCGTTGGCGACGATGATGCGGTCACCGAACAGCTGCGTGAGCAGTTTGAGGTAGGGCGACTCCCCGCAGCCGGCGCAGGCGCCGGAGAACTCGAACAGCGGCTCCCGTAGCTGCGAGCCGCGGACCGTGTCCGGTGGGGCGAGCGCCGGTGGGACCGCCGGCAGCGTTTCGCGGAACGCCCATCCNGCACGTTCCTCCTCGAAGCGGGGTGCGGCGTCGACCATGTCCAGGGCGCGATGGCCCTCGATCTCCCGGCTCTTCGCCGGGCAGGCCTCGACGCAGATGCCGCAGCCGGTGCAGTCGTCCGGTGCCACCTGCACCGCGAGCCGGAACGCCGCGAGGGTGCGGTCCTTCGGCTTTTTGTGCCGGAACGACGCCGGCGCGTCGGCGAGCCGCGCCGGGTCGAACAACGTCATCCGGATGGCGGCGTGCGGGCAGGAAATCGCGCACTTGCCGCAGTCGATGCACAGGTCCGCATCCCACACCGGAAGCTCGCGGGTCAGGCCGCGTTTCTCGTACCGGGCCGTCCCGACGGGGAAGGTGCCGTCAGCCGGTAGTGCGCTGACGGGAAGCAGGTTCCCCTCCCCTGCCATGATCCGCGCCGTCACCTGCCGGACGAATGCGGGCGCCTCGCCGAGCAGCTGCCGGCGCGCCTGGCCCGTGACCACACGAGCCTGCAGGTCGACCTCGTGCAGGGCGTCGAGCGCGGCATCGATGGCGGCGAAGTTACGCTGCAGCACGGCGTCACCGCGTTTGCCGCGGGCGGCGCGGACCCCGTCCTTGACCGCCGCGATCGCCTCGTCGCGGTCCAGCAGACCGGACAGCGCCAGGAAACAGGTCTGCAGCACCGGGCTTACGATCCCGGGCATGCCGGCCTGCTTCGCCACCCGGTCGGCGTCGACGACGAACAGGCGCGCATCCCGGTCGAGCAGGTGCCGCTGCGCGTCGGCCGGCAGATGCTCCCACACCCTCTCCGGCGCATGCGGGCTGTTGAGCAGCACGGTGGCACCCGGCGCGGCCACGGCGAGCACGTCCACCCGTTCCAGCAGCGAGGACTGATGACAGCCCACGTACTGGGCGTTCTGGATAAGCCACGGGGAGTCGACCGGTCGTGGCGACAGCCGCAGATGCGAGACCGTCATCGACCCCGACTTCTTGGAGTCGAACACNAAGTACGCCTGCGCGTGCAGCGGCGTGCGAGCTGCGACGATACCGGCCGTTGCCCGCGTGGCACCCACCGTGCCGTCGCTACCGAGCCCGTAGAACACCGCCCGCAGCACGTCATCCGGCTCCGGGACACGGTCGTCGTCCACCTCGAGCGACAGGTCCGTGACGTCGTCGCGGATACCCACCGTCACCTCCCGGCGCGGCGCCGCGCCGGCCAGCTCGTCGAACACCGCCGCCGCCATCGCCGGGGTGAACTCCTTCGACGCCAACCCGTAACGGACACCGATCACCCGCGGCATCCGCTCGGGCCGTTCCGCGAACGCGGCGACGACATCCAGCCGCAACGGCTCACCCGACGCGCCCGGCTCCTTCGTCCGGTCCAGGACCGCGACCGACCGCACCGTCGAGGGCAGGCACGCGAGCAACGCCCGGCCGTCGAAGGGACGGAACAAACGAACCTGGACGAACCCGACCCGCTCGCCTCGCTCGACCAGCCGGGTGACCGCCTCCCGCACCGCCGACCGACCCGACCCCATGACGACCACAACCCGCTCGGCCTCGGGATGACCCTGATACTCAAACAGACGGTAGGCCCGGCCCGTCGCCGCGGCCAGCCGGTCCATCACCCCCTGCACAATCCCGGGAACCGCGGCGTAGAACGTGTTCGACGCCTCCCGGGCCTGGAAGAACGTGTCGGGATCCTGGGTGGTGCCCCGGATCACCGGACGGTCGGGGGACAACGCCCGGCGGCGATGGGCATCGATATGCCCGGCAGCCAGCAGACCACCCAGCGTGCCGTCGTCGAGCAACGCCACCTCGTTCAGCTCGTGCGACGTGCGGAAACCGTCGAAGAAGTGCAGGAACGGTACCCGCGACTCGAGCGTTGCCGCATGCGCCACCGCGGCCAGGTCATGCGCCTCCTGCGGCGACGCCGAACACAGCATGGCGAAACCGGTCGACCTCGCCGCCATCACATCACTGTGATCACCAAAGATCGACAGTGCGTGCGTGGCCACGGTCCGGGCCGCGACGTGAAGAACCATCGGCGTGAGCTCGCCGGCGATCTTGAACATGTTGGGCAGCATCAGCAGGAGACCCTGCGAGGCGGTGAACGTCGTCGACAGCGCACCCGCCTGCAACGCCCCGTGCACAGTGCCGGCGGCACCACCCTCACTCTGCAGCTGGACGACCTCGGGCACCGCACCCCACAGGTTCGGGCGGCCCTTCGCCGCCCACGCATCGGCCAGCTCCCCCATAGCCGACGCCGGGGTGATCGGATAGATCGCGATCACCTCGCTCGCCAGGTAGGCCACCAACGCGGCGGCCTCGTTCCCATCGATCGTCTTCTGACCCATACATCCCAGACTCAGGCGTCCGGAGGCGGATCGAGGAGGGACTTCCTTCCCGTCCCCGAAGGCGGAAGTCACCAGTATCCGACTCCCGACGACGTTACCGATCCAGAAACAGCCGTAGTCTGCTGGTGAACCGGACGCGGAAGCATTGCGGGTCCGGCCGAGGAGACACGACGTCCCTCCGCCGCCGGGCGGAGCGCGCGACCGGGAGCGAGGATGCGGTGAAGGCCGTGGCGATCGCCAGCTACAAGGGCGGGGTAGGCAAGACCACGCTCACCGCAAACATCGGCGCCGCGATCGCCCGGCTGGGGAGACGGGTACTGATGATCGACCTGGACCCGCAGGCGAACCTGACCTTCTCCTTTTACCGACCCGAGACCTGGCGGACGGACCTCGCCGACCACCGGAGAACCGTCAAGGCGTGGTTCGAGTCGTGGCGGCCGGAGACCACCCCACCGCCCCTCGCGGGGTACGTGACCACACCATCGGTCGTCAACGCCGCCGTCGCCGCGGGCGGCGGCACGTTGGACCTGCTCGCGTCGCACCTCTCACTCGGCGACATCGAGATGGACCTCACCGCCAGGCTGGGCGGGGCGCGGGCCCACCGGTCCACCAGGTACTACTTCGACGTCTACCAGCGGCTGGCCACCGGGCTGGCGTCCTTCTCCACGTACGACTACGACCTTGTGCTCATCGACTGCCCGCCGAACTTCGGAGTCATCACCCGGGCCGCGATCGCAGCCTGCGACCACCTGCTCATCCCGGCCCGGCCGGACAACCTGTCGACGCTGGGCATCGAACATCTGATGAGCAGACTGGGCCGGTTCGTCTGGGAGTACAACAGGGTCGCGGGGTTGCAGTCCGGGATGCATCCGGCCGTGAAACGACTCGAACCGCGGGTGCTCGGTGTTGTTCTCATGATGGTCCAGTACTACGGCGGTCGGCCGACCAGCTTCCTGCGGCCCTACATCCACCAGGCATCTGGTCTCGGACTCCCGGTGTTCGAGTCGATGCTCCGCGTGAGTAACCGGAGCTTCGCTGGAGCGGCTGGAACCCAACTGCCGGCGGTGCTGTCCGCGGATCTCCCGCCCGAGGTGGCCCGGGAGCTGATCAGCCTGGTCGAGGAGTTCCTCCGACGGGTCGGGGCGGCCAGCCGCATGGCGGGCCCGTCGCATAGGCCCGTCGCGTAGGCGAGGCCCAGAGGCCCCGGCGTCCGGCCAGTCATGATCGACATCCCCCGGGGTGCACCTCAAGTAATGATCATACTGCTTCTCGTTCTCGTCGAAGCGGGCCAGAACTCGCAAGTCGGGACTTGATCGTCTGATGGTCGGGGGTAGCGACAAGCACCCCCTTGGAGCGTGTAGCATCGCAGTCGTTCGCGGGTGAGACATCCGCGAACCACCTGTCCGGGTGGCGGAATGGCAGACGCGCTAGCTTGAGGTGCTAGTGCCCTTTAACGGGCGTGGGGGTTCAAGTCCCCCCTCGGACACTCTCGTTCGTACATGATCCCTTGAGGCTTGGCCTCGGCGATCACTCGGTGGGCTCCTGGTTCGTAGGTGAGTTGCAGGCCGAGTTGGGTGTAGATCTCGGCTTTATCGGCCGGGTCGGCTTCGGTGAGAACGGCGACGATGTCGCCCACGGCGGTGACCATGTCGTGGATCTCCTGTTCGGTCATGGGGGCTGCGCCGTCCGGGTCGAGGCCGGCGCGGGCGGCGTGGGCGTTGATGTGGTTCGCGGCCTGCGTCTGGGTCCAGCCGCGGGCGTGGCGATGGGCGGCGCGGGGGCGGTAGTGGTAGCGGCGGGCGAACTCGATCGCGATCTCGTCGTGACTCATCCCGACCGCGCGCATCCGCGCCCGCAACTCGTCCTGCTCTACCCGCTGGCTTGGCTTGGCCGTCACGACGGGCTAGATCCCCTCGGAAATCCGGTGGTCGATCTTCCGGTGGTTCCTGACTGGAACCATTCTCACGGTAGTCCTTCTGTCACGGACCGAGCGGTACGGGATGACGTCGGTCCTCGGCCGACCTGTTGTTCAGCTTGTCGCTGTTGTGCACTCGCAGTGCCTGGCGTGGCGTCCGAGACATCCACGTAGCTGATCTTCGGCGAACTTCACCGTCTCCATCAAATCGCCGTACAGCGATTCCGGGATGCTTCCGGCATCGAGCCCGGCGGCGCGGAAGACATCGGCCAGGGTTTGGCGCTGCGTCGTCGTCATCGACTCCCGGAGGCGGTGCGCGAGCGTGTCGCGGGCCGTGTACGCGTCCTTGAACGCACCTGCGATCAGCGCCCGGCGTAGTNCGTCGATGCGCGGATGGTNGTGGCCGTCGGCGAGGTCGAGCGCGATCATGCCTGCTCGGGCACGGAAGACCATGGTCGAGAGGTCGGGCTGCCGCATCAGGGTGAGCGCGGTGGCGAGGAGCGGGGCGATCTGCGGGCCGGTGTCGGCGCCAGCCTGTCGCAGACAGTGCACCCGCAGGATTGTTTGGATCGCCTGTTCCCACGGTTCGGGGGTGGCGCTCTGGTCGACCAGCGCTGCTGCCTGCTCGGTGTGCCCGGCCTGGGCGAGTGCCAGGACGGTCGCCTGTCGGCCGTCGAGCAGTCGGCGGCCGACTCCGCGGTGGGCCGCGGCTTGTTCGGCGGCTTCGTGCCAGCGCCCGGCCCGTGCCAGTGCCCGGACTCCGTCCGCCAGGAGCGCCGTCCAGGTCAGGGTGCGCATGGTCCGATGGTCGTCGGAGGCGCAGGTGACGTTGTGGAGACTGACGGACCGTCCGTCGATCAGTGCGCTGGTCTGCGTGCGCGCGGCCTCGTGCAGGGCCTGGAGGATCGCGTGAGCGCGGTTGCCGTCACCATCGCGGATCAGTTGGCGCGGGAGGTTGAGCACCGGTTGGAGGGCGAGTTCGGCGGCTGAGGCGGGCAGGGGCCGCGCCTGATCGAACAGCGTGTGTTGGCGCCAGCACAGGTCTTGGGCGAGGTCTGGTTGTCCGCAGTCGGAGGCGATCAGCGCCGCCTTGTTGCAGACTTCGGCCGCTCGGAGGAGCGGGAGACCGTCCGATGTCCGTGCGGCCAGGTCGTGCAGCTGTCTGACTCGGTCTTCGAGGGGGAGGCCGGGTGGTCGGGGGCGTTGGACCAGCGGGAACCAGGCGAGCAGGTTCTCGTCGGCCGGGTCTGTTCCGACGTTCGTCATGCCGGTTCCCGATCGTGCGGCTGGTGATCGGAGGCGGGGTCGTGCCCGAACACGACGGTCTTGGCGGTGTGCGCGAGGACGGCTTGCGCCGTGTGGGGAAGGCCGTGCCGGTTCCAGGCGAAGATGATGTGGTGGGCGAGGACGGCGCGTAGGCCGCGGCGTAGCCGGCCGTCGGTGGCCAGGGCGGCCAGTTCGGTGCCGGCGGCGGCGAAGTCGCTGGTCCAATCGGTGAAGGCCGGCGGCAGGGTGTCCTTGGCCAGGCTGTCGGTGTCGATGCTCATCAGGCGCCGCAGGCCGTCACGCAGGGTGCGGAGCCTGTCGTCGGGGGTGCGCTCAGGTGGTTGCCGGTGCTCGGCGACTCGCGCCCACACGTCTCCTTCCTCGTACCAGTCGAGCCCGGCGGCGCGTAGCAGGTGCGAGCACAGCAGGACCGACAGTTCACGGCGGCGCCGGTCGGCCGGTTTGTGGCTGGNGCTGTTNAGGNAGGNGAGCAGGNGTCGGCTGTCGNGGNNGANGNG
>NZ_JPGU01000063.1:8448-14776 GCF_000732115.1 Frankia sp. CeD
GNGNNNNGTCCATGCCTTCGGCGCCGCCGAAGGCATGGCTTTCTGGTTCGTAGAGGGTGGACGTGGCGTCCTCGATGCGGCGTGTCTCCCGGAGATCGGCGAGACGGGTGTGGATGTACGCCTTGGCCTCTCCTGTCGTCTGGCGGGGCAGGTAGCGGATGCGCCAGCAGGGCGCCTTGCGTACGAAGAACCAGGAGGTGATGAGCCCGTCGGTCTCGGCGGTGTCCAGCAGAGGGGCGAGGTGGTCCACGGCGGTGCCCTCGGCGTTCGCCCAGTCGGGGAAGGTGACGTTGACCTGGTGCCAGGTGCGGGTGTCCATGTCGGCTCCTGATCAGGCCAGCNGGAGGAAGGCGTCCCAGCCCGACGTCGGGGCGGCGCCGGTGCCGGCGGTGTGCAGGGCGAGGGCGGCGCCGGCGGCGCCGTCGAGAAGTTCGGGGTCGCGCACGGTTGTGCCCATCTGTGCGATCAGCCTGGCTGACAGGCCGGGGAGTTCGGCGGTGAGCTGGGGATGGTGGGAGTCGGCCGCCATGCGCCAGGCGGACTGGAGTAGCCCGGCGGTGCCGTGACACAGGCCGATCTCGGTGAGCTGGTCGAGTTGCGCCTCATCGCGAAGTGCCGCGAGGAGCGCGTTCTCGGCGGCTTGCTGGCGTGCGGTGTCGCGCAGGGCCATGACGGCGAGCTGTTGGGCGCGGGCGGTGCCGCTGACGCCGTAACACCAGGAGGGGCGGGGCCGCAGGGTTGCGGCGACCTTGCCTTCACGGACCTGGCGGNGGGNGATGAATCCGGGCCACCAGGGGCCGGTGTCGCCGTGCTGGCACCAGCGGTCGGTCCAGGCGCAGATCCGTGCGATCGCGTCGTCGGCGCCACGGACCGGCAGGCCGCGCAGGTGGGCCAGGGCAAGCAGGGCGAGGACGGCGCTGATGCCGTGCGCGAGGCCGACGTTGCCGTGTCCTTGGGGGAATTCGGGGCTGGGTTCGCCGTTGGGTGCAGAGTCCGTCCACCAGGGTGGGAGGTCGTCTCTTCCGNCCAGTGGTTCGGTCAGTCTGACCAGGTACGACAGCAGTTCGCCGGTGATCGGGTGATCGGGGTGGCGGCGCAGGTGGTAGACGCCGAGTCCGGTCAGGCCCCGGATCAGGTCGAACTCCTTCATCGCGGGCCGCCGGCTCTGTTCGATGCGTGTGTGGGCCGCGGCGAGTCGGGTGCGGGTCATGGCGACGACGGCCTGATCCAGATGGGCGAGGGCACGGTGGTACCGGCCTGATGGTCCGGCTGCGGTGTGCAGGGTGAAGGCCAGGGCCGGAGCGCCCAGGTACAGGCCCGCGTTGGCCGCCGCGGTCAGGGCGTCGGACGCGGCGGCGGACAGCCAGGCGTGCACGGTGCTCCAGTCGCCGTACCCGGAGCGGGCACGTTCGATGTGCAGCAGGGCGATGCCCGCCGCGCCGCCGGCGAGCGACTGCGGCCACGCCCTTCCCCCGGTCGGTCGGTGGGCGGCCCAGGCGGTGTGCGGGTCGGCTAGTGCTTCGGCAACAGTGTTCGCGGCGGCGAGCGCGTCCGGATCGGAGCTGGTCATGATGGGTTCCTCGTGCGCGCGGTCCAGCTCAGTGCGGCGGCGCGAGCCAGGTGCAGGCAGGCGCGTTCCCCGGCCAGGCTGACTCCGGCCATGCGGACATGGTGGAGATGCAGAAGATCAGGCAGCAGGGAGGTGGGGGCCTCCGCGCGGGTTTCCTGGAGGACGTGTCGGTAGGCGGTGAGTGCCTCGCGCCGGTGCGCCCAGCAGGAGAGGACGTGCTCGCCTCCGGGCTGTGCGGCCAGCGCGCGTGGGTCGGCCGGGTTCGCCAGGGCGACGGTCTGCTGGTACAGCGCGCGGGCTGGGGCGGACGGCTCCGTCCGGGTGTGGCTGATGAGCCAGCTCGTCGCCTCGGCGGTGTCGCCGATCAGGCCGGTCACGATGGCGAGCATGCTGGCGGCGGTCAGCGCGCGACGGTCGGGCCCGCTCTTCTCCCTGGAGGCGGCGAGCTGGGCGAGGGCCGCCGCTGAGTCGGCGGCGAAGTACGCCTCCGCGGCGTCCATCGCGGCGGTGCCCCCGAAGCGTGAGGTCTCGGGGAAGTAGGTGTCCCACTGCGCGCGGGAGATCAGGCCGGCGCGGCGGAGCCGCTGGGTCCAGGCACCGATCCGGTCGGCGGTCGGCGCCACNCCGTCGGNGGTGNCCGCGAGCCGCAGGCGCAGATGGTCGTCGGGGTCGTGGTAGCGCAGGAACCACCAGCGCGCCTCGCCCGCGGCCTGCTGCCCGTTCAGCTCGTGGACGAGGTGCGGCAGATGGCGGGTGAGGATGTCGTCCTGGCAACCGAGGCCGGCGTAGATCTTGACTGAGAACCGTGCGTCGCAGCCCGGAAGATGCCCATGATCGCGGCCAACGACCTGCGCCCGGCTGAACCAGCCCGGTGTCGCCGCCGGCGCGGCGACCGCTGCCAGGGGGACGACGATCTCGTGGGCATGCCCGCTGACCCAGCCGGCCGCGTCGGTGTCGGGGGCGGCGCGCAGCAGCGCGGCGCCGGAGCGGTCGAGGTGGGAGCGCAGCAGTACCCGGTGGGCCGGCTCAGACAGGTCCAGTCCGATGCGCTGGTCACCGTCGCCGAGGTAGACCGCCGAGGGGAGGTTGACCTGCTCCCGCCAGCTGGCCAGGGCACGGTCCCACTCCGTCCAGCCGGCCGCGGAGCCGGGCAGGTCCGCGGTCCCCAGCAGCCAGCGCGCTGGTGAGAGGACTGTTCGTCCATGCCGCAGCGCCGGCAGGAACGGTAGCTGGGCCGCGACCCCCCAGTCGAAGGGGGCGCAGGGAACGCTCAGCGCGGCCGGCGCCTCGGCGAGGAAACGCGCCAGCGGATGCGCGCGTCGCACCGGCTCCACCGCGTTGAGCGCCACCGGTTCCACCAGTTGGCGGCGGGAGAGCGAGAGCAGATAGATCCGGTGCACATCGGCCGTCACCACGATGTCGTCCAGAGGCAGCGAGTCCCCGTCCTCGCTGTCGTCGTACTCGCCGAGGGAGAGCCGGTGCGCCATGATCTGGGGGGCGCGTCCCACCGTGTCGGTGTTCGTGTAGCGAGCGGGCGCGGAGATCTGCACGCTCAGCGCGTCGCGGCTCGCGGTGGGAAGACCCGCGTACAGCGCGCGCATCCGCGCACTGTCCTTCGCGTCGAAGAGGTCGAGGNGTCGTCCGGTCGTGGTGCCGGCTCTGCGTGACACCCCGACGACCGCGAGGGTGAACGCGCCATCGTCGAGCGAGCGGGTGCTCGTGGCGTGGACGCGCAGGGTGAGTTCCGTGGTGGGCTGAACGTGGGCGTCCTGGTCGACGACCGTAAGGTCGCTGATCATCCTGTCGTCGAGGACGATCTCCCGTTCGCGGCGCAGCGCGGCGTTCTGCGCCAACGCCAACAGCTTCGCGTCCCGATCGGTGAACGTCACGCCCGCGGGTGCGGGACTGCCGGCGTAGCCGGCGGGATAACCCAGTCCGATCTCGGGGTCGACCGCGTCGAAAACGGGAACCAGAGCGCACGGCCCGTACCGTTCGAGGAACCGGCCATGCCAGGCGTCCCAGCCGGAGCTGAGCGTCGAGCGCCGCGCCAGGCGCACCAGCACGCCCGCCGCCGCTGCGGCCTCGACCGCGACCGCGCGGGGCACAGCCAGCGCCCAGTCCATCCGCAGATCAACCCGGAGTGCCGGCTCCGCCGAAGGGTGGACCTCAGCCATGTCCTCGCCGAGGCGCTCGCGGCTGCTGCGCGCGACGGTCCAACTCGACGCGCTGTCGTGGCTCCGCAGCCCATCGACAATCCCGTTCAGGCGTTCGGCGACCCAGGCCGCCTCGACGGTGACCGGCCCGCCATTTAGGGTCGTCTGGAGCACACCCACGACATGACGGAGAGGATCGCTCGCCGTCATCGGAGGCCGCAGGTTCGTGAGCAGGAACCGCTGCGCCACCAGATCGGCCAGAAGTCTGTCGACGACGTCGGCAGGGACCGGAGCGAACTCGGACGCGAGCCTGGCCGCGAGGTCGGAGAACCGCACCGAGCGGCGGCCGATACCCATCGCGGCGCGGACCGGTGCGTGCGCCCGCACCTGCACGCGCGTAGGAACACCGTCGGTGCCTCCTGCGGCACGGTGCTCCAGCACCAGATGGCCGTCCCGCTCGAACACGAGGTTGTTCGCCACCACATCCAGCCGCGCTCGGACGACCGGATCGGCTTCCAACCGGTCGACCACCGCGCAGAGCCAGCCAGCCTCGACCCGCGCGACGGCACGGTGCGCCACGCCTGCGCGCACCGAGGCGTGGTCAGCGACACGCACCGGCGCGACCCCCGCGAACAGGCCGAACGGCGTCGCCCGTCCCGACGCGCGAAGCCGGTAACGCATCACCGACAGCACTGCCCGCCGCACCCCGGCCTGGGGCACTTGGCGTCCGTCGCGGATCTCCCGAACGCGGCGAGCGAGCACAGGGCTGGCCTGCTCCAGCGCCATCTCGAAGGCGCGATTCTGCATCACCTCCCGTAACCAGAGGCGCCAGGACTCTGGTGTGGCCGCCGGTCCGACCAGGTCGGGCCATCGCTCGGCCACGTCCACGGGCGGGTTCACCGCGGCACGCACCACCAGGGAGTCGAGATGCTGATACACCAGCCGCTCCGTAGTCGGGCGGCGTCCGTCCGGCCGCCGAGGCCGGCCGTACGGACGCCGCGTTCTCAGGTCGTCGGGGCGCTGGTTACGGGCAGGTGGTCGAGCAGGCCGTCTCGCACGTCGTGCCGCAGCCGTCGTCGGTCATCCGGATGAGCCGGTCAGCGGCCGGTCCGGACTCGACGATCGAGATGTCCAGGTCCCATGTGGTGAAGTCCTCCTCCTGGTCTCGTCCCGCCTGCGGGGGCACGGCCAACACCGGGTCATCGAGCTGGATGGACATGAAGACCTCCTGGGTTGTGATGGTGGTGGTGCATTCCGGCTCCCGAGCATCCGTTCGGGAGCGCGGAAACTCAGGGCCAGCGGACAGCGACAGCGCCGTGCCGTTTCGGCACCAGCCCCACGGACGGCGCCGGCGTCCCCGCGGCCTTCGGGACGTATCGGATGTGGGCGGCACCGGAACGGCGGTGATCGCTGGCCCACCGGCGGNGNAGNTNCACGTAGTGCTCGGCGACGCGATCGGCGTCGGGACCGTGCGCGACGACGCCGCTCTCGAATCCGCCGGTCTTCTCGTTCGGGCGCTTGGTGCGGTAGGCGAAACTGCCACCGCTGACCAGCGTGGGCACACCTCTGGCGGCCGAGGGCGCGAAGCGGCCGTTCTGGACCTGCGTCTCGTCCACATGCAGGTGCGCGACCTGGGCCAGATTCGTGACGAGGAAGAACTCCAACTCGTCAGGAAGATCGAAGGCCGCTCCGGACCAGCGTTCCAGCCTCGGCGTGGCCAGCGCGTCGCGCAGCCCCTCGACGTCGAACTCCTGGGACGGGTCGTCGACCCGAAGCACGACCTCGTCGGTAATAGGGACGAGCCTTTCGCGGAACGTCCCGATGCCCTGCATCGGGACGAATCCGCACAGGCGATAGCTGCGGCTGACCAGACCGACGTCACCGTCCTCGTCGACCCGGTCGAACGCGATCGACCGGGTCAGCCCTCGTAGCCGGAGCGGCACAACGAGCCTGCCGCCGTTCGTGAGCTGCTCCTGCCAGGCTGGTGGGATGTCCCAGGCCCCTGCGGTCACGATAATCCGGTCGTAGGGTGCTTTTTCGGGTACGCCGGCCTCGGCGTCGGCCGCCACGACTTCAACATTTCGATAGCCGGCCGCGTCCAGACAGGCGCGGGCCCGGCTCACGATCTCCTGGTCGATGTCGACGGACGTCACCGAGCCTCCGTCGCCGACCATCTCCTGGATGAGGGCGGCGTTGTAGCCGCCCGAGCCAACCTCCAGGTACGTATTCGGAAATCCCGTTGGGGCATGATCGTGGGCGGCGTGACCGTGGGGCACTCCGCTGGGGTCTCGGGGGTCGGGGTCAGCCGGGAGGCTGTTGCCAGGTGGTGAGGTCCTCGGGGCTGGCGGCCCAGGGCAGGAACCGGTCGAGGTCGGCGCCGGTCGGCGGCTTGCCGCCGGCCCGGCCGCAGGCGTCGAGGTAGTTCTCCAGGTAGGTCAGCAGGTTCAGGTTGTGCATCGCGGCGGTCGCGGTGACCGTGAAGATCGTGGCGGCGTGGCGGGCGGTGTCCTCGGTGCGGGAGCCGCCGGCGTTGCGCCGGGTCACGACCGGGCCCCTGATCGCCCTTTCCGCCGGGTTGTTGTCCATGCCGATCATGGGGTAGTCG
>NZ_JPGU01000064.1:0-12905 GCF_000732115.1 Frankia sp. CeD
CGCAGCACGGGCACCATCGCGGTCATGGGCCAAGCGGTGTGGCCGGCGATTCTGGACGTCGACACCTGGGAGCAGATCCGGGCGATCCTCACCGACGCCTCGCGGCGGACCAACACCAACGCGCAGAAGCTTCGGCGCATGCTGGCGGGGTTCGTCTACTGCGCCTCGTGCGGGCACAAGCTGACCGGGAACGGCACGAACGGGACGCGGCTGTACTGCCAGCGGCGTGACGGCCGCTGTCCGGCCAAGGTCCGAATCGGGGAAGCCTTCCTCGTCGGGCTGGTCTCCCGTGCCGTGCGGGGGCGTCTCGACGAGCTGGTTCTCCGGCCTGTGGCCATGGACGACCCGGCCGCCGCTGAGCTGGNGACGTTGGAGGCCCGCAAGAGCGCGCTGGCGGACCGGTGGGCATCCGGGAAGATGGACGATGACGCCTACGACGATGCCCACAAGGCCATCGTCCGCCAGATCCGCGCGGCCGAGGCCCGGATGCACACCAGCGCGCGACGGCGCGCCACGCTGCCCGTGGACGGCGCCGCAGGCTGGGATGAGCTGGGAGACGACATCGCGGCCAAGCGGGTGATCCTCACCCAACTGATCGACGGCGTGATCATCGGCGGTGATGGAANCATCGAANGCGATGAGGNGCAGCGCGTACGGATCGTGTGGCGCGACCTCAACGACCCCCGGTAGTCCCTCCCACCGAGCGAAGCCCCCGGCAGATGCCGGGGGCTTCGTCGTATCTGCCCGCATTGGCGCCTGAGAGCGACGCTGGCGCGTTGAATTGCTGGGGGCGCTGTGCCCCCCGGTGATTGCGGCGCGGGTAGAGGTAGCGGCTACGGGTAGCGGAGTCGTTGCCCGGGGCACTACCGGTCGGACCGGTCCTGACCTGCGACGCTGTGACGCTGGGCGGCATGCCAGCGATCAATGACCCGAATTTGCTAGTCAGGCATGGCTACCAGAGGGGCATGCAACCTGCACGGCGATCTTGTGTGCCGGGATGGGCGAGGTCACCGTCCCGTGTAGTGGGCCGTGTTGTCCAGGCGGGTGGTGAAGCCGTCCGCGGTGTCGCGGGTCAGCAGCAGAAGCGGCTCGACGGCGGTCAGGTCGGGGGNGTCTGTGATGCCGCCGACCTTGCGGGTGGCGGTGACGGCGATGAGGTCGCCGCCGGGGGCGAGGTCGTCGAGGTAGGCGGTGTTGCGCGGGCCGCGTTCGCCGTTCAGCAGGCACTTGGCGGCCCCCAGGACGCCGAGGGTCAGGCAGCCGCCGAGCAGGATCACGGTGGTGCCCTGGCTGAGGGTCAGGCGGGTGATGACGGTCAGATCCGCCACCAGTTCGCCCTCGGGTGCCCACAGCGGGGTCAAGCGGACCTGACCGTGGCCAGGAAAGGTGATGGCCGGGTCCGGCGGCGGGGTGAAGCGGTAGGGCAGGTGGGGGCCGAACTCGGCGAAGGCGGTGTTGCGCTCAGGGGCGCCGAGGACGATCAGGCTGTCGGGTTCGGCGTTGTAGTACTCGCCGGGGTGGAAGTCCCGGATGGTCGCGGCCGGGAAGTACTGGGCGAAGTGGACGCGGACGTAGAACAGGGCGTCGAGGTCGGCGAAGCCCGCGTAGCGGGCGTACAGCGGCTCGCTCGGCCGCTGCCGGGCCGGGTCCGCGGCGGGGAGAGCGGAGCAGATCACGTCCACGCGGGAGGTGGCGGTGATACCGAAGAACCGGCTTGTCCCGTCGCCCGGGGCGGTCCCCGCGACGCTGGCGGGGGCGTCGCTGCCCGGCGGGGGNGGNCCGGNAAGGNAGGAGCCATCGGCAATGAGCAGTGCGAGGGTGTCCAGGGCCTGTCCAGCGTGGCGGCGTACGGTTTTGGCTGAGCAGCCCAGCACTCGGGCGAGGGATTCCTGCCGCTCGGTCAGGCTGGGCCAGGAGTGTTCACCGAGCAGGTTGAAATCCGCAGCGGCATAGCGGCGCTCGTGCGGGGTCAATGCGTCGATCGCTCTGCGCAGAGCTGCTACCAGGCGTGTCGTCTCGCTCACCGCGTTCGACAGTGGCGGGGNTNGGNCGAGCAGCAGCGCGCGGNGCGGGNCGCTGAGCGCGGNGNCCGCCCCNGGATGACCGAGAGCGGGCCCTTGGCGCAGCCGCAGCAGCTCAGCGCGGATGTCCTCCGGAGAGACCCGGGCGGGGGAAAACGCCATGTGTCCAAGGGTTGTCCAACGGCCTGGATCTGTCCGGATCTTGGGGTAACTGGCGGGATGTCGCCGCTGCATGACCCACGGGGACAGTGGTGGCTCCTCACCTCTGGAGGTGGCCATGTACGCCGCTGTCGGACCGGCGACGAACACCCTGGTACTCAATCCTGACGAACTCGGCCCCGACCCGGCGCCGGGTATGGATCTTGCGGCGACGCTGGGCATCGGGCATCTGGAGATCCGCTCGGCCGGGGGAGCCAATGCTGTGACCCTGCCCGTCGATCGACTACGGCGCATTCGCGCCCTGGCCGACGAACGCGGCCTGAAGGTGGCGGCGCTGGCCTCACCGCTGTGGAAATGGTGCCGACCCGAGGCTCGGCCCGGCCGGGTGGACACCTTCGGCTTCCCGACCCAGGTCCCGCCCGAGGAACGGCTGGGCTGGATCGAGCGGGCGTTGGAGGCCGCCGCCATCCTGGGGGCCCCGGTCGTGCGGATCTTCTCTCATCTGCGCGTCGACCCGGAGTTGACTGAGCGGATGTCCGGTGACCCGCTGCTGGCCAAGGCCCTGGACGCGGCGGATACGGCCGGGGTGAGGCTGCTGCTGGAGAACGAGCCGGTGTGCACCGTCGCCCACGCCGAGCCGCTGCTGGAGATCCTGGATCGGTATCACGGGCAGGGCCTGGGACTCTGGCTGGACGTGGCGAACCTCTACGAGGTCGGCCAGGCCACCGGCGACGTTGTCCGCGCCCTGGCCCCGTATGTGGCATACGTGCACGTCAAGGACTATCGGCCCGCTGACGGGGGCGGCCGGGTGTTCTGCCCTGCCGGCGAGGGCGTGGTGCCCTACGCCGAGGTGCTGCCACTGTTGCATGCGGCCCGCCCGGCGCTGCCTTACGGGCTGGAGACCCATGTGCGTGACACCCCCGCCGACGCGCTCGCGACCGGGGCCGCGTTCCTGCGGTCGGCTGTCCCGGGCGGCGTCGCGTGAAGCGGGTGCTGCTGGTCGGAGCCGGAGAAGTCGGAGCCAAGCACCTGACCGCCCTGGCTGGCGCGCCTGACCTGGCGGTCATCGGGGTCGCTGACCCCGGCCCACGCGTCGAACTACCGCTCGACGTCCCGCTTTTCGCCTCCTGGCGGGCGGCGCTGAGGGCCGTGACGCCGGATCTGGTGGTGGTAGCCTGCCCGCCGGGGACCGCGCTTGTCGCGGCTCGGGATGCCGCCCAAGCCGGGGCGATCGTTCTCATGGAAAAGCCCGGCACCGCCGACCCGGCTGCCTTGGCGTCCCGACCGGGTGACGGGCGGATCTTCGTAGCATTTCAGCCGCACTTCGCCCCCGGCCTTGATGTTCTGCTCGTCGAACGTCCGGCTGTCACCCGTGCCGAGGTGCTGCTGGCCGTGCGGCGGGACCCCAGCTACTTCCGCGGCTGGCGCCGCACCTACGCCGCCGCCGGTGGGGTTCTGCACCAGCAGGCCATCCACGGCCTGACTCTCGCTTTGCGGATGCTGCCCGGCGACATGGAGGCGGTCGACGCAGAGGTAGTGCATCGCCGGGNCCTGGCGGAGACGGAGGATCACGTCACCGCCACCATCACGCTGTCCGGTGGCGCCATGGTGCACATCGACGCCCGTGTCGACCACTCTGGGCCGCCGGCCCACGAACTCGTTCTCCACCTCACCGACGGACGCCGTCTTGAGGTACGCGGTCGCAACCTCGAAGCCGGACTCGGCGATCCAGCCGCCGCCCCCACGCACGAGAAGCTGCGGCGCGCGATGTACGCCGCGGTGCTGGACGCCACCGACGGGCGCCCAGCTCACCCCTGTCTGTTCCCGCTGACGGCGTTGCGGCGCCCACTGGAGGTGATCGACCGTGTCTACCGCGATGCCCGCGTTGTTCGCGCCGCGCACACCGCTGCCGCATGAGTTGCCCGTCGAGGTCGTCGAACGCAAAGGGATCGGCCACCCCGATACCCTCGCCGACGGTATCGCGGAACTCGCCTCCATCCGCTACAGCCGGCACTGCCTGGAGGTGGCGGGGGCGGTGCTGCATCACAACCTGGACAAGGTCGCTGTGCTCGGCGGCCGGGCCGCTTTCACCGATACCGACGGTGTCTACGACCGGCCGCTGCGGGTTGTCTTCGGTGGCCGGATCTCCACCAGCTTCGCGGGCCGTCCGCTGCCGGTGCGGGAGATCCTCCAACAGGCGGCCGTCGACCACCTGCATGCCGCCCTGCCGGGCTTCGACCGGGTAACGCTGGAGGTGAGACACGAGACGACCGACTCCTCCAAGTTCCCCCACTGGTTCGCCCCCCGCTCCCTGGACGATCTGCCCGAAAGGCCGATCGCGTTCTCCAACGACACCGCCTACCTCGTCGGATCGGCCCCACGGACAGCCACGGAGACCGTGGCGCTACTGGCCGAGGCGTGGTTCCGGCGTTTGCCGTGGGCGGGTAGCGACATCAAGGCCCTCGTCGTCCGAGACGGCGCGACCTGGACGGTGACGGTGTGCGTGCCCGCCCTGGCCGGGTATCTGGCCAGCTCCGCGGAATTCCACGACACGGTCACCGACGTGGCCGGCGAACTGACCGCGGTGCTTCAGGAGCATCTTCAGAGCCGGGCGACGGTGGTGTGCAACACCCGCGGCAGCCGCACCGGCCCCTTGTCGGGGCAGTACTTCACACTGTCGGGGTCGGCCGTCGACTACGGCGAGGACGGTTTGGTGGGCCGGGGCAACGCCCGCACTGGCGTGATCAGCGGCGCCCACCTGGCCGGGAACGAGGCGACGTTCGGGAAGAACCCGGCCTACCACGTCGGCAAGGTAGGCGGCTGGCTCGCCGATGAGGCCGCCCGCGCGGTGGCTGCCGAGTTCGGGCCGTGCCGCGTCGCGCTGCTGTGGCGCAACGGTGCCCCCTACGACGAGCCCGCCTCTGTCGAGATCATCGCCGGCAGGGGGGCGCCACCAGGAGAGGCCGAGGAACTAGTGCGGGCCACGCTGTCCCGGACGGACTGGATGGGCGAGCTGCTGTCCGGCCGGTACCTGCCCGCCCTCGCGCCGGTCGGGGAGCTGCTGGCCGAGCTGGAGCGGACCGTCAGATGAGCGCGCACCGTCTCGCCACCGGCCACGTCTGCGCCCNCCTCNCCCTGCCCGAGCACCTGGACATCACGGCCGCGCGGACCGCCGAGCGGGCACTGCCCGGCGGATGGNCCCTGACCGCANCCCCCGCCACAGAGGCGGTGGACGTCGAAGTCACCACGGGGGCCGCGGCCGTCACCGTTGCGGGAGACACCGTGTGCCTTCGGCTGCCCCCGGCTGTGACCGCCTCGGACACATTGGCGTACGTTACCTACACCGCGACCGAGCGGGTCCGCCAGCAGCGACGCAAGGTTACGGTGCACGCCACCGCCCTGATCGCACCGGACGGGCGGGCGGTGCTGCTCCTCGGCGCGAACGGTGCGGGCAAGACGTCCACCGCGTTCGTGCTCGCGGCTCGGGGCTGGACCCATGCCGGCGACGACCTGGTTGTCCTCGGCGAGAGCGACGAGGGCGTGCTGGAGGTGTGGCCAGGCAAGTCCACCGCCGCCGTCCGTGACCCGAGCCGGCCACTCGCGCCGAAGCCCCAGCACGTGCTGGAGCCGCTCGCCACCGCGCCGGTCCCGCTGGGCCGGGTCGTACGCCTGGCTGTTCACCCGGTGCTGGTCCCGGCGTCGCTGACGCCCGCGTTGCCGCTGTCGGTGAACGAGCGGCTGCGGCTGCACGANATGCTGGCCCGCTACATCTCCGGCCTGCCCACCCCCATCACCGGCGTTGCCGGGTTGCCGTACGGGCCGGTGTGGCCACTGGACACACCCACTCTGGCCCGTTGGCGCAGCCGCATGATCGCTGCCCTGGCCGACTGCCAGTTCGAGTACCTGTACGCGCCCAACCCCGAGACAGCCGCCGGCCTGCTGACCCAGGATGCCGAGACGAGGTGAACGCCGCCGTGATCCTGCCCAGCCGCAACGAGCCAGCCACCATCACCGCCGTCACCACCGCCGTCGACACCGCCCTCGGCGACACGTCCGCGGTCATCGTGCACGCCGACTCCTCCGACTCCCCGGACACCACCGCACGCTTCACCGCCACCAGCACCCGGGCCGTCAAGGTGCCACTGACCGACCTGGTACGGGGCAAGGGCGCCCAGATCCTGGCCGCCGTCCGCCGCCTGGACCTCACCGGCGCCGATACGGTGCTGATCGCCGATACCGATACCCGCAACCCGGACCCGGCCGCCTACGCCGCACTGCTGCAACGGGTGCGGGCCGGAGGTGCCGTCGCAATCGCCGACTACCCACGGCACTGGGACGAGGCCAACCTCACCAACCACCTTGCCCGCCCACTGATCGCCGCCACCACCGGTCACGACATTCCCCAACCGCTGGCCGGAGACCTCGCCCTCTCCCGCGACGCCCTCACCGCCGTCCTCCACGCGGTCGGAGCACTACCCCCGGCGGTCTCCGCGTGCGTGGACGGGTACGGCATCGACGCCTTCCTCCTGCTGACCGCCGCCCGGCTTGGGCCCATCGCCTCCGTACGGCTCGATACACCCAAGCAGCACGCCGGCTCCTTCCCCCACCTCCCCGCCATCTACCACCAAGCCGTCCCCGTCCTCCTACACCTGACCGCGACAGGCACCCCGCCCCCGATCCCACCGGACAGCGAACCGGCGCTCTACCGGACCGCCGACCGCGACATCGAGACCGCCCGCCTTCGGTCCATGCGCGCCACGCTGNACAGCTTCGGCCCCCACCCCGGCGGCTACGATGAACATCACTGGCCGCAGGCCACCGCAGATGCCTGGCACGCCGTCACCACCGGCACGCCGGCGCCCGACGCGGCCCGCCGGCTGTGGCCTCACTACCTGCGGCGCGTGATCGACTGGCTGACCAGCGGGCAGCACGCCGCCACCTGGCAGCGGGCCGAGGCGCTCGCCGTCGCCCACGCTCGCCTGCACACCGCTGTCCTCACCTTCCCAGGAGCCCGACAATGACCGCCGCCCCGACCTCCGGCTTCTCCGCCTTCGCCCTGGAGCCCTTTCCTGAACTCCAGCCGGGCGACGACCTCGCGAGCACCATCGCCGACGTCCTCACCCACACCGGCACCGAACTGCACGACGGGGACGTCATGGTCGTCGCCTCCAAGGCCGTGAGCACCGCGGAGAAGCGTTACGTCGACCTCGCCAGCGTCACCCCCAACGCGGAGGCCCTGGAACTGTCCGCGAAGACGGGTAAGCCCGCCGAGATCGCGCAACTGATCCTGGACGCCAGCGACAGCTACTTCCTGGCCACCGAGAAAGGCCCGATCATCGCCCGGCACACACTCGGCTACCAGCTCACCTCAGCCGGGATTGACCGTGCCGGCACCGACGGCGCATGGCTGCTACCGATAGACCCCGACGCCTCCGCCCGCGCTCTGCGCGACACCCTGCTCTCCTCCACCGGCGCAGACATTGCCGTGGTGATCGCGGACTCCGACGGCCGCGCCGACCGGCGCGGGGCCACCGTCATCTCGATCGGCGCGGCGGGCGTGGCGCCCCTACGCACGACCGGGCACGGCGGCAAGAAGCAGGAGGAGACCTTCACCGACCTCATCGCCGCAGCGGCCGGGATCATCCTCGGGCAGCGAGGCCGCGGGGCCCCCGTCGCGGTGCTGCGGGGCATCTCCTACTCGCGCAGCGACGAGGGCGTGGCGTCGATGCTCCATCACCGCCCGTGACCTTGCTGATCACGGGCGCGGCCGGGACCATAGGAACCCGACTGGCGGCCGATCTGGCTGCCCACGGTGTCCCACTGCGGCTGCTCGACCAGCGACTTCCCGTCGGCGGGCCGCCCGCGGGTGCCGAGTTCGTCCAAGCAGACCTGCGCGACCTGGACGCGGTCGAGAAAGCCACCACCGGGACATCCGCTGTCGTGCATCTTGCCGGGATCACCCAGGAGGGGCCGTTCGCCGAGATGGTGGAACACAACATCACCGGCACCCACCATGTCTTGGAGGCCGCCCGCCGCGGGCGGGTTCCGCGCGTGGTGCTGGCCAGCAGCCACCACGTCACCGGCCTGAATCCCATAGGCGCCCCCACCGCGCTGCTGGCCCCCGACAGCTTCTACGCCGTAACCAAGGTGACCGCCGAGGCCCTCGGTCACCTCTACGCTTACAAGACCACCATGCAGGTCGTGGCGATACGGATAGGCAGCTNCCGCNCCCGCCCCGACGAACCCCGCCACCAGGCGACCTGGCTGAGCCCCCGCGATGCCACCACCCTGCTCTACACCGCTGCCACCCGCCCCCTGACCTGCCCCTTCCTCGCCGTGTACGGCACCTCCAACAACAGCGAGTCGTGGTGGCCGCGCACCGGCTGGGACGTCCTCGACTACCAACCGGCCGACAGCGCCGACAAGCACTCCGAGCCTGGCCCGCTGACCGACCGCTTCATGGGCGGCGTCTTCGCCGAAGACGAACTCCCCACGGCGTAGGAGCGTGATGAAGCAGCTCACCGTGCCCGGTTGCCGATCGGCCAGATCCTGTCCTCGGTGCTGCGCCAAGCCGCGCCCTATCTATCTCCGAGACGGCCGCCGGCCGGCACGGCCTCAGTCGAACTCGCCCTTGCGCGCGCCGTCCAGGAACGCTGCCCATTCGGCCTCGGTGTAGCGCAGCGTTGGGCCGTCTGGGTCCTGCGAGTGACGGACAGCTCTGCCGCCGTCGGGCAGTTCGGCGACCTCGACGCATGCTCCCTTATCGTTGGACGCGGTCGCCTTCACCCAGGTCAGCCCGCCCGGAAGTTCGGTGTTCATCCCCTCACAGCTCCTTCATCACACTTGCGATCTTGTCGGCTGACGCCTCGGCCGACAGTGCCTTCGCCTGTAGCCGATCGAAGATCTCCCGGTAGTGCCTCACTTCGTGCGGTTTCTCGATGTAGAGGCTTCCGGTCGGGATCTCTATGTACACGACATCTGGGTCGTCTTCGTCGGTGAACCCCAGATACGTGAAAGGCGTACCGAGCGGGGGGTGCGCGCCGATGCTGTACGGCGTGATCTGGATCGTGACGTCGTCACGGCTGCCCACCTCCAGGAGATGGTCGAGCTGGGCCCGATGGACGTTCCGGCCACCGACTGGTCGCCGCAGCACGGCTTCGTCAAGGACGACGTCCACCTTCGGCGGGTTCGTGCCGAGCACCCTTGCCTGCCTGTCGGCCCGCAGGTCAAGACGCTTCGCCACCTCTTCCTCACCGGCAAGCCAGTCCGTACGGATGACGGCACTGGCGTAGTCCCGCGTCTGGAGGAGACCTGGCACGACTGCGGAGTGGTAGTCCTTGATCTCCGTGGTGTCGCCTTCCAACCCGATGTAGACCTGGAGCCACCGGGGCACGACATCACCGTACGGTCGCCACCAGCCTTGCTGGGTCGTGGTCTTCGCCAGTTCGAGGACGGCTTCGCGCGTCGCGTCGTCGGTGACGCGGTACAGAGCAAGAAGATCGTTCGCGTCCTTCAGCCTGACCGACACCGCGCCGTTCTCCTGGCGATAGATCGTCTGCACGGAGCAGCGGAGCACCTCCGACGCCCGTTCCACGGACACGTTGGCCGCCTCACGCAACCGGCGTAGCTCTCGACCGAGCCGGCGGCTGCGGACGGTAGTTCCCGACGCTTGACGCGCCAACGCTTCCTCCTGCCTGGAACGTCTGACTGGCCTTCCCCCTGGGCGAGTCTCCCACCCCTCATCCTCCAACGTCGGGTAGGACCACACCACCACAACTACAGTACAGATGCACTTGCATCTAAAACCGTCAGGCTCCATCATTACCCAGCGGGCACGCTCCCATCAGCACTCCGTCACCCCCACTCGGCGGGATGGAGGCAGCCGGGTGCGCCCCGTCACGATCAGCTCCCGGCCCTCACGGCGCGCCGCCCCCGAGTGCCGGGAGCCGATCCCCCACCTCCACTGGCAACGGCATGGCAGGGAGAGCGTGATGGACGACTCGGGAGAGACCAGGCAGGAGCCTGTCAAGGCAGACCGAGGGGAGAGGGCTATAGCTGACCGCCGGTTCGTAGTGTGGGACGCGGACGGACGGCCGCTCGAAGCGTTCGCCGNCTTCGACACCGCCCACCAGTGGGCGCACGGGCGCATGCGGCAGGCACATACCCGTCTTCCCCTGACCGTTGACGATCGTGTCGCGAAGGTCAGCCGCCGCCTGTCGCACGCGCGCTGCGAGCTGGTGGCGTGGGCTGAGTTCNCCGTCCTGCCCGGCTGCGACCTGCCGTCACTCCACACGCCATCGGCGGCGGCACCGGACAGTACACCCGCACATGAACGTCACGATCACCGGCATCCGTGCTCTCAGCCGTACGTTGGCCGCAACCCGAGGGGTTCGGTATGACTGCGACCGNCCCGTCGTCTGTGATTCGGGTGGCCGTGGCGCNCTTCCCGCCGACCGCCGCCGCCGTATCCGAGGTGCGTACGAGCACCGCCCGTACGCTGCTCGGGTGGTCGGTGGACCCGGCCGCCGTGGACGTCTGCGAAGTCGTTGTCTGCGAACTGGCCTCGAACGCGGTCAAGGCGAGCCGTCCGCGTGATCTTGTGGCCATACGGCTCACCGCGACCAGCGGGAATGTCCTAGTCGAAGTGTGGGACGGCAGCGCCGCGGGTCCCCGGCTCACGAGCCCGGACGTGTTCAGCGAGGACGGGCGCGGCCTGCTCATGGTCGACGCGCTGTGCACCCAATGGTCCTGGTATCGGGTCAGATCCGGCGGAAAGGTCGTCTGGGGACAGATCCCCGGCGGGCTGCGACCCCAGATGCAGGCGACGGACGTAGGTGCGGCGCTGCCGGCACGGACTCCCCTTGCGGGGCCGGAGCCGGTGGCACCGGTCGTCTACCGCACCGATCCGCCGACGTTACGGCGGGTCGCGGACGCGCTGCGCGGCCTCGACGACTGGCACCGGCCGNCCCCCGGTCCCGCCGGTACGAAAGATCGGACGGCGACCGGTTCCCGTCACGGCCAGGCCCGACCGGAAGCCGTACGCCGATGACCGGCCGCCCTACCGTGCCCGAGCATCTGCGCCCCGTGGTGCTGCTCGCCAGGATGCGCGACCTGGCGCCCGCCGACCAGGTGACGCGAGTGCTCGGCCTGTTCGTCCCCCCGATCGATCCGGCCTCCCCCAGATGGGCCGCGCTGTGCACCGCCCTGGACACCTACGACCGCGCCACACAGGCCGGAACCGTCGACCTCACCGCGTTGCGTCGTCAGGTCGACGCGGCAGCCTCGGCCGTTCTCGGTCTCGCCGGTGCCCGCCCCGCACAGCGCACCCCCAGCNGGCACAAAGGAGTACCCGTGACGCTTGCCAGCCTCCACCACTCCGTAGCCAGGGACACGGGACAGACCAACCCCCGTCCGCCCGCCACCGCGCCGGGACCGGCGGAACCGGTCGCGGCGTTCGTCGCCAGGCAGGCACCGCGCCTGTTCGCGCTCGTCGACGACAGCGAGGATGTCCAGATCCTCGCGTGGGGACTCGCCTCCCGCGACCATGTCAATCTCGTGAGCCCCGACGGCAACCTGTGGGGGACCTTCGCTGACGTCGACCATGCCCGCGCGATGTACGCGCATGTGGTCACATCCGTCGAGATCGTCTGGTGTGTCCCCGGCCGCCACGAGTGACAGCCGGGACCACACGGGCCACGCCCGCCGACCCCAGCCGCCGGGTAACCCCGATCAGGCNCCGGTCGCTGGGCATCGACGCCCCCCACGCCCCATGACCGATACGCACCGTTCGGCCGGAATTGTGCGGCTTCCTGTCCGTCCGCCCACCGGGCCCCCCACCGGCCCGCCCACTGGACCACCCGTAAAGATGGGCGGGTCTGCAATACCGCGCTGGCGCAGGTCGCAGCACCTTTCACACCCACCCAAGCACTCCGCGACTTAAATACCCAACGGGTACTGTTGAAAAGTATAAGCGTGGACCGCGGGCGCGTAATGTGGCACCTTCCGCGCCGTTCCCCGATGACAGGACAGCTCGTGTGCCTTACCGGCCGAGCGACACCATAGGCGTCGACGTCGCTGAACGTGACGTCCGGCGCAGACGCCAGCAGACCCAGAGGGAACCCCTACACCAAGTGATCTCAGTCACATATCCATGCCTGCTTTGTGTGGGAATGTTCCGAATTGCGGCTTGTCCCAACCGATGCCCTGTCCGCGGGCCTGACGGGGGCCCTAACCGTGTACCTGCTTAGTGGGTACACCTGAGACGGTGCATCGGTGCAGCTCAGCGGGCATCTGGCACGTACCCGAGTGGGCCAAGAGCTCAGCGGGCATCTGGCACGTACCCGAGTGGGCCAAGACTCAGTGCCGTTCCTGGCATCCTATTAAATCTTGGTCACCGGTGGGTTTGATCGGCGAAACGTGCACGCTTGGCGCAAGCGGATAGTGCGGTTAACTTTTATTCACCGCATTCCCGCCGCCTGTGCTGTGAGGTGCCGTGGTCGATCCGTCCCGCCTNCCCCGTCCCGCCGACACAGACTCGTACGACGGTCCCCCGACCGCGGACAAGCCACCGCGGACTGGCACAGCGGACCCGGGCAGGGACAGCGCCACCGCGGCGCGGGACGGCGACGGACCGACACCCCTCTCTCCAGCCGACGCACAGGATGCCCGCGACGCAGAAGCGGACCGTNCCGNCCCCGGGCCGGTAGCGCGCTGGCTCGCCGAGAC
>NZ_JPGU01000064.1:12911-14232 GCF_000732115.1 Frankia sp. CeD
CNNNGCCCCGCCGGTCCCACCCGCCGCCGCCGCGCTCATCGCGGGCGTGCTCGTCCGCCGACCACCCGCCGCCTAAACCAAGCCAGGGAACCACCGTGGTCTACGAGGCCACCGCACCACCGCGCACCCGCCGTTGCCCGCCGCTGTCCCCGGCGTCTGCGGGGGCCGATGAGGTAGCGGGGGGTCCGCTACCAGGTAGCGGCTGCGCGTACCTTCCCGGCCCGCCCGCACCGGCCGTGAGCTGGGCTTTCGATGGAAGTAGCGGGTAGCGGGCGCCCAGGACGGGCGCCGCGAAACGGGCCTGCGGCAGGGATGGCCCCCCGCTGCCTGCGCTACCGCTACTTCCTTCCAGGACTGCCCGACAGCCCAGCGGGTCCCGACGGCCGGGATCAGCACGGACCCGCGCTGCACCGGCCAGCATTCCGCTGTTGTAGCCGTTTGCCTTCGTTTTCCTGTGTTTACAGGAACTCTCGGGGTGATCGAATCGTTGTATTAGGTGTAGGGCCCGTTTTGCCCTGCCCCGCTCCACCCTCCGGCCGACCGGCCCATCCGGCCCGGCCGGATGTTCGTGTTGGAGGCTGTTTGCGCCGTTCGCCCGCATCCGCTCCCNCCNCCCCGCCGCCCACCGCCAGCGGGCCGCCCGCGTTACCCGAACCGGCCGAGCCCACCCCGCCAGACCACGACCAACCCGAGAACCCCGAGGATGCGCACGCACACGCCACGTCCCACGGCGATGACGCCGAAGCGTTGGCACGCTGGCTGACCGAGACCCTCGCCGAGGCCCCACCCGTCCCGAAAGCGGCCACCACTCTCATCGCGGGCGTACTTGTCCGACGGCCACCCCCACCCCGCCTCCCAGGTAGGAAGCGCCGCCGTCCACGTACCAGCGCATAGATAGCAAGACGGCCACCCCCGGGTTGCATGTGCAATCCGGGGGTGGTACCGATCGTATCGGCGTAGATTCGGGCGTCTCACCAGCATCTTTAGGTAGCCGGGCCCGGCCTTTGGTCCGTACCCGAGTTGCACACGTCGCGCGGCTCGGACGCAGTGCGCCGGCCACCGCACTGCCAGAGCCTCGTCGACGAGGCGGAACAGCACCGGCGCGTGGCGCGGCAGCGCGGCGGTCACCGCTCGGGCGACCTTCTCGAGCGGACGGGCATGACCCCACAGCAACGCCCGCAGGAACGTCCCGACGCGTCGGCAGGGACGGCGCATCCGTCCCGACGACGCGCTACCGCCCCGTCCGAGCGGGCTACGCTGGCACCATGACAACCGCGCCGCATGTGGCCGATGTGCACCGGATGGTGGATCGGCTTGCGCC
>NZ_JPGU01000065.1:0-13516 GCF_000732115.1 Frankia sp. CeD
GGAGCGCACGATCCGGCGGATCGTGGAGGAAGGCCCGCCCGGGCAGTTGGACCAGGCGCTGTCGGGCTGGACCGCCGCGGTCGCGCCCGGGCCCGCGGACCCGGGCGGCCTGGTGGCGGTGGCCTTTGACGGGAAGGTGATGAAGGGCGCCCGTTCCCGCCCGCCACAGGGGTCGGTGCGCCAGGAGGCGGTCGTCGAGGCCGTCCGCCACGACACCGGGACCGCGCTCGGGCATCAACGGGTCGTGGCCGGCGACGAGATCGCCTCGGTACGGACGCTGGTCAACCGGGTGTGTGACCACAACACGCTGGTCACGACCGNCTGCCTGCACGCACACGAACCCTTGGCCCGGGCGTCCCGTTCGAGCGCTACGCCGACGACGCAGTGCTCCACTGCGCCAGCGAACGCCAGGCCCACCAGGTGCGCCAGGCGGTCGAGGACAGGATGGCCGAGGTCGGGCTGCGTCTGCACCCGACCAAGACCAGGATCGTGTACTGCAAGGACGCCAACCGGCGGCTCGGCCACGAGCACACCGCGTTCACGTTCCTCGGGTACACCTTCCGTGCCCGCGCGGCACGCGGCAGGAACGGCCGGCTCTTCGCCTCGTTCCAGCCCGCGATCAGCAGGCAGGCCCTGACCGCGCTCGGTAGGCAGGTCCGTCACTGGCGCCTACACCGCCGCAGCAACGTCACGCTCGCGGACCTCGCCCGGACGATCAACCCGATCGTCCGAGGTTGGATGGCGTACTACGGGGCGTTCTACCGCTCCGCGCTGTCCGTTCTCCTCACGCGCATCAACTCCTACCTGGTGCGTTGGATCCGCAAGAAGTACAAGCGGCTACGACCCATGAGAAAGGCGTCAGCCGCCTGGCAACGGGCAGTCACGGGCTCTCCGGGTCTGTTCGCGCACTGGCGGTGGGTTCCGACCTTCCGGTGACCAGGATGACAGGAGCCGTGTGACGGGAGACCGTCACGCACGGTTCTGCGAGAGCCGGGAGGTGAAACCCCTCCCGGCTACTCGACCCTGATAGCTCGCGTCCCCCGCCACGCAACGGATCAACCATGACGATGAGTATCTATGCGGGCACGTATAGTGAGATTCCACTCCATCTTTCCGATACCGGCTGGCCCAGAACCATAGCGATGAGGAGCGCCAGCGGATCCTTGGTCAGCAGCTCGTCGGCCTCGCCGATCTGGCTCAGGTGCAGTCCCACCACACCACCGTAGCCGACCGTGTTCGGGGACTGGCGACGCTGGTCAACTCGTCAGGCGGCTCCGTGTCCCTCACTACTGGACGCTACCGGTCCCTACGCGACGCCAGTTTGACCCCCCGCTGCACGGCCAGCTGACGAGCACCCAGGGATGGTACCGTATTTGGTACGACTGGACGCTCAGGGAGGTGCCGGCATGGTCGCGGCGATCAGTGCCAGCGAGGCGCGCAAGACACTGTTCCCACTTCTCGAACAGGTCAACGCCGATCACACACCGGTAGAGATCGTCTCGAAGAGGGGGAACGCGGTCCTGGTGAGCAAGGAGGACTGGGACGCGATCGTGGAGACCAACTACCTGCTGCGCACGCCTGCCAACGCCCGCCGGCTGATGGAGAGCGTCGAGCAGTGGCGTTCAGGCGGCGCGGTCGAGCGTTCCCCGGATCCTGACGGGTGAAGCTGACCTGGACCGACCATGCCTGGGACGACTACCTGTACTGGCAGAGCCAGGACCGCAAAACTCTCAAGCGCATCAACGCCCTGATCGCGGACATCAAACGCGATCCAGATGGGCAGGGCATCGGCAAACCGGAAGTGCTGCGCAACAACCTCGCCGGGCTGCGCTCCCGGCGAATCGACGACGAGCACCGCCTGATCTATGCGATTGAGCCCAGCCAGATCACAATCATCTCCTGCCGCTACCACTATCAGTAGTCGAGGCTGCCGTGAGCAGCTCTGAGCGACTGCGGCCGTAGTCCTGTTCGCTCCGGCAGCCGCAAGCCGGATCATAACCCCGGGTTCTCACTCTAACCGGCCTGCTCGCCCCGGTTCTCCCCCATCACGGGCCGGAACATCTGTCGCCTTGAACAGCGCGGCGAGGCGGTCTGGCGTCTACCGGTTCGGGATCGCATCGACCAGGTTGAAGACGATGCTCGGGTCGCGACCACCGAACAACAGCGAGATCACGACTGCCGCCATCGCCTCGAGGTGGTGAGCCTGCCGAAGATCGCCGACCGGGACAGGCTCGGTGCCCACGGGCACCGCCGTGACCAGTCAGAGCTCGGTTGCTCGGGTGACACGAGTCATTCCGCCGGGCTCGTTCTTTCCGGTGCCCGCTGCTCCAGCACCATCCCGATCAACAGCGCCAACGGATCGTTCGTCAGCAGCTCGTCCGCCTCGTCGATCTGGCTCAGGTGAAGTCCCACCCGAACACCGTAGCCGGCCTGGGAACGGCGGCCGTCGCACCGCCGGCCATATCGCCGTGTGGTTCGCGGTGTCCCGGCGCGCTTCGTAATCGCTGGCTGCGCTGTCAGCCAACACTGCACCAGCGGAGCTGGAGGCAGCGGTACGGGATGTACCGTGCCGCGCACGTCGTCCCCATACTCTGAATGCCGTCATCCAGCAGGCGGCGATGTCTCCGGAGGCGTGACGCTTGCCGCGGGCGGAGCCGCCGGGACGGGCGGGGCGGCTGGGCCCGTCGCCGCGGCAATGACGGCCTGCGGGTCCAGGATCACACCCTGAGCAGCCGCCTTGTAGCCGATCTAGAAAAAAGCCCCGCCAGTCCCGGAGGACGGCGGGGAGAAAGTGACTGACACGCTACCGACGCNGAGTCCTGGGCGTCAGTGGTCCCGGCAGGCCGCGTAGTCGGCCGGCAGCCTTGGTAGCCGAGAGGTACGGCAGGCCAGGTGGACGAGCTGGATCTCGTGGCCGTCTCGGCCGGGTAGGACCGAAGCCCGGCGCCGCGCGCCGCGGCCCTGCCCGCAATGGCGGGACGCGATGGCGGGACGCGATGGCGGGACGCGATGGCGGGACGCGATGGCGGGACGCGATGGCGGGAAAGGTGGGAACCGCGTCCTTGCCGCCATACTCGAGCCCTGCCAGCCTAATCCGCATGAGGCCGCGCAGCGTGGTCATCGTGCTTTACGACGACGTCCAGAGCCTGGATGTGACCGGCCCGCTGGAGGTGTTCGCCGGGGCGGACGCCGCCACGGAACGGCCAGGTGCGTACCGGATCATGACCGCCGGGCCTGGTGGCCACCCGGTGCGCACATGCAGTGGGTTGCGGCTGCTACCCGACGCCGACATCGACCACGTCGGACCAGCTCACACACTGCTGGTGCCCGGCGGGCCGGGTACGGCCGCCCCCGACCCGGAGCTGGTGCGCCGCATCGGCGAGTTGGCGGCCGAGGCCGATCGTGTGGTCTCCGTCTGCACCGGGGCCTTCCTGCTCGCCGAGGCCGGCCTGCTGGCCGGACGTCGCGCCACGACGCACTGGGCACATTGCGCTCGCTCGACGCTTCCCCGACATCCAGGTCGACGCCGAGCCGATCTACGTCCGAGACGGGAACATCGCCGCCTCGGCCGGCGTCACCGCAGGTATCGACCTGGCGTTGGCGCTGGTCGAAGAGGACCTCGGGCGGGACGTCGCGCTGCTGATAGCCCGGCACCTGGTGATGTTCCTGCGCAGGCCGGGTGGGCAGGCACAGCTCAGCGCGCAGCTCGCTGCTCAGGTCGCCGAACGGCCGCAGCTGCGCGAGGTCCAGCACTGGATCGACGAGCACCCCGAAGGCGATCTTTCCGTCGGTTCTCTCGCCCGCCGCGTGACGCTGTCACCCCGTCACTTCACCCGTGCCTTCGCCGCTGAGGTCGGAGTGACGCCGGGGCGGTACGTGGACGGGGTCCGGCTGGAGACGGCCCGCCGACGGCTGGAGGACACCGACGAGGGAATCGAGCAGATCGCCCGGTCGTGCGGATACGGCACCGCTGAGGCGATGCGGCGCGCCTTCGTTCGGGTCCTGGGTGTGCCGCCGATGGAATACCGCCGCCAGTTCCGACCTCATCCAAATCCAACCTCCGGAGGATACTGATGCAGATCGCGATCATGCTGTATGACCGTTTCACCGGCCTGGACGCCATCGGCCCGTACGAGATCCTCGCCCGCATTCCCGGGGCCGAGGTGATCTTCGCAGCCGCCCGGCCCGGCCCGGCCCGGGCCGGGCCGACACGGCCAGCCTGACCGTCGTCGCCGATGCCGCGCTCTCCGAGGTCACCGCCCCCGACGTGCTCCTGGTGCCAGGTGGTCCCGGAGCCGCCGACCTCCTGGCTGACCAGCCGACCCTCGACTGGCTGCGCGGCGTTGACGCGGCGGCCACCTGGACGGCCTCGGTCTGCTCCGGCTCGCTCCTGCTGGCCGCCGCGGGCCTGCTCACCGGTCGCCGCGCCACCTCACACTGGATCTGCCTTGATCATCTAACGACGTTCGGTGCCATCGCCACCGCCGAACGAGTCGTCATCGACGGGAAGTACGCCACCGCGGCCGGTGTCTCGGCCGGCATCGATCTCGCCCTGCACCTGACCGGACGCATGGTGGGCGACGACATCGCCGAATCCANCCAGCTCNTTGTCNAATACGANCCCCAACCGCCGTATGCGGCCGGCTCGATCGCCACCGCGCCCGCGGCTCGAGTCGCCGCCCTGCGCGCGAGCGGCCTCGCCGTCAGCGCCTGATCTGTACAGGTCGCTTCACTGACCACTGTTCACCGACACGGCCAACGTTCCACCTGCACGGCAGCGGACGTCCCGTCGGGCGCGAGGTGGAGGAGAAATACTGTTTCTCGCGGCCCGCGCCGTCGCGGGCGTGCTCGGGCTTCCCGCGCCCCCAAGGACCCGGAGGACGAGAATGACAAAGACGAGGACGAAAAGGAAGCTCCCGAAGACCGCGCACACATCCCGGCCCTGGCGAATTCACGACATCACGCCTGACTTCCGCATCGAGGACGTCTGGGCCCTGCCCACACCAGGCACCGCGCAGGACTTCCCGAGGCTGGTGCGGCTGATCGCCGAGGGCGACACGGGGGACAACCCGTCATGGGTCGCCCGGCTGCTGTTCAGGATCCGCTGGCGCCTCGGAGCCTGGCTCGGCTGGGACGATCCCGACTCGGGTATCGCCATCCGGGTGCCGACGCTGCGTGAACGCCTACCAGCCGACCTGCGCGACGCACCAGCCGGACCCGCGTTCGAGACCCTCCCGTTCCGGTCAGTCTTTCTGACGGACAACGAATGGGCCGCGGAGATAGTCAACCGCACGGTTCACGGAGTGCTGCACGTCGGCTGGATCCCGGACGACGACGCCGGCCGTCAGCCGGCTGGCCACCGAGGCCAGATGACCNNGCTGGTGAAACCGAACGGCCTGCTCGGACGGGTCTACANGGCGGCGANCNCGCCGTTTCGCCTGCTGATCGTCTNCCCGCCGCTGCTGCGAGGCATCGGAAAGGACTGGCACGAGAGCACCCCCCGCAACCCGCCCGCAGACGCCTGAAGGACGCTCTCCACTCCATCTTTCCGATACCCGCTGTCCAGCACCATCCCGATCAGCAGCGCCAACGGCTCGTTCGTCAGCAACTCGTCAGCTTCGTCGATCTGGCTCAGGTGCAGTCCCACAGGTCAACGGTAGCCGACCGCTTCACGGCGGCAACCGCGACGCCGGTCAGATCGCGGGGATGGCTGCGAGCTCACCGTCGAGTCGTCGCCCCTGACGATCCGCCGCTGTGATGGCCCATCCCACGCGACGGCAACCCGCCCCTCCCCGAGCAGCGGCGGAGGCCCCCGGTCATGGTGAACGTCAACGATCTCGCGATCAGCAGCCCGCGCCCGGAGGTCAACTGCGCACGTGCAGCCCGAAACCCGTGCGGCCCGCGGGCTCCAGTCCCTTCTTCAGGTGCAGCGAGGGGATCTCGTAGTCACCGAAGTTCTGTGGTCGGAACGCGATCGGCTCGGTCGACTCCAGGGTGAGCAGGCGCTGCTCCCAGGCTTTGGCGACGTTCGGGTAGTCCTCGCCGGTCATCTGGTCGGTGCCGTACAGCACGAACGGCGGCAGTACCTCGATGCCCGGGTAGTAGAGGATGCCGTGGTGGATCGGGAACAGAAGATCGTCGATGGGGCCGTTGATCCCGCGCGCGGCGTAGTGCGCCTCGGGCCCGCCGGCGGTCACCGACAGCAGGGCCTTCCTTCCCGCGAGGGTGCCTTCGCCGAAGCGCTCGCCGTATTTGGTGTCGCTGTGCTCGCCGACGCCGTACGCGAAGTGGAAGGTGAACACCCGGTCCACCCAGCCTTTGAGGATCGCGGGCATCGTGTACCACCACAGCGGGAACTGGAAGATGATCGTGTCCGCCCACCACAGTTTCTCCTGCTCGGCGAGGACATCCGGAGTGAGCGTCCCGGCGTCGAAGGCCCGGCCCGAGTCCAGAGCGACCTTCAGCGGGCGTGAGGCGTCGGGACCGTAGTCCGCGGCGTCCACGACCGCCTTCCAGTTCATCGCGTACAGATCGCTCACCCGTACCTCGTGCCCGGCGGTCGCCAAGGTGGACACTGCGAGGTCCTTCAACGAGCCGTCGAGTGACTTCGGCTCCGGATGCGCGTAGACGATCAGCGTCTTCATGGGAACTCCTCGGATCGGGTGCCTCCGATCCTTGGTGCCGCGGCGTCCGGCGTTCAGGGGCGCCCATTCCAGCCGCCGAGTCGAGGGACTGCGCCGCGAAGAGGTCGCGCACCTGCCCGGAGTCAGCGTCGACTACTACGTACGCCTGGAGCAGGGCCGCGCGACCCAGCCCTCCGAGCAGGTCCTCGACGCGCTCGCCCGCGTCCTCGGCCTCGACGAGACCGAACGCGGGCACCTCTACCGACTCGCCCGGCAGCGCCGCCGGCGCGCCAAGGCGCCGGGCGGGCGGATCCGGCCGGAGCTGGCGCGCGTCCTCGACCTGGTCCCCGACACACCCGAACTGATCATGAACCACCAGCTGGACGTGCTCGCGGGGAATCGCCTCGCCGGGCTCCTCTACCGCCGGCCGATGCCCGGCCTGAACACCGCCCGGCACATCTTCCTTGAGGAGGCCGAGCGCGGCCTCTACGCGGACTGGGAGAACTGCACCCTCGACGTCGTCGGGCACCTGCGCCTGGCCGCCGGCAAGTACCCCGAGGACTCCCGCCTGGCCTCGCTCATCGGCGAGCTGGCGATGGGCAGTGAGCGCTTCCGCCGCCTCTGGGCGCGCGCGGACGTGCGCGCCCGCATGCATGGGCGCAAGGCGTACCGGCACCCGCTGGTGGGAACGCTGGAACTGCACCAGGAGAACGTCGCGCTACCGGACGAATCGGGCATGGAACTGCTGGTGCTGTCCGCGGTCCCTGGCTTCACCGCCGCCCGGCGTAAAGCCGGCACCACCGGTCGGGTGATCTGGTTCGGGCAGGTCAGCGCGCAGTCCATCACCGTCGACTTCTTCGACTGGATCGATGGGACCGTCGGCGCGCCGATCGAACAGTTCCACTACGCCGGGACGCCTGCCGAGGACGCCGCGGACCTGCGAACCCTGGTACGGCTCATCCGCCGGGGACACCTGCATCCCGAGATCGGCGTCGTCGAGCCCTGGACACGGACGCCGAATGTCATCGAGGACCTGCGGGCGCGGCGCATCCGACGAAACGCGGTCCTCACCGTCGCCTGACATCGCCCCAGCGCGCAACCCCGTCGCACCATCCCGTTCAAGGAGGCAGTGACCGTGTCCTGGTTTGTCGACGNCGCCGACGTCGCCGCGATTGTTACGCTCTGTCGTTCCCGCGCGATCGGAGCGGGCGTCGACCCGCGGGTCCGCGCCGTCGCAACGGTCAGCGGCCCCTATCCAATGCCGACCTGGGAGACGCTGCCGCAGTTCGCCACCGACACGCTGACGATCCGCTGCGGCGGCGCGGACGAGGCACAGCGGGTCGCCGCCGCTCTCGCGTACCCGGATCTGCCGGCATCCGTCCACCAGCCCCTGCTCGTCGTAGCTGGCGGAGCGGACACGTTGCCGACGCCGGACCAGGCCCGCCATGTGGCGGCCACCGCGCCCAGGAGAGAACTGCTGCTCGTGGCAGGCGGCGACCACCTGCTCGGAAACAGACGATGGGCCTGGTTGAACCGCACCGCCGACTGGCTGGCCGACCAGGCAACACCCTCAGGCCGCTGACCGGTCAGCAAACGATAATGACCTTTACTCCGACCGCGTCATAGGTTCCACGTGCCACGTGCGCGTGCATCCCTCGTCGCGAGGGCCAGGTCATGTTCCTTGACGGCCAGAGCCACCAGCCCATCGTANACGGCGCCCCCAGCGATGCCAAGGCGGCTCAACGTCGTGTGAACCTTCTGGGCGTGTGAGCCGCTCAGAGCACACGGTGCCGTAAACCGCGCGTCGAGCAGGCGCGCGGCATCCGGCCCCGACAGTCTTGCGTCGCCCGGCAGTCTGGTGAGCACCGAGTAGGTCTCCGCCAAAGCATGCCCACTCAGCGTGAGCTCCCGCCCGTCCCACCATCGCACCACGTCCACGTGATGCGTATGCGAGCGCACCACGAGGGGAACCGCGACACTCGTGTCGACCGCGGTAGTCATCTGCGACCCGCGTCGATGAGGCCGAACAGGATCTCGTCATCAACAACCGTGTCGCCGGCCGCCACGAGCACGCCGTTCTCCTCCACGAGGCGCGCGGTCCTGCCGGCTGGCACGACCTGCACACCAGCGCCGTACGGCGAGATGTCCACCTTCGTACCCGGGAGCAGGCCCAGCGCGTCGCGGATGAACTTGGGCAGCACGATCCGACCTGCTTGATCGACGACAGCTTCCATGGGAAGGCGATACCAGTTCGATCCCATCACCATGCCTCGCAAGCCGCCGGTCCGCTGGTCGGGCAACCGTGCGGTCGACGTCGTCCCGGCCCGTGGGCCTCCTCCGCCGCACCCCGCGAAAACCATTTGAGTGATCGTCCCAAGTCGACGACGATCTGAGGCCGAGGTGATGGCCGCGGTGTCGACGCTGACCGACGAAGAGGTCCAGACATTCATCGACGAGGGCTTCGTACACGTCCGACGGGCGTTCCCGAGGGCCCTGGCAGACGCATGCCGTTCGATCCTGTGGCGCATGACCGGACTCGATCCCGCCGACCCGGCGAGCTGGACCCGTCCCGTCATCCGGATCGACGGAAGCGGAGAGGAGCCCTTCCGGCAGGCCGCCAACACACCACGGCTGCGCGCCGCGCTCGATCAGCTGGTCGGACCCGGTCGGTGGCGGCCACGCACCGGTCTGGGCACGTTCCCCATCCGCTTCCCGCACCCCGACGACCCCGGTGACGCCGGCTGGCACATGGACGGCTCCTACCTGCCGGACGGCGAAACGTGGTTCTGGCTGAACATCAGATCCCGCGGCCGAGCTCTGCTGATGCTGTTCCTGTTCTCCGACGTCGGCCCCGACGACGCACCAACCCGCATCAAGGCCGGATCACACCTCGACGTGCCGCCGTTTCTGGCACCNGCGGGCGAACGCGGCCGCAACGGACTGGAGCTGTGCGGACAGCTGGACGAGGCAGGCAAGCTCGACAGCCCCGACCGCCCGTTGGTCCTCGCGACCGGGCAGGCCGGCGACGTCTACCTCTGCCACCCGTTCCTCATCCACGCCGCGCAACGACACCGCGGGTCCGTTCCACGCTTCCTCGCCCAGCCGCCGCTGGACCCGGAGGGCCCCCTCGACCTGAATCGCGCCGANGACTCCTACTCCCCGGTCGAACTCGCCGTCCGCCAAGGGCTGGGTGCTGCCGAATAGGGTCCCAGACACTCGGAGTCGCCCCTCGGGTAGGTCGTCCCAGGCCAGGCGACGCCACGCCGGCCGATGTCGTCATCGCGGGCGACTCCGCCGGGCGGAGGCCTCGTTCTCAGCCTGCTGCACCGGCTACGTGATCACGGTGACAAGCTACCAGCTGCGGGGGTGCTCATCTCTCCCCTACTCGATCTCACCGGGTCCGGCGCCTCGTTCCAGGAGCGGGCCGATCAGGATCCAATCTTCAGCCCCGACCTCATCCGCGGCGTCGCGGAGACCTATCTGGGCGGCGCCGNCCCCCGCGANCCCGCGGCGTCGCCGCTCTTCGCCTCCCAAGCGTGCCTCCCGCCACTGCTCATACAGACCGGGGGCGCCGAGATACTCCTCAGCGACTCCGAGCGTCTCGCCGCCGCGACCGCGGCCGGTACCGATGTCGTCCTGGACGTCGCCGACGAACTGCCTCACGTGTACCACGGCGCCGTTGACACCCCCGAGTCCATTGCCGCCGTCAGGCAGATCGCCGAGTTCGTTCACCGCGCGGACGAGCATCGTGGGGGCAGACCGTCTTCCACGGCCTGATCGCCCGATCAGTCGGGTCGCGTCTCTTCCGGTGCTGACGACGCGCCGCAAGTCGCGCACCCATGGTCGATCGGGAGAGAGTCGAGGCCCGAAAACGAGTCGATGACAACGACATCGCTGAACATCCCACCCTTCCCGCACCGGCCCGGCATGCACCATCTCGACTTCCGGGTGAAGCTCGTCGGCCACGATCCACGATGGCGGCAGTTCCTGCGGGATCCATGGCTGGACTACGACGCAGTCCGAGATGCGCTGATACCAGCGTCGGCGTACCACGACACGACTACGGTGCCCGGTGCGGGCTCGGCAGTGGCCACCGCGGCCGGCGGTCAACTCGCCGTGTAGTCGGTGTAGTCCCGACAGGCTCCGTAGTCGTCGGCGTCGAGGTAGTGGCACCACGGAAGCTGCGAGTCGGGAAAGCGAAGTCGGCTCGTGCCTTCCAGCTCGCGACCTCCACATGAGCACCAAGATCGCGGACGGGCTCAAGCGCGGGCACGAGGTCCGTGTCGCGGCTGAACAGGACACCGACGTCGTACGCGCCCTCGCAGGCAAGGCGCACGAAATCCACGGCGAATGCGACGTCGATACCTTTTTCCTGCGCGGGCTCGGCCGGCCATGCCTTCGGGTAGCGGAGCTGCCGGCGGACAACGACCACCCGAGGATCACGGGTCCAGCGGTCGGCCTGCCGGTCACTGGCCCTCGCGGCCTCCGGCTGGTGATCGGGGCTGGGACGGCCGCGGTAGACACGGACTGCCGCGAGCTCACCGCCGAGCGGTCGACCATTGACGATCCGCCGCGCCACGCGCACGGAATCAACATGACCATGCTGGCCAGGTGTGCCGGAGGGCAGGAACCTGCTGCGGCAGCAACAACGCGCGGCCATCCGCCTCGGCTCGATGAGCCAACACCCGCGCGGCCTGGTCGAGTCAGGTCAGGTAGATCCGAAACCCGGCGGCGGAATGGGTGAAGCCGACCGCCGCGTAGAAGGCGTGGACTTCCGACCGGTCGTTGCGGGACAGAAGCTGAACCTTGTAGCAGTTGGCGGCGCGAGCGGTATCGAGAACGTGGGTAATAAGCGTCTCGCCGACGCCGCGGGGCGGGTCTGGGCGTCGACGACCATGTTTTCGACGATCGCCCACGGCCGGCTGCCGTGCGTCAGGTTAGCGATGATCACTAGATCGGCGGGCAGCGCGGGCCGGATGCAGAGGCTGCTCATGACACCGATCGTGCAGCCGGCTCGCCGCACCGATCAAGGCCGCTGCTCGGCCGCTCGCAACGACGGAACGTCAGCCCAGAATCGCGAGGAGCGTCTCAGATCGGTTCGACGACGATGTCAGCGCGGTCAAGTGTGGCGGTGTAGGCGCCTATGTCGTCTGGGTCGCTGGTGAGGATCTGGGCCGGACCGTGAAGAGCAGCCGCGATGACGACCAGGGCGTCGATGACGTCCGGCCGCTTCTTCGGGGGAAGACTGGCCTCGGCGAGCATGGCCCCCGCCCGTTTGTACGAGTCGAGGGTGAAGGTTCTCGCGCAGGCGACGCAGCCGGCGGTGCTCGACATGCCGCGCATAGGGGAAGCGCTCTCCCGAGTCTGGGGCACGGTGCAGTCCTTCAGGTACTGGCTGAAGGCATGTACCGTCTTCGGGTCCGGTCGCCACGCCTGGGCAAGGACCGGTCCGATGACGACCGGCCGGTGCGGAGCCGCGCGTAAGCCGTGGTGGAGCAGCCGCGCCGCCGAGCTGTCTCGCAGGAGCGCCACGAGCATCCCGGCGTCATAGACGACAGTACGCGCGATCATGCGACGCTCGCGGCGTCCGATCCAAGCGCGCTGTTCAGGACCCGGCGGACGAGCGCCTGCTCGTCCAGGGTCAGGGCGTCGAACGAAGGNAGGTCCGTCTCAGGGACGCCGCCAGCCTGCTCAAGGGCTGCCTGGTTGCGCGCGTNGAGTGCCGCGAAGGTCGCCGTAGCGGCATCGTCGCGCGCCATCTGCGCGACGGCCGCCGCGATCATGTAAGCGGACACATCCATGCCTGCCGCCTCGGCGTGCATCCTGACCGCGGCCTGGACGTCCGAGGACGTCGAGATCGTGAACCGAATGTTTGGCATGCCGGTATCGTAACACAGCGTATTACGCTGTCGTAGTGATCAGGCCACGGGCCGCGATCAGCCAACGACCGGCGCCCGGGCTGAAGCAGGCGGCCGGCTCTGGGCTCCGCCTACCGGTCGTTCCTTGTTTGTCCGATTTGCCGATCAAGGACCATCCCCACCAGGAGCGCCAACGCATCGGACGTGATGAGGGCGTCCGCCTCTGGATCGCCGGACAGGTGCAGGCCCATGCCCGTCAGGGTATCCACGACGAATACCCCGCCGGACTGGTGCGTCCGGCGGGGTGGGGCGTCAGGGACGCCAGACCACTTCCACCCGTTCGGGGTCGAAGCGGTTCGTTGGGCCGTCAGCCGCCTTCAGTACGACGGCCTCGATGACGGTACTAATGATCTCCCAGCGCTGCTCCAGCTCCAAAGAGGGCCAGCCCTCGGCCAGGTTCGTGACCTTGGGGCCGGTGTGGGCGCGTAGCCACTCGGCCTGCTCCGCCCTCAGGTGCAGGATGGATTGCTCCTGCTCGCGCACACGGGGGAAGACGTACGGGCCGGGCAGCTCGTCCCGGTCATAGGCACCCATGAGTTTCGCGATCTTGGCCTCCGCCTTGGCCAACTCGCCCGCCCTTGGCCACCTGCCCACCTCGGCCTCGACGTCGCGGCCTGCCAGGTAGGCCAGGACCAGCTCGGAGACAAGGTCATCAACATGGCGGCCTGTGACGCCGACCTTGCCGCNCCCGCCCGCGGTGACGGCCTTGCAGGCGTAGTGGTGCTTGCCCCACCGCCGGTCGTAGCCGCCCATCAGGTGGCGGCCGCGGAACCCGCAGCAGATGATCCCGGACAGCAGATACTTCCGTCCGCCGATGTGGACGTGCTTGGAAACCCGGCTGGGGTCGCGGAGCTTCGCCACCACCGCCTCCCAGACATCCAGGTCCAGGATGGGCTGCTGCTGGCCCTTGACCGGCTGGCCGTCCGCGTCCACCACGTAGCGCTTCTCCAGCGGGACGGAGGTCGGGCCGTACAC
>NZ_JPGU01000066.1:0-12786 GCF_000732115.1 Frankia sp. CeD
GCGCCGCTCGCATGCTCCACAGTCCCGCCACGTGGCAGGCGAAGGCGGTCCGGTCCTCGTCGGTGCCGCCAGCCCAGCAGTCCAGCCCCGCCGCCCACTGCTCGGCCTGCTGGGGGGTATGTCCGGCGCCAATGAGACGGATCACCATGAACGCGGCGTCTACCCAGCCGGCACCCTGCGCCGGCCAGCCCCAGTCGACCACCCAGACACGGTCCTCTCTGATCATGAACTAGTGGGCATGAAGGTCGGTGTGAATCAGCCGGTTCCCGGCCACGGCGTCGACTACAGCGCCCGCGTGGACGGCCGCGGTGGCTACGTCCCAATCGGGGAAAACTCTAGCTGGAAGCGTTTTTAGATCCNCCCACCAACCCGTGTTGCGCCATCGATCGGAAAGCGAGCGCAGACCCTCGCCGGTCCGGCGGGAGATGTCGTTGACGACGTCCCGGACGCGGGGTAGGTCAGGAGAGCCGGGGATGAGGTCCGCTGGTTGGCCGGTCGCATGCTCGAAGCCAACCAGCAGCCAGTCATCGACCTGGCATGCGAACCGTGGACTCGGCGTGATTCCTGCGGCGAGGTGTCCGAACGTGTGCTCGTTACGGAGCCAGCGTGCTCGCCGGCCGCCGCCGTGGACGCCTTTGACGACCAGCCGCTGCTCACCCGCATCCACGACCGCGGCGAGGTCGCAGCCGTCCCCGACGTCCACCGAGTCGGCGGACGTGACGGGTCCGGTCTGCGCCTCAACCGCGTCGCGGACCTGCGTCGGCAGATCATTCCACTTCATGGGAAGTTCGACTCCGCTACTTGGGGACCCGGCTGCCCTTATTTTCGTCGCCGTCCTTGCCGCTTGCCGAGCAGTTGCCCTCGTCGGAGCATGTGGAGCACTTCGCCCACAGTTCGTGGTCGACGGCGTACCCGGCCTGTTGCATCAGGGTGATCGTACGAGCGTGCCTGGCTGCGCTGATGCTGCGGTCGGGTGGCGCGTCGTCGGGCACGTGGTGGATGAAGTGGCCGGCGACCTGCCGGCAGAACAGCTTGTACTCCTTGGTGTGCAGCAGAAAGGTGTGCCAGCCCAGGTCGATGGTGTGGCTGGGCACATGCGGCGTGTCCGGGTCCTCGCCGCACGCGGCGAGGAAGGCCAGAGCCCGGAGGCACCGACCACCATCGGCGCGCGTACCCGTTCGTGTCGCCGTTACCGGGGCATGACCCTTGAGACCCTTGCCGGCCTGACTGGCCTGTCCAAAGTATCGCAGTCGAGCGGGGCGACGGCGGGAAGGCACCCGAGATCATGCGTGGTGTGGATACGTCGGTGCTCGGTTCCGGACGTCGCCGCGCACAGTTCCTCACCGATTTCGGCCGAGGACTTGCCCAGTCGCGCGGCAAGGACAAACAAGCCCTCGCGGTACTCCGCGAAGCGGAACGGCTCGCGCCAGAGCTGGTCCGGACTCACCCGCTCGTGCGGGAGACTGTTGCCGTCATGCTCCAGCGTGCCAGAGCGAACGTCGGAGGACGTGATCTACGCGGACTGGCCTACCGAATGGGCATCGCTTGACATAGCCACGGGCCGGCGGGATGGAGGGGAGTGGTGGACCGTTGGCCACGTGGGAGCACGGGTTGTCGGATTCGTGTCCTGTTTTCGTGTATTCGGGATTTGTGGTCCGGCTGGGCCGGGTCTGATGGGTTCAGGTCGGCGGGGCGGCGTTTCCGAGTGTTCCATCATGCCACATTNCCCCTGGNCCTCACTAGTACCGCCGCTGGGCGTATCCCGCCGGTCAGTAGCCCGCTCTCGAACGACACAGCGCCTGCCCGGTCTGGGTCAGTCCGTGGCGCTGCTGGGCGTATTCCCCCCGCCTGGTGTGATTACCATACGTTGATGGTACCTTCGACATGTTAATGCTCCCGGAAGGTGTGGTTCTGCTCGGGGTCGAGGACCTCCAGCAGCGCCGCCGTCGGGTCCCCCCGGTAGTCGGCGCCCAGCTTGTCGACCTCGTCGAGCAGCACCACCGGATTCATTGAACCCGTCTCGCGGATCGCCCGGACGATGCGGCCGGGCAGCGCGCCGACGTAGGTCCGCCGGTGACCGCGGATCTTCGCCTCGTCCCGCACGCCGCCGAGGGCGACCCGGACGAACGACCGGCCCATGGCCCGGACGATCGACTCGCCGAGTGATGTCTTGCCGACGCCGGGCGGACCGGCGAGTGCCAGCACGGCACCGCCGCGCCGGGAGCGCCGCGGGATCCGCCGGCACGGGCGGCTTCGACGGCGGCTCGGATCTCACCATCGGACATGTCGAGAGACACGACCATGCCCGGTAGCACGACGGCGTCGTCAATGGGCAGGACGGGCAGCACCCGGATCTGTGGCATGTGGTCCACCCTGACGTGAGGAAGTTGAGTCACCTACACTGAAGTCCTTTCAGCTTGCCGTTGTTCCCAGGGTTTATCGCTGAGGGTGAACGATTCCCGCTCGTGCCCTGATGATCAAAAAATTCGCGGGAAGGATCGAGGGTGGCCCGTGGTTGCGCGGGTTGGTAGTTGCATCTACAAGTAGAGGCGCCGGGATGAGCTGCTCGAACTGCTCGAACTGCGACCTGAGCCCGCCAGGAGGACGACATGCCTGCCGTCACCGCCGATACCGTCCGTCTGCCGCGGCTGGCTGAGCCCGTGCTCGGCGAGGTCGACCGTCCGGTGCGGAGGATGACCACCGCGCCCACCGGGTTGGAGGGCGAGGGCTTCCCGGTGCGTCGGGCCTTCGCCGGAGCACGGCTCGCCGAGCTGGATCCGTTCATCCACATGGACGAGATGGGCGCCGTCGACTACGGGCCGGGCGAGCCCAAGGGAACCCCGTGGCATCCCCACCGCGGATTCGAGACCGTCACCTACATGATCGACGGAACCTTCCAGCACCAGGACTCGCACGGCGGCGGCGGACTGATCGCAGACGGCGCCACCCAGTGGATGACCGCCGGCGCGGGCATCCTCCACATCGAGACGCCGCCGGAGGAGCTCGTCGTCAGCGGCGGCCTGTTCCACGGTGTCCAGCTCTGGGTGAACCTCCCGGCGAAGGACAAGTTCTCCCCGCCGCGGTACCAGAACCTCGAGGGTGGCCAGGTCTGCCTGGTGTCCTCACCGGACGGCGGTGCCCTGCTGCGGGTCATCGCCGGTGACACCGGGGGCCACCGGGGCCCGGGTGCCACGCATACCCCGATCTCCGTCGTCCACGCGACGCTGACCCCCGGCGCGGCGGTGCACGTGCCGTGGAACCCCGAGTTCAACGCCCTTGCCTACGTCCTCGGTGGCCGGGGGACGGTGGGCCCGGACGCCACGGCGATCCGGGCCGGTCAGCTCGCGGTCTTCGGAACGGGGGATCTGCTCGGTGTCACCGCGGACGACCGGCAGGACGCGTCCTCGCCGAACCTCGAGGTCCTGCTGCTGGGCGGTCGGCCGATCCGGGAACACGTCGAGGTGTACGGCCCGTTCGTCATGAACACCCGGGCCGAACTGCGCCAGGCCGTCGAGGACTATCAGGCCGGCCGGCTCGGGGTCATTCCGGCGAACGCACTTATGCCGCATCGCGCCTGAACCCGACGGCATTCCGGGGTTCGGGGCGGCCGCCCGGCCCGTGCTGTCGGTGGTCCCCGAACCGGACGCCAGGCGGTCAGCCGGTGGGTTCGACCCGGCCGTCCTCGGGCCGGCCCGTCGCCCACCTCTCCTCAATGCGGCCGTACTTCCAGACCAGCAGAGCGGCGGCCCAGGTGGCGACGAACAGGCCGACGACGAAGTAGCCGACGACGTTGAGATCCAGACCCGCGATCCAGCCCCAGAACTCGCCGGTGAGATGTGCCTTCTCGGCGAGGATGCCGAGCAGTTCGACGCTGCCGATGAGGAACGCGATCGCGACGGACAGCCCGGTAATGGTGATGTTGTAGTAGAGCTTGCGGACCGGTTGGGAGAAGGCCCAGGCATAGGCGAAGTTCATGAACGAGCCGTCGATGGTGTCGAGCAGGCTCATGCCGGCGGCGAACAGGATCGGCAGGACGAGGACGGTGTACCAGGGCAGGCCGGCTCCGGCGGCGCCGGCGGCGAGGAGGAGCAGGGCGACCTCGGTGGCGGTGTCGAAGCCGAGACCGAACAGCACGCCGAGCGGGTACATCTGCCAGGGTCGGGTGACCGCCCTGGTGAAGCGGCCGAGGACGCGGTTCATCAGCCCGCGGGAGTTCAGCTGCTCTTCCAGGCCGGCCTCGTCGTACCCGCCGCGGCGCATGTCCCGGAAGACCCTGATGATGCTGAGGAGAATGCCGAGGTTGATCGCGGCGATGGCGTAGAGAAAGCCGCCGGAGACGGCGGTGCCGATCCAGGCGGTGATGTCGTGCAGGGTCGAGCCGTCGGCTTCGATCTGCCCGGCCAGGGAGCGGACGCCCACGCTGAACAGCAGCATCAGGGCGAACACAATCGTGGAGTGGCCGAGGGAGAAGAAGAAGCCGACGGACAGTGGGCGCTGACCGTCGGTCATGAGTTTGCGGGTGGTGTTGTCGATCGCGGCGATGTGGTCGGCGTCGAAGGCGTGGCGCAGGCCGAGGATGTAGGCGGTGACTCCGAGACCGACCCCGAAGACCTGGCCGTCGGCGCCGAAGCGGTAGTGGTGCGGCGCGATGATTGCCGTGAGCGTCACCCAGCCGATCACGTGTAGCCCGACGATGACCGCGGCCATGCCGCCGACACGCGCCCACTCCCGGCGGTCGAGCGCCCCGCGGACCCGGGCGGGAAGACCCCCCCTCGGCATGGTGCCGGCCTGCGCGACCATGGCAGGGCTCCCCTCGCGGTGCACCCGCCGACGTGGACGGGGAAGTTTTTGTGCGGCGGGCAGAGGAACGATAACCAGATCATGGATGCTTCTGCAACTAAGTTGCAGAAGCATCCATGATGCGGAGCTTTGCCGCCGCCGCGAGCCGCGGCCCCGGTCGCTGGGCATCTCCGGTCGCTGGGCATCTCCGCTCGCCCGACCTTCAGTGGCCCGGAGGCTCCTCCCCCGGGCCCGTCCGGGGAGACGGCGGGCCCGGCTGCCCCGCCTCGCGCCGTCGTTGCAGCTGGGCGACGAGCTGGTCGCTCGCCAGCAGCAGCACCGTGAGCCAGGAGATCGTCGCCACCTTCCCGAACGCGGCGACCCAGTCTCCGTCCGTCGGCAGCGCATGCCGGGCCTGCACCTGCAGCACGTACAGGGCGCTGACGCCCAGGCAGACCACCGGGCCGACGCGGGTCAGCAGCCGGCCGCGGGGCACGAGCAGCGCCACGGCCGTCGCCAAGGCGACGATGNCCCCCGCTACCGGGGAGACCAGCACCGCCGAGAGCAGACCCATCCCCAACACGGCGAGCACGGTGGTGCGCGGGCCGACACGCCCCGCCCGGACGGACCACGGCTCGGCTGTCGGCAGATCCGGCTCCGGTGCCCGGGACGACCGGGACGACCGGGACGCCCGCGTGGCCACGGTCGCGCGGGCTCGGCGGGNGTAGAAGATCACCAGTGCTAGGGAGAGCAGCACCGTCACCGCGGNCAGCGCCAGGGCGAACCACACGATCCGTTGTGGGGTCCAGGTCAGCGTGACGGTGAACCCGGCGGCCGTCGGGGTGATCCGCCAGCCGTTCGCGTAGCCGTCCACCAGCCTGGGGGTGCCCAGGTCGGCGCCGCCCACGGTCGCCTTCCAACCCGGGGAGAGGCTCTCCGCGAGCACCAGCCAGAACGGGGTACCGGGCCGCGCCCCCGTCACGTCGACGGTGAAGGATGTGTCGCCGGCCGATCGGACCGTCACCCGTGGCGTGGCGGCCGACGTCGTTCCGGTGGTGCCCGTCGTTCCGGTGGTGCCCGTCGTTCCGGTGGTGCCCGTCGTTCCGGTGGTGCCCGTCGTTCCGGTGGCGGCCGACGTCGTTCCCGTGGTGCCCGTCGCGGCCGGTGGGGTCCCGGCGGGGGAGACGGCGGAGGCGGCGCCGGTCGCGTTCAGCCACGGGCCGCCGCCGACGTCCGAGGCCAGCAGCAGGCGATCGAGATCGATGCCGGCGAGGGCCCCGTCGGCGGTCCGGATCACGTGCTCCCCCGGGCCGAGGGTGACCGGCTGGCCGCAGGTGGCGACGGTCAACCCGAGCCGGTTGACCGCGTCGGCGGTGCCCCCGGTGACCTGCACCCCCACCGGCTGACCGTCGATGCTCAGCAGGTCGGTCCGGCAGGGCGCGGGGATCTGGGCCGGCAACAGCCCCGTCGCGGTGCTCCCTGCCGTGCCTGCCGTGGGCTGACCGGTGCCCGCCGTGGGCTGACCGGTGCCCGCGGCAGGCACGGTCGCGAGGCCGGGTATCCCGATCTCGGCGAGGCCCACCGGCATCGCCAGCGGCGAGCGACTGATGGGGTCGATGCTGGTGNCGGTCCGGGCATCGTCGATGACGAACTTCCACGTGCTGCCGGTGACGGCCGGGAAGGTGAGGGTCACCTCGCGGGTGCCCCCGCGCGCCGAGGTGTCGGTGACCGCAGGCACGGTCACCGCGCCGACCCGCTGGCCGTCGACCTCGATCCCGATGCGGGTCGGGATCGAGTGCCGACCGTCGGCGACGATCGACATCGTCATCGACGAGACCGTCAACGGGGTCGGCGAGGCGACCTGGATCCAGCTGCCTCGCGGGTTGCCGATGCCCGGGCTCCACGCGGTGGCCGGGTTTCCGTCGAAGGCGCTCGACGCCCGCGCGGCGAGCGATCCCGGCAGCCGGCCGGAGGAGGTCACCACCGGGAGGGTGGCCGGGCGGCCCAGCACCTGGTCGACGCGATCGTCGGGGGAGTAGGCGGAGACGCGGGCGGTGCCGGTGAGCGCGAACGTCCGGGCCGNGGGCAGGGAGAACGACCGGCTGATGACCGACTCGGTGTCCTGCTTGAACGGTTCCGACGGGTTGGCCCGGTCCCGGGACACCTCCAGTGCCAGCCGGTGGCCGAGGGAGGCGGCACCGGCGGCGTCGAGGCTGTCACTCGGCATCCGCAGCACCTCCTCGGCCGTCAGCGGTGCCCCGTTCGCTCCGGGGATGGCGACCTCGGCGAACCCGACCGCGGAGACGTTGTCGTAGCTGCGCTGCCGGCCGGTGTTCGTCGCGTCGATGTGGATGCGTAACGTTCGGAAGGCCCGGGTGGGGAAGCGCACGACCTGCCCGGCGGCGGTGCGGGAGGCGTCGGTGAGCGCGACGGTCACCGGGGAGCCGCCGTCGAAGGTCAGCGTCGCCCGGGTGATCCACCGGTTGCGCGGCCCGGTCAGCGGCTGGACGAGGCGGATCTGGTTCGTCGTCGTCGGCTCGGCCAGCGTGGTCTGCCAGGCCTCCCCGGTCGGGTCGGTGAAGGCGCCGACCCGCCACGCGGTGCCCGGGTCGCCGTCGATCGCGCGGACCGGTCGGTCGGACGCCCCGTAGGAGAAGCTGTTCCCGTAGCTGGTGGCGGTCACCTCGGCGATCTTCGCCGGGGATCCCGGGGCGTGCAGGGTGGCTGTGGTCTCGCTGGTGACGTTCTGATCGGGGAACAGCGGCAGCCGGTTGTCGTTCGGGTCCTTCGCCAGCGGCCTGACTCCGGGTTGCTCGACGTAGCCGAAGTTCTCCCGGATGCCCGTCCACCGTTCGGCGCGCCGCCGGTTGGTGTCGGTGACGAGCAGGTCCGCACCGTCGTCGAGGGCTTGGCGCATCGCGGTGGGATCGGTGGCGAGTTCCGGGGCGTAGAGGATCGCCCGCCCGTCGGCGATTGGCTCGGCGAGCAGGCCGGAGGCCGCCGCGTCCACCAGCGCCTCCCCGTTGCCGCTGACGAGCAGGGGCCGCGCGGTGGTGGCGGTGCGCACGATCGGCTGCGCGCCGCTGACCGGGAAGACGGCCAGCGCCGGCGGATCGGGCACCGACGGGTCGGTGCCGAGGGTGACCTCGTCGGTGAACGGGATGCCGGGATCCTCGGCAACCGGCGGTCCGAAGGTCTGTGGTACACCCAGCCCGTCCGGTCTGTTCGAGGTGAACAGGTTCCAGGTGGCCCGGGGGCGCGGGGTCCGGTACCGCTCGTAGGCGAGGTTGCTGCGCAGCACCACGTCGCCTACGCCCATCAACCGGGCGAGGTCCGGCAGGGCGGAGGTCTCGAACNCCCCCTCCTGCAGCCGGCGGTCCAGCGAGCGGACCAGGTCGACGCTGCCCGCCTCGCCGTAGGGGATGAGTTCCCGCATGACCAGCGGACGGTCCATCAGCCCCTCGGTGACCGGGTCGAGGGTGCTTCCCCAGCGGTAGTGGGAGAAGTCGGCACCGGGAAGCTCCAGCACCCGGGTGCCGTTGTTCCTGGTGTCCAGGGCGCGCGCGAGTTCGGTCTCGTAGGCGGGGACGTGCTCGGGGCGTTCGAGTAACGGCTCGACGAACTCGCCGCGGAACAGCGGTGACATGTCGAGGGCCAGCAACAGCAGGACCACCCCGGTGGCGAGCGGCGGAACCAGCCGTCGGCGCCGGCCCGACCGGACCGGCCGCCCACCGGGGGCAGCCGTAGCGGTCGGACCGGCCGCCGCGTACCGCTCCCAGAGAGCTGCGAGCCCGCCCGCGAGCAGCACCGACATGCCCAGTGCCACCATGGGGACCGCCCGGGGCAGCGAACGCAGCGCGAGACCGGCCGTCGATCCCTCGGCGAAGTCCTTGAACAGCCGTCCCCAGGGAGAGGGATCGTCGTACGGGTAGACGCCGACGGCGATCGTGGTGCCCAGCAGGATCAGCGCGACGAAGTAGCCGCGCTGGCCCCAGCGGATGGCCGAGGCGCCGATCAGGGCGAGGATGGGTATGGTGAAGCTGACCGCGATCAGCCAGATGCTCTGGGTGTAGTGGGTGGCCGGCCCGATCCACGGACCGAGCGCGTCCTGTCCATAGAAGAACCAGTTGCCCAGGCCCCGCAGCACCTCGGAGGCCTGCGAGCTGCTGGCGACCGTCTCGATCGTCTCGGTGAAGGCGAGGACGTTGAGGCCATAACCGGCCTGGGTGTAGAGCCCCGCGATCCACCACGCCGACGTGACGAGGACGACCAGCACCGCACGGGTGCACATACTCACGGCGGCGCCGAGTCGGACCTCGCGGGTACCCCAGACGGCGAACGGTATCCACAGCAGTGGGGCGAACAGGATGAAGATCAGGCTGGAGGCGTTGATGCTGCCGATCGTCGTGACCACGAGGGCGAAGGCGGCGGGGAAGCGCCATCCGGCGGGACGCCAGCCGGCCCGGCCGGGCTCCGCCTCGCGCAACCCGCGCACGGTGATGCCGATCAGCCAGCCCAGTCCGGCGTAGGGCAGCAGGATCGCCGAGATCCGCGCCTCGTATTCCAGGATGTAGGGCGAGAGCATGTAGCCGAACGCGGCGACGAACGCGAAGCGGTCGGGCCAGCGCAACGAGCGGAGCAAGAACAGCACGCCGGTGCCGGCGCCGAACAGGATGGAGCCCGTCCACAGCCGCTGCGCGACCCAGTCGGGCAGGCCGACGAGATCCAGCAGCCAGTAGAAGGCGCCCTGCGGAAACAGATAGCCGATGTTCTGATGGGTGACGGTGCCCATGCCGATGCCGGGGTCCCACATGGAGACCGCTCGGCGCAGCATCCGGCTCGGATCGAGGTAGAGGTATGCCTTGGTGTCGGCGCCGATCTTTCCCGGTGCCGTCGCCAGCAGCGGCAGATACGCCACGGCGGCCAGCACCAGGGTCGGCCAAGAGGGCGGTCGCCGCCGGCGGATCGCCGCCGAGGCCGGACCGGACTCGGGGCGACCGGACTCGGGGCGACCGGAAGCGGGGCGATCGGACGAGGCCGGACCGGAGGGCGACGTGGTCACGGTCACCGGATCACCGCAGTCACCGGTGCGGCCCAACCAGGTCCGCGGCCCGGGCCGCGCTGGAGCGGCGGCCTTGATGCCGGGCCGCCTCCCGGACTAGCGCCGCGAACGTCGAGCGAGCCGTCTGCGCCCAGGTGAAGGTCGCCGCATGCGCCAGCGCCCCGGCGGACAGGCGGGCGCGCAGATCGTGATCGGTCAGCACGCCGGCCAGTGTCTTGCCCAGGTCGGCCGGATCCTCCACCAACACGCCGGTCTCGCCGTCGACGACCGCGTCGGTGTGTCCGGCGATCTTCGTCGCGACCGACGGCGTGCCGCAGGCGGCGGCCTCGGTGATCGTCATGCCCCAGCCTTCACGGGCCGAGGCCGAGGCCAGCACCCAGGCGCGCCGATACAGCGTCAGCAGGGCGTCGTCGTCGACCCGCCCGACGAGGCGCAGCCAGCCGCCGGCTCCGGCAGCGGAGATCCGCTTCTCCAGCTCCACCCGCTCGTAGCCCTCGCCGACGATGACCGCCTCCATCGTCGGATGTTCGTCGTGGGCGTGGACGAGCCCGTCGATGAGGACGTCGAACCGTTTCACCGGCACCAGACGCCCGACAGCGAGGACGAGGGGATGCGGCGAGCGCTCGCCGGCGGGGGAGAAGGACGGGTCGATACCCGGCGGCACGACCGAGATGTTGCGCGGCGGCAGGCCGAGCAGGTCGATGATCTCGTGCCGGGACGACGGGGACAGCGTCAGGATGCGCGTACGCCGGTACAGCGGTGGTGCGATCTTGAATTCGACGGTCTCGCCGATCCTGGCCAGCTTCGGGGACAGCACCATCCGCCACATCTCGGCATGCACGTGGTGCAGGAACACCACCCGGGGGCAGCGGGCCCAGACCGGAGAGAAGAACGGCATCCCGTTCCAGATCTCGACCAGGCCGTCCCAGGGCCCGCCGCGGCCCAGCGCGCNGGACACCGCCGTGCGCGGGAAGACCGAGTACCGGCCCGCCTTGCGGACCACCGTGTAGCCGTTGCGGTGGACGGATTCCGGATGGCCGGACGCCACGGCCGTGCGCAGGCTCACGTCGATGCCGGCCTGCGCCCACAGCTCCGCGACCTTGTCGGCGTGCAGCTCCGACCCGCCCGACTCGGGGTCGTCGAGGTCACGCCAGGCCAGCATGTGCACGCGGCGCAGCCCCGAAGTCTCGACCAGCTCGGCGAGGGAGGGCCGGTGCGGCGCGGCCTCGATCCCGGGCGCTCCCACCTGCGCGGCCAAGAGGCCCGGCGGGACCGGGACGGCCGGCGGCACGACGAGGCCCGCGGGGGTCGGCGGGATCGTCGCGCCGGGGCCGCGCCGATTGCTCGCGGCGCTCATGCCCGAGCCGTCCGACGGGCGGCGGCGAGCACCGACAGGCCGGTGACGATGGCCAGCACGGCCTGGCAGGCGAGGTCGGCGCGGGCGGTGCTCGTCGGTGATCCGTCCGCCCACAGCATGAGGGGGACGGTCGCGGCGGCGGCCAGCCCCAGGGCCAGCAGTACGCCTCGCTCGCCGAGAGCGAGCAGGTAGTGGGTGAACAGCACGGTAGCTCCGAGACAGGTCATCGCTGCGGCCAAGGGGAGAAGCGCGCCGGAGGCATCGGTGAAGCGAGGGCCGAAGGCCAGGGAGAGAAGTGTGTCGGGTGCGAGGAGAGCGGCGGAGAGCAGCCCCAGCGCGGGGACGAGGAGTATCGCTAGCGTTGCTCCGAGTTGATGGAGGGCGTGCTGTCCGAGATGTCGTCGATCGGCGGCCTCCGGCAGCAGGAAGCCGGCCAGCACGACCGCCGCCAGTACGAGCACCTTGCTGGCCACCGAGACGGCCGCGTAAGAGCCCGACCGGTCGGGGGCGAGCCGGCCCTGCATGAGGACGTCGATGTTCTGCAGGAGGCCGAGCATCGCCAGCGCGACGAGAGCGGTGCCGACCTCGACGGCCAGCCGGGCCGTGGGCGCCGCGGGCGAGCCCGGCTCGGGCGACATTCCCACGACCGCGTCCGGGTGGCGGCGCAGCGTGGACCGCGTGTGGGCGAGGGCGGCCAGCACACCGAGCAGGACGGCGATCGCCGCGCCGGTCTCGTCCAGACCGGCGAGCACCAACCCGATCGTGAACACCGTCTTCACCGCGGCGTCGACGAGCAGGTTGGCGGCCAGCGCCGGATAGAGCCGGCCGCACTGCAGCAACCCCCGGTCGACGCAGAGCAGACACCAGGCGGCACCGGCGGTCACGATCTCGGCGACGCCGCCGGGACCGGGCAGCGACAGTTCGTGGGCCACGAAGCCCCGAGCGGCCACCGCGAGCATGGCGACGACCAGCACGAGCGCGACCCCGACCCGGCGGACCCGGCGGACCCACTGCGCCACCAGGTCCAACTGCCCGCTGTGCTGCCAGGTGGTGATCCGCCGGACCACCCCCACGAGCAGGGCGCTGCCCGGCATGGACACGNTGAAGAAGATCGCGATCAGTTGGGCGACCGCGCCGTAGGATCGGGTACTCAGCGCGCGTGCGATGATCAGCGTGACGCCCATGTTGGCGAGGTTGGCGAGCAGGCCGGCCAGCGCCAGCGGGATGGCGCCGCGCACCGCCCCCCGCAGCCGGGTGCCCCGGGTCTGTTTCAGGCGTTTACGCAGCGTCCAGCCGTCGGCCGCGATCGCGGCCGACGCGCCGCCCGGCTGGGCGGTATTGCGCTTCATGCGGAGTCCTCCCCGACGACATACGCAGGGGTACTCCCCGCCCCGCGCAACGGAATGCCCGCGTGGGGCCGGTTCACCCGCGCCGGGGTGGTCGGCCGCCTGGTACGTCCGGGAACGGTGCTCAACGGATTGTCAGTGCCTTGTCGGCCGATTCCGTCTCGGTGGCGACGTCGGCGTCCACCATCATCGCCACCAACTCCTCGAACCCCACCCGCGGCTTCCACCCCAACACCTCCCGC
>NZ_JPGU01000067.1:0-11275 GCF_000732115.1 Frankia sp. CeD
AACAGGTCCGGGCTTTTGATACGGGGAGCGGTGTCATTGCCGTCCCGCACTTCAACAAGGACGTATTCTCCTGTCGCGGTGAGCCGTATGGCCACCACGTCTTCCGGGCGGCTCGCCTTCACCGCATTCGAGGTCAGTTCGCACACGACGAGNTCGGCGCTGCTGACGGCGTCCGGGTCTACCGACCATTCCGTGAGCGTGCGGGCAGTGCTCGTTCGCACCTCGGGGACAGCGGCGGCTGTCGGCGGGAAGTGCGCCACGGCCACCCGGACCACCGGCGACGGGTCGCCCGCTGTCATGCCGAGCCCTGATCATGTCTGGCTGGTGTCCGGTCGACATGGCACACGAGATCATCCCCNCCCCGTCGTCGTTGGCCTGGCGCTGTCCCCGCCGGGCCTTGCCTTGCGGCGGTACGTCCGGCGGGGACAGCGGACTGTGAGGAGGACGCGCCGGTGCGACGANCCCCGGGCCAGCGATCAACCCCGCCTGCACCGGAGCGCCCTCGAAGCGTGATGATGCTCCCCTGTACCTTTAAATGCAAGTACACATACAGGCCCGCTTACCATGGTTGCAGAGGTCAACAGGCCGGCAACGGCCAATGGCAGACTGTGATCAAGTGTGGACGTCCAGTGGCGGAGGAAGCGTGGCGAAGTCGTCAGCAGGGCCGACGGTGCGCAGTCGTCGGCTTGGGGTGGAGCTGCGCAGGCTGCGGGAGGCCGCTGGTCTGACCGCTGAGGAGGCGGGTCGGGCCATCCGCGCGTCCGACGCCAAGATCAGTCGTATCGAGAACGGGCGGGTCGCGGTGCGGACCGTCGACGTCGCCGATCTTCTGACCCTCTACGGCGTCCAGGAGGCCGACCAGCGGGAGGCGATCCTCACCCTCGCCAAGGAGACACGTCAGCAGGGCTGGTGGCGCAGCTTCAGCGACGTCGTCCCGCGCTGGATGGAGGTCTATATCGGGCTCGAAGCTGATGCATCGTCGATCAACACCTACCAGACGTCCCTCGTGGCAGGACTGCTCCAGACGCCGGAGTACGCCGCCGCCGTGATTCGCTCGACGTGGCCGGAGCTTCCGGACGAAGAGGTGCGCCGCCGCGTGTCCCTGCGCACGAGCCGCCAAGAACATCTCAGCCGGCCAGAGCCGCCGCGGCTGTGGGTCGTGCTGGACGAGGCCGCGCTCCGGCGGCCGGTCGGCGGACGCGAGGTGCTGAATGGCCAGCTCAGGCACCTGGTCGACGTCGGAACCCAGCCGAACATCACGATCCAGGTGCTACCGTTCGACGTCGGTGGGCACGCCGCGCTCGGGACCTCCTTCACCCATCTGCGCTTCCCGGACGCCGAAGATCCAGAAGTTGTCTACCTGGAGGTCTTGACGGGCAGTCTGTACGTGGAGAAGCCCGACGAGGTGCGGCAGTATAGAGACAAGCTCGACCATCTCCGAGCCCTCGCGCTCAACCCCAGCGCATCCGCCGAGATGATCGCGAGCTTGTCGAGGGAGCAACCATGACCATCAAGATCGAATTTGACCGGGACAGCCTGTCCTGGCAACTGTCCAGCTACACCAACGGCAGCGGCGAGTGTGTCGAGGTCGCCGCGCTACCGGAGGGGGGACGCGCGATCCGCGACTCCAAGGACCGCGGCGGCCCCATCCTCGTCTTCACTGCGGCCGAGTGGAGGGCCTTCGTCGCGGGCGTCCGGGACGGCGAGTTCGACTCCTGACACAACTGTAGGTTCCCCCGTTGATCTAGCAATTCCCCCGATCGGGTAGCACCTACCTGGCAAAGGCCAGGTAGGTGCTCGCGCACCGGACGCGCCGGCCGTCGTGGGACATCCCCCGCCGCCCGACGCCTCGCCACCACCATCGACGCCGTCCGCTACCTGCTCAACACCGCCCCACGTCGCCCCTGCGGCAGAGCTGCGATCGAAACCTGGTAAGTGCACGGGCAACCAGCGCCAACTGGCGTGGAAAACCCCACCCAGGCAAGATCGATTGTCAGCTCGGCGTGGAAACCTTGCGCTTGGCACCAACTGATCTAAGGAGCCGGACCCCTTCGCGTCGGAACTGCCATCCCAGCCGGGTAGGTGCACACGCAACCAGTGCCGTCCTGACCGGGAAACCCCAGCTCACGCAAGGTCGATTGCCAGATCAACGAGGAACCTACAACAGGCCGCGACCACCGGCAACCAAATGCTCGGCCCTCCTCGCTCTCCGACCACGTCACCGACCACGAGGGCGATATGTGAGGGGCACTCTTGTGTTCACCACTCTAGGATTGTACAGATTCGTAGTGAAGGGCCGGTGCGCGTTCGAGATCTAAGACGAAGCTGCGGGGCGGCTCGTTGGATTCGCTGTCCACGGTCAGAATGTAGCCTGCGGCCGTATAGGTCGTGGGCCCGGTGCGGGTGAGGCGGTCGCGAGTGCCACGGCGCCACAGATAAAGATCCCCATTGTGTCGTGAGAGTTGGAGCCTGCCAGGGACTTGGTCGCAAATGTATGCGCCAAGGCTGGCGTGCTGCGCCGCTTCGCGGTCATGTGGGTCGGACGGCCCAGCCGGAACCGCGGCCTTTTGGCGTGCGTCGACTACCTGCGTGAGGAAGCCGGCGATGTCTTGGTTAGGATCACCTCGGAGGGCCGCGAGAGCCCCGGCGGCGATATGGTCTGCGGCGATTTCGGCATGGTTGGATAGGCAAACGACGTGCAGGCCCTCGTACGTGAGGTGGGTGGATGCGGAAAATCCCTGTTCGTGGCCGTGATGGAAAACGGTGCCACGTGCGGGCCGAGGGTCAGCGTATAGGCCCGGGCCGTACAGATGGGGTTGATGGTCGCTGGCCCGATAGGCGATTTCCTTTCCAAAGGGTAGCGATTCCTGACGGGGTTCGTTCCATTCCTGCCGGAGAAAGCCAAGCCAGCGGTCCAGGTCGTCCACATTGCACCACAGCGATCCCGGTCCGGGCAGAGCGACCGGGGTTTCGCAATGTTCCCATCCGTTGCCGGTAGGCCGGTAGCTGGCGGCGGCCCCGGGGACTACTTCGCGAGGATCGGCTTTAAAGTGCGCGGAAGGCATGCCGAGCGGGGAGAACAGCAGGGTCCGGGCAAGTTCGTCGAGGCCAGTCCCATGAACAGCCCTGAGGATCTGCGCGAGAAGGAGATAGCCGGTGTTGCTGTAGAGGAAACGGCCCGGTGGGACCGCTCGTTTGGTCTGCCGGTAGGCCAGTCCCAAAAGATCGTCGGCGGTGTAGTGGTCCAGCTCACGGAATCCGGCCAGAGACAGCAGGGTCTCGGCATCGCGGACGCCGCCATGGTGGACGACGAGATCCGCGACAGTGACGCCAGGNATCTGAAGGCGAGGCAGGAAATGCCGCGCAGGCTGGTCGAGAGCCAGCCTGCCTTCCCGAGCCGCCTGAACGATCAGGTAAGCAGTGATCTGCTTACCTGCCGAGCCGATGTTGAATGTCGTTGCCCGGTCAATGGCGACGTTGTGTTCGAGGCGAGCCTTGCCGACGTGCGCGTGTACGGGCGGCTCGTCCGGTGGACGCACGAGCAGGGAAACCCCAGGGCTCTGATCCTCCACAATAGCGGCGGTCACAAGGCTAGGGCCTCCTGGTAAATGGTGTGCAGACAGCCACGTAGCCCAACGTCATCGACGAGGGCGAGAGCTTGCGCGTGGTCGTGGATGGTGGCCGCGAGGAAGCGGCGCTGCTCGTCGAGATAGCCAGTCAGAAACCGAGCAATGGCGCCCTCCGCAGATCCCAGAACGCGGGACGTGTAAATCATCATAAGCGGGAAGGCCCAGCACGCGTGCAAGAAGCCGAAGACGGGGCGGGTGGTCCCCTTCCACGGGGAGAAGAAGCGGGGTTCCTCAGGCAAGGTACAGCCCGTGGCGGCAAACGCGTCGTTGAGCCAGTTGTGCCCAGCCTCATGGACGAGGTCACGGGCGAGTACGACGGGCTCACCGTAATGATCGCAGAAGACTGTGCCCGGCAGTCGGGTGATGGTCCAGCTATCCAAGGTGTCACCGACGGACTTCTGGCGAAGGAGGCAGAGCACGACGGCGTGGCCAGCAAGCAGGTCCGCAAAGCCGATCTCGGCTGCCACGGCGTACGCGGCGCTCGCGATCTCCCTCAGCTTGTCGGGGGCCGAGACTGTACCGGGGCCGAGAACGTAGTAGGGCGTCTCGGAGATCTCTGAGCGGGACAGGCGGGCCAAGTCGGGGGCCACAACAACGCGCGGGCCGGCTGCCGTAGGTGTTGACAGCGCCGGGGCGTTCGCGTCGGGATGTTGTCTGTACCAGTCAAAAACGGCGGGNTCGCGGNCACGAGCAGCTGCCTCTGCCCCTTGAAGAACATGGTGGGCAAGCGTGTAGGCGGTTGCGACAGAGGCCCGGGTAAGGGAAGCATAGGTGGAACACGTGGTAGCCGGATCGACGAGGTCTCGGATTCGCCGGGTTCGCGTCTGGTGTAGGTGGTGGATAGGCGCGAAGGCAAAGGCAGCCTGCACGTCCACGGTCGGGCTCCCGAGTCAAGTGTGAGCCCTGGGGCCAGAAGAGTCCTGACCCCAGGGCATGCCACGGTCGGCGTGCGCTTCTACGCCTGCGTCGAGGACGGGTCCGTCTCGGTCCCGGTTGTCCATCCGTCGGCCGAAACGCTGGAGGTGTGGGAAGTGGTTCGGACACCCGTGTCGTCACCGCGAAGGTTCTCCACGGCGACGAGGAAGTCGTTGAACCGGTCGTCGCTGTCCATGTTGGCCATCCTTCTTGATGGTGGGGATGTGTGAGGAGTGTGGTTCGCTGGGATTGGGGGTGCGCGCGACGTTGGCATCGCCGAGTCCTTTCGTCAGAGTCTCATCCCTCGTGGTGAACCGGCGCAGCAGCATCCGCGGCGGCCTGGTGCAGGGCGTCACGCAGGTCACCCATTGCGGGCCGGTCACCTGGTATGGGGGCAAGTGCCGCGACGATCAAGTCCCGAAGGGACGATGGGACAGCGGAGAGCCTGGGGGCACTTCCGTAGCGGGGAATGTCTGCGCAGAGGAATCGATAGGTTAGGACCGCGAGGCTGAAGACGTCGGCAGTTTCCGTTGCGGTGTTGTAGGCCGTGGCGTACTCGGGGGGCCAGTGCACCTCCGGGCCCCGGCTCACAGGCCCGCGAGGGATGCCGGTGCGGCGCGCGGCACCGAGATCCGTCACGTACCCTCGGCCGTCTTGGATCAGGATATTTTCCTGATAAACGTCTCGGTGCACGATCCCGCGTGTATGAAGGGCGTCGAGTCCGCTGGCAACGTCAGCGAGGATGTTTAGTCCGGCGAGTTGGGAGCGGAGATCCGTGGCGACGCGCTGGATGATCAGAGGCCGGAAGTTTCCGGTCGGATAGTAAGGCATGGTATACCAGTCGAAACGATCGGTCTGGCCGGTTTCGAGCAGTGGCACAACGTGAGGTGCGTCGGAGGCGTCGCGGGCGAGGTCGATCTCGTGGCGGAAGTCTTCGCGGGTCAATGCCCGCTGTTCCTCTGTCAGTTCGATGTACCAGTAGAAGCCATAGGCGGCTGGCCGTTCGTCCTCGTCGAGTTCCGCCAGCACGTGATTGCTTCCGAAACCGGCCTTGAGAACTATCGGCGGCATGCTGGCGCGGCTGGCGAGGATGAGTGTGCTGGCGCGGGTAAATGCCAGCAGGTCGTGCACTTGCCATCCGGCGGCGTGGACCTGGTCGAGCACCCAGGACGCTGGATGCAGCGGATGCAGGCGCATGATGTCGTTCCTCATGTCCCGGCCACGATCTGAGGGGCTTGGCGCAGATAGTCCAGGCAGTCGGTCGCCACGCGGTCAACGTCGTGTTCGATGGTGCAGGGATATCGCAGCACGGGAAGACGGGTGGTCTGGGTCCAGATAGTCGCAGCCCGCTGGTAGAGGTCGGCGAGCTGGGTTGCTGTGGCGGGGNCTTCGCCGAAGCGGCGCGCTGTGGTCCTGTGGCCAAGCCTGCTTTCGCACACTGAGGGCGGGGNGGTCAGGAGCACTGTGAGCTGTGGGCAGGCAGGGGTGGCATCGGCCAACTGCTGGACGAAGTCATCAACAGCCTCCTGGTACAGCAACGCGAGTAGACAAGCTGTGGACAGAATGAGTCGGTCAGCGATCACGGACCCACGCGACAGTGCCGGTATGAGGTTGTGTCGGGCGTGTAGTTCCAGGTCCAGACGTACGGCGCGGGTGGCGTCCCGCAGGTCCGGGGCCGGTCGGCCCGCTCGAAGCTCGATGATGGTGCGGGTGGCGTCCAGAGAGAGCCAGGAGAATTGGCCAATGTGTGCAACAGCGATGTTCTCATCGGCCGCGGCGGCAAGCACGCGGTCGCGTACGGTGCTCTTTCCTGCGCCGGCTATCCCCTCAATGGCCAGGAGCATGCCCGTTACCTCCGGACCGTATCGAAGGTTGCTGGCCGGCTTCGGAGATGAGCCAACTGATGAACTTTGCAACTCGGCCTCGGATCACTGGCTCGGTGCCATGGGCCAGCTGGGAGCCGTAGAACAACGCCGTTCCCGGCGCGGGCGTCACGCTCCACCGTGTGCGGGGCATTCTGGTGAACCAGTCNGCGGAGTGATCGGCACCGTCGTGGGCCAGGCACATCCCGGGCGTGTATCCGTGGACTGAGGCATCCCCAAGGGGAGGGCTCCACAGGTGGTTGCTGGAAGTGGTCTCGACATAGAAGGCTCCGCCTGCGTCCGCATCGTCGATCAGGACGCTGATCCCGGCAATCTGGCGCGGCCAGCGGAGTGGGTCAGGAGCGATCCCGTCGAGGTGTGCGGTGATGTGCTGGCCGGGGCCGTACTCGACGTAGGTCCACGGACGGCACGCCGTGATAGACGGCATGACTCGTGCGAGCACCGGCTTGGCGCGGCTGAAGGCGCGTTGCAGTAATCTTTCGGCCTCGCTCGGGATGTGTGCAACCTCGACGCGGCCAGCCGGCTCGTAGACGGCCATGGCCTGCTCGGCGGAGTGGCCAGGGATTTCGTGGATGGACGTGGTGCGAGCGTCACCGAAACGGGCTGAGTGCTGNCCANCNAGNAANCCCGCCATGATCGCGACGAGACGGGCCCGTTCCTTGGCGTCAAGAAACCCTTCGACGCTGCCGACACCTACTGTCTCGGCCATATGTATCACGACTGGCTCCCCGTACGAAGCAGCACGCGACGGACGTCATCGAGGCCGGCACAGTGGTTGAGCCAGCCGACAACCGGACGCTGAGCCGTCGCGCTCAGGTCATCCCACAGCGCCAAGAGTTCCCCGATCAACGGCAGCTCGTCCGCGCTCGGCAGAGTCAGCCTGTCGGCTCTGGTCTCGATCTCGGCCATCACCCGACACGAAACGTGGTGCTGTGCGGCGAAGACACGGCCAAGGCGGTCTGCCGCTGCCCGCTGGCACGCACGGACGATCGCTTCGCCAGGCTGGACGTGGTGGTAGGCGTGGTACTCGGTCTCCACCCAGCACGCTGCGACAGCCTCGGCCGACCCCCTCACGCAACAGGTCGCGCAGCAATCGCTTCCCTGGCCGGGGCAGTCTCGCCGAAACGCGGGGATGGTCGCAGCGACTTCGGCAATGGCAGCCCAAGCAGTCGACGTCAGCAGCCTCTCAACAGTGGGGCGGCGGCTGAGGGCAGAATGGTGGTTGCAGCACGGAGACCCGAGACTCGGATCTACGGACGCGACCGGAAGGGCGGGCTCGATGAAGAGCGCANGAAAGTATACGATCCGTCCGAGAAGCTGATGGATCGTCGACACGTCACCGCCGCCGGTCACGTTGCGTCCAGGGCAAGCCGGTCGGTTGTTGCAGGTTGCATCAAGCAGGCGCAGACATATCCAGGTGTCGGCTTCTCGCGACGTAGCGCGGCCACGAGCACGTTCGTTGCAGTGTCCACGGCGGCGAAGTACGCCGACCAACTAGCCCCGGATGCCGGTCGCAGCCGCAGGTCGAGAACGGGCGTGGTCCGCCCCGTGGCCTCGCACGTCAGGTCACAGCGGCCGACGAGTAGCTGAGTTTGTTCCGGAAGCTCGGGTTGAGCGGTCATCGCCACTCGGCAGAGAGCAGCTGCGGTTGTTGCATATTCAGCCCGGTCACGTGGCAGGATTCCGACCCGTCGTTCGGCAGGAGGCAGTTCCCGGCCGGTGTAGCTGTGACCTTCACAGCTGTCGTAGGTGACGAGTCGCCAGTCGCAAGTGACAGCGTCGACGAGGGAGCGGATGCCGGGCTCAATTGCCTCGTGCCATCGGGGATGTGCGGGGTCGAGGTCGTCAGCCTCGTGGACGCCGGATAGACCTACCGTGTTGATGTTTCCTTCCAAGCTGGTATGAATGCGCACGTCTTCCCGTGGCGCATCCGGGTTGTTCCAGCGCGCGAGGAAGGCGGCGATATCCCGCATGCTATTCGGTTCTCTCGGACTCCAACGCAAGGTTTGACACCATGCGCCCGCCGGGTCGGCAGGTTGCGCAAGCAACGCGGCGATTCCGTTGATCATTCGGATGCGATAATCGCAGTAGGCGTCCTGGGCTCCAGCTAGGTCACTGCGCAATCGGGAGGCGAGGCATCCACCTCCGCAGGCAGTTCGATATTCGCAGGTCGCGCACCGACCCATCAGGTTCCTGGCCCCAGCGAGGATCGTCGAATGCTGCTGCGCGCCGGCCACCTGCTCGATGTCGGCTGACTGGTCCAGCACAGTTAGGCGAGCTTGCGGCCAGGGCAGCTCGTCGCAGCTACCGAGCCGGCCGTCGGGATAGAGCGTGAAGACGTGGTCGCACTTCAAGTTCGAGAAATGGCAGAAGGTTGTGTCGAGGCTACGTAGGCGCCTGATCGTCGACACGGCCGGCTCCAACTTCATACGGGTGAAATACCCGGCGCTGATCCAGCGGATCGTAGCTGCGATCACGAAGTCGGCGTACTGGTCCGGATCGATCGCCCAACTTGGATCTGTCTCATCCGCAACATGGGCTTGCTGAAGCTGTCGACTGATCGGTAGGCGACGGCCCGGAACCGCGGTGGGACGTCGGACGGAGGCGTCGAAGCACGGAACGAAACTGACCGCGTTAACCGCATGGAATCCGGCGATATGGTCTAGGACAGCCTCGGCCCGGCTCAGGATGGACGGAGTGACGGCACAGATGACGCCCGCCTGACGGCCGCGGTCAGCCAGCAGTTGCAAGGCTGCGGCCACGCGCGGGTACACGGGCCTGCCGTCGTAGCCGACCCGCCATCTGTTTCCTTCAGAATCCCCGTCCAACGAGATGCCGATCCGCAAGTCGGGACAGACCTCCTCGAAGAGGTCCAACCACTGCTCATCCAAGAGCACGCCGTTGGTCTGAAGTGAAACACCGACGACCGAGGGCTGCGCCGCGAGAGCAGAGAGCACGTCGGCGACGTGAGCAATACCGGCAGTAAGTGGCTCCCCGCCGTGTAGCTCCACAACGATACGCCTACCCCGGAAGAGTTCAGCGAGCCGGTGTACCTGGCCGGCGTCGATCCGCGCCCCTCCCGGGGTCGCCTTGCGCTTCTCATAGCAGTAGAGACAATCGATGTTACAGGTCTCGCCGCGCAACTTCAGAATCACCGAAACGGCACTCGCAGAGTCTGCCACATCCAAGCTCCGGTAAAGCAGGTCAATTTCTTCCCGCTGCCCGGTATTGTGACTCATGACCTGCCTCCATAGTGCCGAGGGAAAGCAAGGGGTCTCAGTCGTACAGGCGCCCTAGCAAAGCTCCTTGCCCGGACTGAAGAATGTGGGCCGCCTCCAGCGGCACCCAGAAGCACTCGAAGTGGGTGGGCTCCTGTTCACCGTCATGGTCTTCCTGGCTGGCCCACCGGTCCGGCGCGGGCTCGGTGATCTCAAGATGGAAGACGTGGCGGTGCTGTATCTCGAACCGATACGGACTGATGTCGTATTCGACCTCACCGAGTTTGCGCACGATCTTGAAGTCCGTCAAGCCCGTTTCCTCGCGCGCCTCCCGCAGGGCTGCCTTCTCCGGGGTCTCGCCCTCACGGATGCTGNCGGCCGGCACCTGGATGCCAACTTCCTCGTAGCTATAGTCGGTGTGCCGGAACACCAGCAACTTGCCATCGCGCACAATATAACACAACACTTTTTCCTTGATGCTCTTTTCTGGCATGAAGAACTCTCTCTTGTTGGAGTCAGGAGGCGCGGCTCACCGCATCTCTGGTCGACCGAGCGCGCCACCGCGAGTCGCGATCCCATGGCGAGAGCCCATGCGATCATCGTTTCCGGCGAGCGGCAAGTATAGAACGGTCACCATCACAGTNCCGCACCACCTTGAGTCCGCCGAGTCGCTGATCATGACGCAACTGCATACGCGTCGGGTCCAGCGACGCCCGCCGAGTCTATCGGGACGAGCGTGACTTCGTGCTCACTCTGAGAAGATGCGGGCCGAAGCGCGAGCCGCTGGGACACCTGATCGGCTCGATCGGTGAGCAGGCTTGCGGGCAGCTGACGAGGTCTTCCCAGTTCACAGCCCTATGGCCGACTGGTGGGCACCCGATCCGGCGTCATGCAGACTGGACGCCACCGTGGCCCCGGCAAGCCGGCGTGCCTGGTCCTGATTTGGATCCGGGAGTCTTACAACGATCCCGGGGAACGCGATTCGGACCGGTCTGTCTGGCGACCAGCGAGTCCGAGTCCGGACCTGGACTCCGATCATGTTCCGTCAGCGGCCCCCACGCCGGGCCGGCCACTAGTCCGGACCGACGCCGCTGCTGGCCCGGTGATGTAGATCGCCGAGGAGGTGCCTCACGGCTTCGTCACGGTCCGGTAGCTGCGCCCCGGCGGGAATCCCTGGTGCCATGGGAGCCATCTCCGGGTGCCGTCCGCCAACGCAGGCGAGACACGATCATGGCATGAGCTGCGACGCCTCAGTGGGCGTTCTGCACGCTTTCGCCGGGCCTCAGCTTGAGTTGATCTCNGGGGTGCGGAGTTGATCGTCTTGCGTTCGCCGGCTGGCGCGTTCTGCTGGAAGACATGGCAGAACGCAAGCCGTACCCCAGTGACCTGTCCGATGAGGCGTGGGACCTGATCCGCCCGGTCCTCACCGCGTGGAAGGCCCGGCACCCCTCGGCCAGCGGGCACGAGGGCGGCTACGACATGCGGGAGATCGTGAACGCGGTCCTCTACCAGGCCCGGACCGGCTGCCAGTGGCGCTACCTGCCCCACGACCTGCCCCCGACGTCCGCGGTGTACTACTACTTCGGCCAGTGGCGCGACGACGGCACCACCGAGACGATCCACGACCTGC
>NZ_JPGU01000068.1:0-10982 GCF_000732115.1 Frankia sp. CeD
GGCCCGTGGCTATCTCAATCGTCCCGCGTTGACCGGGGAGCGGTTCGTGGCCTGCCCGTTCGGGGGGTCGGGGGAGCGCATGTACCGCACGGGTGACCTGGCCCGGTGGACCGGCGATGGTGGGCTGGTGTTCGCCGGGCGGGCGGATGCGCAGGTGAAGATCCGTGGTTTCCGGATCGAGCCCGGCGAGATCGAGGCCGTGCTGTCCGGGCATCCCGCCGTCGACCAGGTCGCCGTCGTGATGCGTGAGGACCAGCCCGGCCACCNNCNCCTCGTGGCCTATCTCGCCGGGACCGCCGGGACCGCCGGAACCGCCGGGGACGGCTCGGACCTCCGGGACTTCGCGGCCGGGCTGTTGCCGGACTACATGGTTCCTTCCGCGGTAGTGCTGCTGGACGCGTTGCCGTTGACGGTCAACGGCAAGCTGGACCGGGACGCGCTGCCGGCNCCCGACTTCGCGGGCCTGGCCGGTGGCCGGGAGCCCCGGACGCCCGTCGAGGAGGCGCTGTGCGCGCTGTTCGCCGAGCTGCTGCACCTGGAGTACGTCGGGGCCGACGACAGCTTCTTCGACCTCGGCGGCGACTCGATCATGTCGATGCAGCTGGTGGCCCGGGCCCGCCGTGCGGGCATGGTGATCACGCCCAGGCAGGTGTTCGAGGACAAGACGCCCGCCCGCCTCGCGCTGGTGGCGGAGAGCAGGCCCGCCGGACCGGCGGTCGACGACCTGGCCGTCGGNGAGGNCCCGTTGATCCCGGTGATGCGTTGGGTGGCCGAGCGGACCGGGCTGCGCCGGTTCTCCCAGTCGGTGCTGACGATCGTGCCGGCTGGGCTGGGCGAGGGCCGGTTGGTCACGGCGGTCCAGGCTCTGGTGGACCGGCACGACGCGCTGCGGGCGCGGCTGGTGTGCCCCGGCCCGGACGTCGCCTCGTGGCGGCTGGACATTCCGCCGCCTGGTCTGGACGCCTCCTCGTCGGTGCACCGGGTGGACGCCGCCGGTCTGACCGGGCCCGAGCTGACCTCGCTGGTGGCCGCGGTGGGCCGGTCGGCGGCGCGGCGGCTCGATCCGGAGGCCGGGGTGATGCTGCAGGTGGTGTGGCTGGATCGGGGGCCGGATGCCCCCGGCCGGGTGCTGCTGGTGGCGCACCACCTGGTGGTCGACGGGGTGTCGTGGCGGGTGCTGCTGCCGGACCTGGCGGCGGCCTGTACGGGGGCTTCGCTGGAGCCGGTGGGCACCTCGTTCCGCCGGTGGGCGGGGCTGCTGGCCGGCTCGGCGGACGACCCGGCGCGGGTGGCGGAACTGCCTGGGTGGCAGCGGTTGCTGGCCGATCCCGAGCCGCCGCTGGGCGGGCGTCCCCTGGACCCCGCTCGCGACACGGTGTCGAGCGTACGGCGGGTGTCGGTCCCGGTGCCGCGTGACGTGACGGCGGCGCTGCTGACAACCGTACCCGCGGTGTTCCACGCCGGGATCGACGACGTGCTGCTGACAGGTCTGTCGCTGGCGGTGACCGAATGGCGCGGGGTGCCAGGCCCGGTGCTGGTGGATGTGGAGGGGCACGGGCGCGAGCCGCTGGCCGATGACGTGGATCTGTCGCGTACGGTCGGCTGGTTCACCAGCGTGCATCCCGTCCGGCTGGACCCGGGTCGGGTGGACTTCGCCGAGGTACGGGCGGGTGGCGATGCCGCGGGCGTGGTGATCAAGCGGGTGAAGGAGCAGGTGCGGGCGGTGCCGGGCGATGGCCTGGGCTTCGGCGTGCTGCGCTATCTCAACGTGGTCACGGGACCGGCGCTGGCCGCGCCACCGGTGCCGCAGATCGGGTTCNACTACCTGGGCCGGTTCACCACCTCGGCCAGGCAGGAGGAGTGGCAGCCGGTGGCGCTGGGCGGGGACATGCCCGAGCGGATGCCCGTCGCGCACGCGCTGGAGGCGGACGGGATCGTCGAAGACGGGCCCGACGGGCCCGAGCTCACCGTGTCGCTGTCGTGGCCTGCCGGTCTTCTCGAGCCGGACGCGGTGCGGGAGCTGACCGACGGGTGGGTGGCGATGCTGACCGGGCTGGCCGCTCAGGCGGGCCGCCCGGGGGCCGGCGGGCACAGCCCGTCCGACTTTCCGCTGCTCAGCCTGGCCCAGCAGCAGCTTGAGGAGCTGGAAGCGGAAATCGCGATGGAGGACTAGCCGATGCCGGTGGCTCGGATCAACGGGATCAACCTGAGCTTCGATGACTACGGCGTGGGAGCGCCGGTCCTCCTGGTCACCGGGACGGGAGCCCCCGGGCGCGTCTGGCGGACCCACCAGGTGCCGGCGCTGCGAGCCGCGGGCTACCGCGTCATCACGATGGACAACCGGGGCATTCCGCCCTCCGACGCCGGGCCTGAGGGGTTCACGCTGGCCGACATGGTGGCCGACACCGCCGCCCTCATCGAGCATCTGGGCGTCGAGGGCTGCCGGGTTGTGGGCTTCTCACTCGGCGCCATGATCGTGCAGGAGCTGCTCGTCGCCCGGCCCCGGTTGGTCGGGCAGGCCGTGCTGATGGCGACCCGCGGCAGGTCCGACGCGCTGGCCACCGCCATGTCCCTAGCCGAAATAGAGCTGTACGACAGCGGTGTCACGGTACCTGCGCGTTATGCGGCTTTCATGCATGCGCTGCAGAGCCTCTCGCCGCGTACGCTCAACGACGAACGGCAGATCAGGGACTGGCTCGACGTCTTCGAGGTCTCCGCGGTGACCCTCTCGGCGGCCCGCGGCCAACTGGGCCTGGAACTCATCCCCGACCGCCGGCCGGGCTTCGCGCATATCCAGTGCCCCTGTCTGGTGATCGGCTTCCAGGACGACCTGATAGTCCGTCCACCGCTGTGCCGCGAAGTCGCCGAGGCCATCCCGGGAGCCACCTACGAAGAAATTCCGGGCTGCGGCCACTACGGCTACCTGGAACGCCCCACCGAAGTGAACTCGGCCATTCTGGGCTTCTTTGCTCGGCAAACGACCGGCGCAGTGCCCGGTCAGGTCATCGTCACGTAGTGCCGCGGTAATCAACACGGCTGACCCGTTCCGTCATCGAGCCCCGGCCGCCGGTGATGGAGGTGCGTGGGAGCCTTGGCGTTCATTCGACCTCGGCCAGGGCGTGGGCCGGCCGCAGCCGGGTCGTGCGCCAGGCCGCGAGCGTGCCGGCGATCAGGGCCGCGGCGATGGCGATCAGGGCCGCCGCCGCGAGGGTGCTTGGCTCGGTGTGTGCGTTCAGGTGCACGGCGAGGTTGTGCGCGCCCGTGCCGGTGCCGACGGTGGCGGTCAGGGTCGGTGCGACCGCGTTGACAAGACCGATGCCGGCGTAGCCGACCGCGACTCCGAGCGCCGCGCCGGCGAGGCCGACCGTGCCGGACTCGGCCATGATCTGCGTGATGACGCGCCAGCTGGTCCAGCCGATCGCTTTCAGGGTTCCGAGTTCGCGCGTCCGCCGGGTTACGGAGGCGAGGGTGAACAGGCTGGCGGCGGCGACGGTGGCCAACAGCACGCCCACGGTGAGCCAGGTGCCGAGATCGTGCATGAGGGTGGTGGCGCTGGCGAGAGAGCCGTTGACCGCCTCGGCGAGGNCGCGTGAGCTGCTGAGGGTGGCCGAGGGCAGGAGCGCGGCGAGCTCGGTTTCGACCGCGCCGACGTCGGCCGCGGTGCTCGCCGAGACGTAGATCGTACTCACCTTCCCCGCCAGCGGCTTCGAGTGCTGGCCGGCGGGCAGCCGCTGGGCGGCAGCGAGCGGGAGGTAGATGCTGGCCGCGCCGGTGGCCGTGGGTTGGGAGACGATCCCGACGACGGCGAACCGGGTCCCGGCAACGGTGATCGTCGATCCGACGCCAAGGTGGTGGGCGGCGGCGTACTGGGTGTCGATGACCGCGACGTCGCCGCGGCTGTCGGCCCGGGACAGGGGACGGCCCGAGCGGAGCGTGGCGGACGCGGCTGGCCCGAGGCCCAGGCGCGTGACGTCGATCCCGTCGATCCTCGTGCTGGTCGGGATGCCGCCCGAGCCGGTCGGCGGGAGGGTGATCTCGCTCAGGACCAACGAGTCCGCGACGCCGGCGACGTGCGCCAGCCCGGCGATGGCCCGCACCGTCGACGAATCCAGCACCGCCCCGCCGGCCACCGACAGGCCCGTGCTGCTCGCGCCGTCCGCGCTGCCGCTGCCGTCCGCGCTGCCGCTGCCGGTCGCGCCGGCGCGACGGTCGGCCGATGGTGTGGCGGTGACGGNGNGGNCGGTGCCGATCCCGTTCAGCGTGTGTAGCACCGCGGTCTGCGCGTCGTCGACCGCGGCGGCGGTAGCCGTCGTGGCGAGGACGAGCCCGACGCCGACGGCGAGCCCCGTGGCGACGAGCATCGCCTGACGCGACCGGTGCCGCAGTTCACGTCGAAGATAGGTCAGGACGAACATGAGGGCTCCGATCGTGCGTTCGCCGACCGGCGGCGTGCGTTTGACATGCCGGTCACCCGATCCGCGTACCGGTGATGTCCAGCTTGCCGTCGTGCATGACGGCAACACGTTCGGCGAGGGCCGCGACGGCGCTGTCGTGGGTGACGAGCACGAGCGTGAGCTGGTTGGCGGTCCAGATCTGTTCGAGCAGCGTGAGGATCTCGTCGCGGGTGTCGACGTCGAGGTTGCCGGTGGGCTCGTCGGCGAGCAGCACGCTGGGTTCCTTGACCAGGGCCCGGGCGATCCCCACGCGTTGTTGCTGGCCGCCGGACAGCTCGGAGGGCAGGTGTCCGGCTCGATCGGCCAGGCCCACGGCCGCCAGCGCTGCCGCCGCGCGTTCCCGGCGCTGGACGGCGGGGGTGCGCAGCGGAACGAGGGCGGCTTCGACGTTCTCGATCGCGGACAGGGTGGGGATGAGGTTGAACATCTGGAACACGAAGCCGACCCGGGCGGCACGGATCTCGGTGAGCTGTTTCTCGGACATCGTGGCCAGGTCCTGACCGTCGAGGTTGACGGTGCCGGTGCTGGGCCGGTCCATGCCGCCCAACAGCTGCAGCAGGGTGCTCTTGCCGCTGCCGGTGCGGCCCTGGATGGCGAGCCATTCGCCGTCGGCGATGGACAGGTTCAGGTCCCGCACCGCGGTGACGGTGCTGCCACGGGCGCGGAAGGTCTTGGAAACGCCGGTAAGGGTATACATCGGGTTCTCGATTCGATCTCGGGAAAGCTCGGTTCGACCTCGGGAAGGGCGGTAAGCGGGTGCGGGTGGCCGGGGCTGGTGTGCTGGTGTGCTGGTGGGCTGGTCAGGCGACGCGGACGAGGGCGTGGGCCGGGCGCAGCCGGGCGACGCGCCAGCTGCCGAGCGCGCCGGCGAGGACCGCGCCGACGATCGCGAGCACGACCGCGAGCAGGATCGTCGCGGCCCCGACGGTGGCGTGCAGGTGGACGCTGAGGGTGTGCACCCCGCCGGGCAGCGTCATCGTCTCGAGGCTGCCGTTCTTGATCAGCGCGCCCTGGGGTGGTGTCGAGCCGGGGTTCAGGGCGACGGCCGCGGTCAGCGTGGGGGCGATCGCGTCGATGACGGCGGCGCCGGCGAACCCGAGCCCGATTCCGACCGCGGCTCCGGCCAGGCCGGTCACGAGCGATTCGGCCATGATCTGGGCGATGATGCGCCGGGTATGCCACCCGAGTGCCTTGAGCGTGCCGAACTCGCGAACCCGCCGCCGCACCGCGGCGGTGGTCAGCAGGGCGGCCAGCGCGAATGCGGCGAGGAGCATCGCCACGGCCAGCCAGCGGCCGAGGTCGCGCGCGAGGTCGGCGGCGCTGGCCAGCGACCCGCTGACCCTGCTGGCCAGGTCCGACGAGCTGGTGACGGTGGCACTCGGGAGCAGCTTGGCGATCTTGTCGTGCACGGTGGGGATGTCGGCCGCGCCGGCGGCGGCCACGTAGATCGCGGTAAGCTTCCCGGCCAGGTCGGGCCGGGCGGAGGAGGCGAGTGCCCGGGCGCGGCCGAGCGGGATGAAGACGTCCTCCGGGTCGCTGGCGGCTGGTTGGCTGATGATGCCGATCACGGTGAAGCGGGTCTTGGCGATCACGATCGTCGAGCCCACCCCAAGGTTGTGCGCGGCCGCGTAACGCGCGTCGATCACGGCGCGGTCGGCGTCGGCGTCCGCGGTGGTGAAGGACCGGCCCGAGGTGAGCGTGCCGGAGGCGTACGGGCCGAGCTTGAGGTGCGCGACATCGACCCCGTCGATGCTGGTCGAGGTGAGGCTGGGTAGCCCGCCGGTGGACGGCGTCGGGCCGACGACCGTCTCACCCACGCTCAGGCCGCCCGCGACCTCGGCCACGCCGGACATCTTCGAGATCGGGGCCAGGGCTGAGGAATCCAGCAGCCCGAGGCCGGGCGGCAGCCGGAAGAACTCCTTGCCCGCGTCTCCGGACGTGACCAGGCCCTGATTCGAACCCGAACCGCTCGAACCCGAGCCGCTGGTGGCCGCCGTCGTCACCGAGATGTCGGTGCCCACCCCGTATAGCGAGTGGAGCACCGTGGTCTGCGCCCGGCTCACGCCCGTCGACGCCGCGGTCAGCGTGACCACCGCAGCGACCCCCACCGCCAGACCGACCGCGACGATCACTGTCTGCCGGGCCCGTCCCCGCAGGCCGCGCAGCAGGTAGGTCACGAAGAACCTGCTCGAGGATGTCGCCGGTGCGTGGGCCGGCCTGTGGGTGCCGAGCGCGGTCATGNCCCGTTTCCGGACAGCGGGGGCAGGCTCGCCGACGAATGCCCGGACGGCGTGAACGGGGTACCCAGATCTGGCCGCGATCCACCACCCGGGGCCTGCTGTTGTTGCTGCTGCTGAACCTGACCCGGGTCGGGCGAGCTGGTAGCCGGCGAGCTGGTAGCCGGCGAGCTGGTAGCCGGCGAGCTGGTAGCCGACCCGGGATCGGGCGACGTCTTCGAGCCCTGGCACGCGGCGGCGCCGAGCAGGCACAGGGCAACCGCCGCGGCGCCGACCGTCCTGCGCGCCGCCGAAGACCGCCTGGTCGCTGCGGGCGTCGCTGCGGGCGTCGCGGGGTACCGGTCCGCGGCTCTGGTCTGTGGTGTGGTCTGCGGCATGGCCTGTGGTGTGGCCTGTGGTGTGTTGTTCATCTCGCTCACGTCCTCGTCAGGTGCGGGATCGGCGCTCGGTCCGATTCTCGGCTGCGTCCGGTTACTGGGACGTTGATATGACGGGGGCGGCAACACGGGGTCAACGTCAGCTGTTACCGCCCTGTTACCCGCGCGGGTGGGATCCTGGGAGGGCGGAAGGTCGCACCGAAGCCGGTTCCCGTTCGCATGCGCCAACAGGCGACGGTGGTTTCAGCGCACGGTGGTTTCAGCGCACGGTGGTTCCAGTGCGGGATCTGCGAGAGGTGGCAGCCAAGCGTGAGTGACCTGGCCGAGCGGGCGAGGACGGCTGCCGCGGCGTCCGGTACNCCCGCCGAGCCGCCCGAGCCGGCTCGGCGGGCGGTGTCAGCCGCCGCTGCCGCCCCGCGTTCCAGCGGGCTGGTCGCCCGCCTCCGTCGGTGGCCGTGGGCGAGGCTGCTCCCGCGCACGGTCCGATTGCGCCTGACGCTGCTCTACGGCAGCTTGTTCGTCCTGTCCGGCGCCGCGCTGCTGGCGATCACGTATCTTCTGGTGCTGCACGTCACCGCCACCATCCAGATCNNNNCCNCCCCGACCGGCATGCCGGAAACCCAGGGCGGCCCACTCAACGGGCAACCGGCCCCGCCACGGGCCTCGTCGGCGGTCGCCTCGCAGGTCCACCACAGCTACCTGCACCAGTTGCTCGTCGAGTCCGGGATCGCACTGGCGATCATGGCGGTTGTGTCGATCTGGCTCGGCTGGCTGGTGGCGGGNCGGGTGCTGCGCCCGTTGCGCACGATGACCGCGACCACCCTGCGGATCTCCCAGGAGAACCTGCACGAGCGCCTGGACCTACCCGGCCCGCAGGATGAACTCACCGACCTTGGTGACACCATAGACGGGCTGCTGGCCCGCCTGGAGACCGCGTTCGAGGCGCAGCGACGCTTCGTCGCCAATGCCTCCCACGAGCTGCGCACCCCGCTCACGATGATGCGGACCTCGCTCGATGTCGCCGAGGGCAAACCCCAGCCCGTGCCGCGGGAGGTCACCGTGCTCGCCGGCAAGCTTCGCGAGGGACTCGACCAGGCCGACCGGCTGATCGAGAATTTCCTCACCCTGGCGCGGGCCCATCAGGGGGCACCCGGCAATGATGCCGCCGTCTCGCTCACCGGCCTCGTCGTCGCCGCGCTGGCAGCCCGCGAACCTCACGCCGCCGAGCTGGGCGTGCACATCCACCGTCAGCTCGCGGCCGTCGAGATCATCGGAAACCCGACGCTGCTGCGGCGCCTGGTCGACAACCTCCTCGACAACGCCCTGCGCTACAACCATCCCGGCGGCTTCGTCCACGTCCAGGTCCAGGTCCGCTGCCACCCCGCCACCGGCGGCACGGATGACGCCAGGATTGCCCACCTGACGATCGAGAACGCCGGGCCGCCGCTCGACGACGCCGACGTCCAGCAGCTCGGGCAGCCGTTTCGCCGCCTGGCCGCCGACCGCACGACCGCCGGCAGCGTCGGGCTCGGGCTGTCGATCGTCGCCGCGATCGCCGCGGCCCATGACGGCGCTCTGCACCTGAGCGCCCGACCCGAGGGCGGTCTGCGGGCCGTCATCACCATGCCGCTCGTCGGCCGCGCTCCGGTGTCGGGGGTGCCGAGGGTGCCGAGGGTGCCGGGGGGTCGCGGTGAGGCCGGGGTCGCGGTGAGGCCCGGGGGGTCGCGGTGAGAGTGCTCGTCGTCGAGGACGTGCACCGCCTCGCCGACGACATCGCCGAAGGCCTCCGTGACCACGGCATGGCTGTCGACGTCAGCTACGACGGTCTCGACGCCGCCGCCAAACTCGATGTCAACCGCTACGACGTCGTGCTGCTCGACCGTGACCTCCCCGGCCTGAACGGTGACATGTTGTGCCGGATGATCATAGATTCCGAGGACCCGGCCATGGTTCTGATGCTCACCGCGGCCGACACCAGCGCCGATCGTGTCACCGGGCTGAGCCTCGGCGCGGACGACTACCTCCCCAAACCCTTCCACTTTCCCGAACTCGTCCTACGGGTGCGGGCACTGGCCCGGCGTCGGCCCACCGCGCAGCCACGCGTCCTCAAAGCCGGCGGTGTCGAACTCGACCCACTGCGCCACACCGCCATCCGTGACGGGCGGCGACTCGATCTCTCCGCCAAGGAATTCGCCGTACTGGAGGCACTGTTGCGCGCGATGCCGGCCCCGCTGAGTGCCGAGCGGCTGCTCGAACAGGTCTGGGACGAGTACGCGGACCCCTTCACCAAGACCGTCTCGGTCACCATTGGACGGCTGCGTCGCAAACTCGGCGACCCGCCCGTCATCGAGACGCTCGCGGGGGTCGGCTACCGGATCATCCCGGCCGACTGACCCGGCGGGGCCTGCTGCGGGCCGGCCATCGGGGGCTTGCGGCGGCGTCGGGCGGCGAGGCCGGCGAGAGTCGGACGGGATCCCACAGGCAGGCCCTTCTACGCGGCAGGCTGGAGCGGCTGACGGAGAGTGCTGTACCACAGTGGCTCTGTGCTCTTGATTAGATACCGTGCGCTATCCATCGCGTGGTCCTCGGTCTTCACCGGACGTTCCTCGCCGCGCTCCGAAGCGTCATCGTCCCAGGCATACGAGCCGACCTCTTCCCGCCAGCCCTTCACGGACCGGTGCACGCGAAGCCGGTCGTTGCCCATCAGCGACGCCACCATGCGGATACCGTCGAGAACCGCGTTGTCTGCGTTCATCACGCCGCTGACACCGTCTCGGTAGAGCTGGGTCACGAACGACGCGGCCGAGGGGTCGACGCAGATGTACTCCGGTCGCACACCCCGAAGGCTCGTACCCGGGATCGGTACCTGCGCGTGGAACTCCTGCAACGCCATCGAGTACTCGGCGTCGGTCTTCTGTCTGCGCGCGAGCTTCGACTCGTACCGGTATTCGGCCACCAGGTGAAGGCGGCGGTCCACCCCGATGCCGCCGACGATGGCGTTGAACGGATTAACTTGGCCGTGGTCCACGCCCGTGCCTACCCAGCGCACGATACTGGGGATTTCGTCTTCGACCATGCGGTCCTCGTCCCACATGTCGTACACGACACCCTCAGCCATGATCCAGCGCCCCTCGACGAACCTGGCATACCAGAGGCCGACGTACTCCTTCTTCAGCGCCTCGACGTAGGCCGGCGAAAGGCTGGGGTTATCCATGAGCGTAAAATGGAAGTGCGCGAGCCCGGCGCCAAGCTCACCGGCACGTAGCAGGAATTTTTTTTCTGAGCCAATGCGCCGGACTATCGGGATTAGTCGAACCGATCAGACGACTGTAGGGCAGGCTCAGACGCGCGAGGGTCTGCTGGAACATGGGTTCCGGCGAGAGCGTGATCTCGTCGTAGAGGACGGTCTTCGCGGTGAGTCCACGGATGCGACCCTCGCTCCTTGAGTCCGAGGCCCCTACGATGTGCACCGTCTGCCCGAGGATGGTGGCGACAGTGGAGCGTACGTAGTCGGAAGTCCCGTTGAGTTGATCGACGTTGGCGGTGGCTGNGGGGNCTGGGTGTGNCCTGATGGTCTCCGTGGGTGANGGTTCGCTGGTCGGGATGGTTTGCTGNGGTGCGTGGCGGTTGTCGAGTCGGGNGTTTGCGGCGTTGCTGGTGGTGAGGCGCTGGCGGATGTGTTGGTGGAGAACGGCCGTCTGCGAGTCGAGCTCGCGGAGCTGGGGACGGAGCATGCCCGGCTGCTCGCGCGGGAGACCGCGGCCGCGGCCGAGCTTGAGGCGTTGCGGGCGGAACTGGCGACGTTGCGTCGGATGCTGTTCGGCCGGTCGTCGGAGCGCGCGTCGGGCGGGCCGCCGGCCTGCGCCGGCGCAGGGGACAGCGGTGATGGTCGGGACGGGGCGGCTGGTGAGGGG
>NZ_JPGU01000069.1:0-10809 GCF_000732115.1 Frankia sp. CeD
CTTCGGTACCATTGCCGAGGCGCGCCAGTTCTGCCGCGGGTTCTTCGCCTGGTACAACCATGAGCACAGACATTCGGGAATCGGCTATCTCACGCCGGCGGCCGTGTACTTCGGCCAGGCCGAGGCGGTACACGCTGCCCGCAGCCGTGTCCTCGACGTGGCCTACGCCGCGCATCCGGAACGGTTCGTGAACCAGCCCCCGGTCCCGCCGCCGCTCCCGAAGCCCGCCGGGATCAACCACACGCCGGATGACCAGGCCGAACCAGCCGACGGCGTGCCCGAACGATCAGAAGTCATCCCTCGACCGAGATCACGACAGGGACGGAACACAGGCTAGTTCACAAAGAATCTTGTCCTAAAAATCTTGACAAGTTCCGCCCGCAGAGCCGCAGAGCCAGGGAAACCCTGGTAATCTGGGCCGCTCTCACGGCCCCTTAGCGCTTTCGCGATCCGTATCTACGTAGAAATTGCTATGATCTATCCGTAGATGCGGCTTCAGTCGGAGCTTTGCCGTCGGTGACCAGCCTTTACCTCCCTCGACGAGAAAGGGACGGACGATGTCTCCGCAGATCAGGCGGTTGATCAGAGTGGATGCGTGACATGTTCTGGCCAGGCCCCGCCCACCCCGACGACGAGACCAGGCACTGGCTCGCCCGGGTCGAGAAAGTCGCCCCAGTCCTGGTCCAGCACCGTGAACAGGCCGAACAGGAGAGAATGACGCCGCCCGACGTCATCGACGCCCTGCGTGAGCAGAACATCCACCGGATGTGGGTCTCCCCGGCCTTCGGCGGCGGCGGGGTGAGTGTCCGGACCGGTTCCGCGGTGCTCCAGGCGCTCGCCCGGATCGACGCCTCCGTCGCCTGGCAGATGGGGGTCCAGGGCGTCATCGGCCGGATGTCGGACTACCTCCCGGAGCAGACGGCCGGCCGGATGTTCCGGGAGAGCGATGGTCTCGTCGTCGGTGGGATCAACCCGTCGGGCCACGCCGAGGCCGTCCCCGGCGGTTACCGGGTACGCGGTCGGTGGTCCTTCGCCAGCGGCTCCACCCACGCCGACTGGCTGGTGTGCGCCTCACTCGTCACCGAAACCAGCGCGGCCGGCGAGGTAGCCGCGGGAAGTAAGGCGAACTCGTCGGCCCCGGCCCCGCCCACAACCCGGATGATGTTCGTTCCGCGGGATGCCGTCCGTTTCACCGACGACTGGTTCACGATAGGGCTGCGCGGCACCGGGAGCGTCAGCTTCACTGTCGACGACCTCTTCGTCCCCGAGGAGCACACCGTCGACGGCGGGCTGCTGCGCCGGCTGCCCGCGGCCCGGCCCTCGCGCGGCTACCCCATCGCGTACTACGACTTCGGCCCGTTCACGACCGCGTCAACGGCGCTCGGCATCGCCCAGGACGCGCTGAGCGCCTTCCCGGGGCNGGCGGTCAGCGCGGTTCCTGCCCGCGGGACGGAGACATTGGCGTCCAGCCATACCGTTCAGGCCGGCCTCGCCCGCGCCGCGGCCCTGGTCAGGGCGGGTGAACTGCTGCTCGACGATGCGGCCGGCCACGCGAGTGCCCGCCTCATCGGCGGGGAGAAGCTCAGCGCCCTGATCCGGCTCGCCGCCACCGCCGCCGGCGAAAACACCCTGAAGGCCGTGGACACCCTGCACGGCCTGGCCGGCACCAGGGCCCTGGGCGCGGCAGGCCGGCTCGACCGCTGCTTCCGCGACATCCACACCGTGGTCGCGCACATCACCCTGGCGCCGACGAACTTCGAGATGGTCGGGTCGTATCTCCTGGGCGGCTCGTTGCTGATGCGGCGCTGACCCCGTCCGATGCCCCGAGTCCCTACCCCCGAGCCCCGAGCCCCCGGGGACGGTCTGACGAGTGCCATCGCGGCGAAGGTCTGCCTGGTCGCCCGAGTGCCGTCAGGCGTTGGCGAGGGTCGCCTCGAAGGCACGGTCGACCGCCTCGGTGACCATCACCGCCACCGGCTTCGGCATCTCAGCGATCTTCCCGGCTGCCGCCAGAGCCTCGCCCACCAGAAGTGATCAGGGCGACGCCGGGACTTCGTCACCCCCGTGGGGAGCACCCGGTGGCACCCGTGGGAGTATGCCACTGGCAACCCACGGCCGACGCGAACGATTACATCAGTGTTATCAAAATGTTGTTGACAATGACCGGCGGCGTTTACGGTCGGCAATGGTCGCGCCGGCAAGACTCGTAGTCGGCGAATATTCGGNCCATGAAATCACGGTCCGCGATGCCGCACCCGGCGAAACCGTGTTCGACGATACCCCATCGAGACATACCCAACATCCGTTGCAACGGAAGCCCGCGAAAACATCAACATTCAAACAAGTTCCTGACATCGCGACCTGGCATCCAGATCCGAAGAAAATACATTCCGCCGCAACCCCGGCAACCCGTTATCCCACCGTTCCAGCACGGCCGACCAGGAGCGTTCGTGGCTCGTCCGCCCGAAGTGCTGTTCGTCTGCGTCCACAACGCGGGCCGTTCTCAGATAGGCGCCGCCCTGCTCGACCGACATGGTCGTGGCCTGTTCCGCGCCCGATCCGCCGGCACCGCCCCGGCCCCGGCCATCCACCCGGGAGTCGTCACCGTCATGGCCGAGGTAGGCATCGACCTGTCCCGGGAGTCCCCGAAGCGACTAACCAACGAGATGGTCCGCGACTCCATCGTCGTCATCAACATGGGATGCGGCGACGCCGTTCCCAGCTACCCCGACACGCGCTACCTCACCTGGAAACTGGATGATCCGGCGGAGTGCACGCTCGAGGAGATCCGGTCGATCCGCGACGAGATCGACGCCCGCGTCCGGGCACTGGTCTACAGNCTCGGCGTGGCCGCCCGCGTCGGGCTGCTGAAGAACCAGCCCGGTTACACCGGGATCCCGCCTGGCGGTACTGACCCGGATGCGTGGCGCTATCCTCCACCGGTCGGGGCGGGCGCACCCGACGCGACCGCGTGATCCGGCACGACCGCGTGATCCGGCACGACCGCGTCGACGGGCTCGGCCTCCCGGTGCGGGATGATGATCGTCGCGCCGANCGGGACGGTGCCGCCACGCACGACGTCTGCGCGCAGGCCACCTCGGTCGCGTAGCGCGCTCCAGACCCCGGGGCGGGTGAGCTGTTCGAGGTAGGAGCACGGTGGGCAGGGCCGGACACCGAGCAGGACAACGTCGTCGATGCGGAAGGTCCGCCCGACGAGGNCGAGCAGCGCGACGCCCTCCGTCACCAGGTTTCGCCTGGTCTCCCACTCGGCCAGAGCCACCCCGGCATCCGCGGCCACGGCGGCGATGACCTCACGCTCGATCAGCGTGACGGCGCGACCGGCGCCACCGCGCGCGGAGTAGGTCCCGGTGCCGGTGGCGTAGCGGTCGCCTTCGAGACCGTGACCCTCGATCATTCGAACGGCCTCACGGGCCCGCATCCGGGTACCCCGGATCGGCGTGGTATAGATCCCGACCAGGCGTCCCGCGACCATGATGCCGACACTACCCGCTGGGACAGTATTCCATGGTCGGCAGGATCCGGGTGAGGCCGTCAGCGAGCGGATGAAAAGTGACGGCGCCCCTGGTGGAGCCCTTCATTGATCATTCCCTTCCCAGATGTCGGAGTCCGAGCTCCAACCCCATCTGCCGGTCCCCCCGAAGGCGTCGGCGTCCGCCGTGTCACCGGCTCCGGGCGGACCCGTGGGGTCCTCGGCGAAGTCGATGGCGGGAAGTGGGCCGACGTATTCGATCGTGAAGTACGGACAGGCGCGACGGAGATCGGCGACGGCGGCGTCGAACGCATCCACGGCGGCATCGCGCAGCAGAAACGCCCAGCTGAGCACCGGGTCATCCGCGCCGCCGTGCGGGCGCCGTGGCCGGTCGGACAGCGCCAGCGGACGCAGCAGGTCGAGGATCGCATCGGCCTGGCGCTGCCGGCGGGCGATGACCAGGTCGGCCACCTGCTGGCCCAGCCTGATCCGCGCGTCGAGATCCGCGGACGGCGTGACCCCGACGAACGGGCTGCCCGGCAGTACCTCGGTGAGGGCGGACCGCTCGTCCTCCTCCACGTCGAGATGCAGCTCCACCAGCCCTTCGAGCGCATCGAGCCGATCGGGCATCTCGTCGGCGAGCGGGGCGAGGACCTCACGGCATACGGCAGCCTCGTCGGGGGCGACGGTCCCGAACCGCAGCGGCAGCACGGGGCCTCCGGCGAGAAGTCGCTGCAGGATANCCAGATGACGCACGGCCTCGGACTCGCCCAGAATCCCGACATCCGCGGTGACGCTGACCGCCGCCGCCAACGGCCCGAACCGCACCAGGTGCACCTGCCCCGGAGGGTGTCCGATGCCGGGCGGCGGTGGCATCGGCGCCGGATGCCCGGACCGCGTGATGCCATAAATGATGACAGACATGGCGATCATCCCTCTCGGCCGCTGCGGCGGTCGCCCGGCGCGCTGCGCCCGGCCGGCAGATCCCGCCGGGCGTGCTCCTCGGACGATCCGCCACGCAGCGAGCCCACCGCCTCCTCGGCGGTATCCTTCAATCCTTCGAGCGCCCCCTTCGACTTCTGCCTCGCGGTGCCGTCGGTGACCTCATGCATGAGTCCGGGCAGGCCCGGGACCTGCTCCTTGGGCGCGAGGTCCAGCCGGTTCACCGCCTCGGCGAACCGGAGGTAGGTGTCCACGGTCGCGATGACGACCCGGGCGTCGGCCGTGAGGACCTCGATGCCGACCAGCGCGACCCGCGCGTAGGCGTCGATGACGATTCCCCTGTCGAGCACGACGTCGAGGACATCGGCCAGGCTGCTGGGCTTCGGAGCCCGGTTCATGGACTGGCTGGAGACGGTCATGGCGCTGTCCTCGCCTTCTTCCATCGTTCTTCGTCCGCGGAGGAGGCGGAGCGGGCCCTCGACACGCCGGGGGGGTCGGGGCGATCCCGTCTCCCCCGGCCCACCGAAGCACCCTGCCCCCGCACAGCGCCCCGTCCCGGCATGGCCCCCCCGGGGAACCAGCACCTCGCCGAGCTCAGTCATCGCCGCCACCATGCCGTCCTCCGACAGCACCATGCCGTCCTCCGACAGGACCCGGGACCCGATCGGCGTCCGGAACCCGATCGGCGGTGCGCACCCNGTCAGTGGTGCGCACCCGGTCAACCACCGGCGCTCCACCGCCGGGCGAGTCCTCGTGACCGTCGAAGGTGCCGCCCAGATGCTGGTAACCACCCAGCGTGATATGGACAAACGAGTAGGGCGGCCAGGGACCCGTCGCCTCGGCGGGGCACCCCGCCGCGTCCAGCTCCCGCGTCAGCGCGGTCGCCGTGGTGAGGAACGCATCCTCCTCCGAACGCGGCACGAGGTACGCGCAGTCGAACATCCGCCCCGGCCGACCGGTGTGCCGACGGGCGTCATCCCGCGCGATCGCGTCCACCTCGGTGTCGGCGCCCAGCCCATCGATTCCGGCGGTGTCGCTCGCCGCGGGGATGATGCCGTATACGTAAAGACCGCGGTCGGTCCGGGACACGCGCGAGGACGGCCGGATGCCAGGCCCGACCACGCCCACAGTTGCGACAGTCGACTCCGGAACGGACTCCGGAACGGACTCCGAGACGGACTCCGACTCCGGAACCGACCCCGACTGCGAGACCGGAACGGGAGGAAGGTCCCGAGGCGGGGTCACGGCCGGCCTGATGCCCTCCATCGCCACCCGGGTGATCTCACGGGCGAGGCACTCGACGATCTGATGTCGGGCGAGTTCGCGGGCCTCTCGAACGGCCTCCTCGACGACCTCGGGCGCGAGTCGCCGGGCGAGGGCCGTGAGATCCTCAGCCCCGGCCGTCGTGCTCATGGCCGCTACTCCCTCGTGTCGCGTCCCTCGACGGCCGATGCCCGGTCAAGGCCGATCCCCCTGCGCCAGCCAGGTGCCGGCCCTGCCGAAGAGCCGCTCGACCGCGTCCGCCGGATCCCGGCCCGTCGCCCCTCCGGTGAAACGGCCGGTGAAACGGCCGGTGAAACGGCCGGTGAAACGGCCGGTGAAACGGCCGGTGAAACGGCCGGTGAAACGGCCGGCAGCCCGGTCCCTGGGCTCCTCCACACCCTCCCCGGCACGATTCACGATCTGCGCGGGACGGTCGGCGATCCGCTCAGGATGATCCTCGGCCCGCCCGGCGACGGGCGGTCCCGTCCTCGTCTGGGCTCATGGTTTCTGGACTCATGGTGTCTGGGCTCAGGGCCGGTGCGCGGCCCCCGTCCGCCCCGCCTCCAGGACAGGGAGGACCGAGGCGTCGAAGACATCGACACGCCGCCCATTCCCGGGACTACCGACTCCAAACTCCCAGCGTATGACGGGTGCCGACCGCAGATCACCGACCGGCGCCCCGCCCCGGAGGAGCCCCCGCCCGGAGGAGCCAAGGCCATCCAGGCCGAGGGTCCACTGGGGGTGGAGAGGTCAGCGCGTCCTACGGGATCAGCGCGCCCATGCCGCCCGCGCTGCCTGCGTGGGGCTCGAAGATGTTCGGTCCGAGCCAGCGGACCGGGTGAGGATCCTCTGGGTGATCTCCTCAGCCGTCAGCGGCGGCGCGAAGAGAAAGCCCTGCGCGCTGTCGCAGGCGGCCGCGCGCAGCCGCTCGGCCTGCATCGGGGTCTCGACGCCCTCGGCGGTCACCGTCAGGCGCAGGGTGTGGGCCAACGTGACCAGCGTCTGCACGATCTCCTCATCCCCCGGGTCGGCGTCCCGCGCCGAGTGGAAGCCCTCGACGAACGGTCCGGCGAGCTTGAGCGTGTGCACCGGCAGCCGACGCAGGTAGGCGAGGTTGGAATAACCGGTGCCGAAGTCGTCGATAGCGATCCGCACGCCCATCTCGGCGAGCCCGCGCAGGACCCGCAGCGGCTCGTCGGCCGTGCCCATGAAGGCGCTCTCGGTAAGTTCCAGCTGGAGCAGGTCCGGGGAAAGCCCGGTCTCGTCGAGAATGCGTCGGACCTGTTCCACCAGGCCGGCCTCGCGGGTCTGCCGGGCGGCCAGGTTGACGCTGACGAACAGGGCGTGCGGATGACACTCCTGCCACTGCCGCGCCTGCCGACAGGCGAGCTCCAGCACGCGCCGGCCGAGGGGCACGATCTGCCCGGTCTCCTCCGCCATCCCGATAAACAGATCGGGGGGCAGCAGACCGAGGCCAGGATGCCGCCAGCGGACCAGCGCCTCCACCCCGACCATCGCCCCGGCGGCCATCCTGGCACCCGCACCGTCGCCGAGGGCGATGATCGGCTGGTACTCGACGACGAACTGGTCCTGTTCGAGGGCGCGGGGCAGCATGGTCGACAGAGTGTGCCGGGTCACCTGCCGGGCGCCTCGCTCCGCCTCGAACAGGGCCCAGCGACCCTTCCCCTCCGCCTTCGCCCGGTAGAGCGTGATGTCGGCGGCCCGTAGCAGATCGGCGTAGTCCCCGCCGGCGACGGGCCGTTCGACGATGCCGATGCTCGCTCCGATGGACAGCGCGTGGTCACCCACCCGCAGCGGGCTCGCCAGCGCCGCCAGCACGGTCTCGGCGACGGCGACGGCGTCCGCCGTGCCGGCTGTGTCGGCGACAAGGATCACGAACTCGTCACCACCCATCCTGACCAGGAGCTGCTCCGGGGACAGCACCCGACGCAGCCGGTCCGTGACGGCGACGAGCAACCGGTCGCCGACGTCGTGGCCGAGGCTGTCGTTCACCATCTTGAATCCGTCCAGATCGATGAAGCACAGCCCGATGCGACGTTCCGGTCCCGTGGCCATCAGTTCGTGGACCCGTTCGATGAGTACCGTCCGGTTCGGCAGGCCGGTGAGCGGGTCGTGCCGCGCCTGGCGGCGCAGCTGGTTCTGCAACAGATGCCGGTCAGTCACATCCACGATCATGGAGAGCTGCGCACGGCACCGCCCGTCGTCGTCGCGCAGACACGACGTGGTCAGCTCGGCCCACACCACCGACCCGCCGATCCCGGTGANCCGCCACTCCATCCGGATGTGCTCCGGTCCGGCGGTCCGCTGGGCGGCATAGGCCTCCCGGAGCTCCCTCGCGTCCTCGGGATGCGCGAACTCGTCGATTGACCTGCCCTGCACCTGACCCGGGCCGACTCCGAGCATCCGCAGAAAAGCGTCGTTGGCGTCGATGATCCGTCCGCCTCCATCATTGATCAGGATTCCGATCGCGGAGCCGGTGAAGATCATCCGGAAGCGGGCATCGCTCGCGTGCAGAGCCGCGCGATGGATCGAGTCCTGCCCGGCGAGGATCCGCTCCCGCAGCGCATGGGCGTATCCCTGGGCCAGCCCGCCCTGCAACGCCGCCAGCCGGGCGCCGTACCCGTCGGCCGTCCCGAGTCGTAGGTCGGTGAGCAGTCTGGTGCCACAGATCTCGATGGTTCCGGCCAACGCGTCCGCGGCGCCGAAGGTGTACTCGACGACGGCAGCCCCGACCGCGGCCGCAGGGTCGGCCGTGAACGGTTCGGCGAGCAGGGCGTCGACGAGCCGGTCGCTCAACGCCCGTAACCGCTGCTCGACGTCGATCAGGCCGATCGCCGGATAGCTGGCGCCGAGGATCTCTCGGGCCCAGGCCTGGGCGAAGCGCGCGACGCCCTGCTGGCGGGCTGTCTGGGGCAGGGACCTCACCGCACGCACTCCTCATCGCACGCATTTCTTGCCGGACCATGACAAACCTTGGGCCTGACCCGCCCTGTGACAAAACCTCGGCCGCTGGCCGGAAAAGCGCCGGAAGCCGGAGAAAAACCAATAAAAAATTAAAAAAGTAAAGATAGCCAAGAAAAATCATAAAAACCAAGAACAGTCAGGAACAGGCGGGAACGGCGAGCTACCGGCGCCCGACCGCGGCAAGTATCGTGGAACGCACCGGGTTGTCCGCGAGGGGATCGGCGCCCATGCTCGCCGCGTCCGGGCGCCAGGCCGGCAGGTAGACCAGGCCCGGGTCAACGAGCTCGTATCCGCGGAGCAGACCGGCGATCTCCGCACGGGAACGCGGGGTCACCCCGGTAGGGGTCTCGTCGTAGACCTTGCCGGCCTGGTTGATCCCTACGGCCCGCTCGTCCGCGATCACATGCGAGATGGCCAGGTAGCTGCCCGGCGCCGTCGCCTCCCGGAAGGAATCGATGACGCCAGCCGGGTCATCGCTGTCGGGGACGAAATGCAGAACCGTCACCATGAGCACGGCGATCGGTTGAGAAAGATCGAGCAGCTCGGCCACCGCGCTGGAGCCGAGGATCGACGCGGGCTGCCGAACATCCGCCTGGAGCACCGTGGCCCGCGGATTGTCGGCCAGCAGCATCCGGGAGTGGATGACGGCGACCGGGTCGATGTCGACATAGACGACCCGGGCCTCCGGATTCACCCCTTCGGCGATCTCATGGACGTTACCGACCGTCGGCACCCCGGAGCCGAGATCCAGAAACTGTGTGATCCCGGCCTCGGCAGCGAGGAAGCGCACCGCCCGGTGCAGGAACAACCGGTTCGATCTGGCGATCAGCAGGGCGTCCGGGAGGATCTCGATGGCGGCGCGCGTCGCCTCCCGGTCCACCGCGAAATTGTGCGATCCGCCGAGCGCGTAGTCGTACATCCGTGCGGCGCTCGGGCGATTGACATCGATCCCCGCGGCCCACTCGGGCAACTCCTCCATGATCATCTATTCTCCTGTGCGACCCGCTAGACGACGTACGGTGAGGAGATTGTCTACCATCGCTACCTTCGTCACCACACCGGCCGGTGTCGCTACGGAGACCAGCACCCTCCACACCGCGTTCGCTCGTTTCACCGCACGCCCGCCATACCTCCCGCCCGGGCCTCCCGGCGGCGCGGACCGACCTCCGGCGGCGGCCCATGGGGAAGCCGCCGACCGTGCCGAATGTCCGGTTTGACCAGACCGTCCTACCCTGCCCTGCGTGGCCGTCCACGGATGACACTGGTCTGGAACCTGGATCGAGGGTCGACGCCCGCGACGGCCGAGGAGACCCCTACGGCCGCAAGAACCGGAAGAACCGAAAGAACCGGGAGGACCGGAGCTCGCGGCGGCAGCCGACAGACCGACGGCGGCCGGGACAGCGCGGGTATTCGGGCGTCGCCCTCGGCCGGGACCGTACGAGGCTCCGGTACGAGGTTCCGGGTGAGGAGTGGGACGAGATGCGCGCCCTCGTCGTGTATGAATCGATGTTCGGCAACACCAGGGTGATCGCGGACGCCGTCGCGATCGGCCTGTCGACGTGGTTGGACGTCGGACTCGTAGAGGTCGGCACCGCGGACCCGGCCCTGAACGACGATGTCAGGCTCCTCATCGTCGGCGGGCCCACCCATGCGTTCGAGATGAGTCGGCCCGAGACCCGGCACGACGCCACCAGGCGGACCGAGGGCAATGTCGTGTCGCCGGGGATCGGGATCCGGGAGTGGCTCGAGGCACTGCCCAGGCAACCGAGTGGGTCGCCCGAGGGGACGCCGCTCACCGGAGCGGCCACGTTCGACACGAAGGTCCGTCACCCCCGTCCCGCGGGTTCGGCCGCGGCCGGTGCGGCAAGGTGCCTGCACCGTCTCGGCTTCTCCCTCCTCGACCGTCCACGGAGCTTCTACGTCGACGGCCCGCCGGGCCCCCTGGTGGCCGGCGAACCCGAACGTGCCCGCCGCTGGGCCGAAAGCCTCGGATGGATGGTCCCTGCCTCGGCGAAGGGTAACGCGCTTTCCTGAGGTCGGGTGGCCCAGGGGAATTGCACCCCTGGGCTCCAACAGAACGGAGCGTGACAGTCTCCCGTCACTCCGCTCTTGTCATCCTCATCGCCAGG
>NZ_JPGU01000070.1:0-10772 GCF_000732115.1 Frankia sp. CeD
AGTCAAGCCCGTGCACAGACGCCACGAAGCCCCGAAAAGCGAACCATCAGGAGCGGGTCCGTCGCTTCCGCGAGTGGATGGAGGAGACCCATCCTCGATTTCCATGGCACGGAGCGCCGTAACTGCCAGTCATCGGCCTGATGAATTTTGCATGATGTGCGAATTCCGAGAATAGCAAGCGGACTCGATGCGGCGGATCCAATTTTTGCCGTCAGCGGCTACTCCTTCGAGAATATGGATCGTGTGTTGGAGGCCGCCGGCGTCCTGGGGGCGGCTGGCCACCGATGCCGCAGTTTCGTCCTCCGTTAATTCATCGGGTGCGGATTCCGTCGTTTTCATCTGGATTTTTTGGCCGTTCATCAGGGCGAGCTGGAACTTCTGTACGTTGCCGGCGCTACGGTCGAGATGAAAGGATGCGATCGCATCGAAGCGGTAGTTCAGTCGCCCCTGGTCGGTGAAGGTGCCCGTTTCGAAGTCCAGAACCGAAAGGAAGTTCCGAACCCCGTCGGCTNTCAGGAGGAATACTGAGATCTCATATTTTTGATACCGCCATGGACCGAGGCGGATCCGGGCACGCTGGCTGGATTCCGCCTGTTTCTCGAGGAAGGCATGAGCGATGACCTCGCTCGCCGCCAGCCGATAGTGGCGTAGTGCACGGTCGAGCAGTAGTTTGCGATCGCAGTCCAGCCAGCGTGCCATTTCCTGGTCGCCCGGCTTGTCTGCGAGCTTGGCCCTCTGCCGCTCGAACCCTGCCGCCCGTGCCGCCAGTACCTGTTCGTACTGCTCGCGCTCGGCCTCATATCGCCGCGGCTCACGCTCCATGTCCAGTCGGGCGCGGACATGGACGGTGCTTCCCACAGCGACGACGAACGCGGTTTCGACGGCGAGGAGAACGTCGGCTGCGAAGGCTGCGGCAAGTATCCACAGGATTCCGCCTCCGAGTATCGCCATCCCACCCTGCCCGGAGGCGCTGAGTCCCGGCACCGCTCGCTGCTCCCGGGTGTAGGAGAGACTGGCCTGGCGCTTCCACAGTTTCCTGATCTCGCCTGCCTCGTGGCGCAGTAGCCACTTCACCCGGCCGGCGTCGACTCTGGACTCCCGGTAGAGACCGATGATCTCTTTGCTGATGCTGTGCCGCGTCCCCTCGGTCTGCCGCATCCAGTCATCTGCGGTGACACCATTGGGGTGGTACTTGGCGACATAGAAGTCGAGATCGTGGCGGACCTCGCTCGCGAAGCCGCCGGAATGCTGTACCGCATCTGGGCTGACCTGGAGGTATTCCAGGCGCCACCCCAAGCCACGTCGAAGTGTAACGAGGCCGACGGCAAAAACGAAGATGCATCCGAGCGGTTCCAATATCCGGCCGGCCGATGTCAGGCGCACAGCTACGTAGGCGGTCCAGGCTGCGAGGAACACCGCCGAGGCCTTGCCGCGTAACCGGGTTCCTTTGGGAAGGTCGGGCGGGTGAGGCTTCCGTGCCCGCGGTCCGATCGGCACGGGTGTGAAAAATTTCCAAACCCGTTCGCGGCGACCGTCGGCCATCTGATTATTGCGGGCCTGGGTGAGTGCACGATCCCACATCTCGTCTTCGAGGGGTCCCTCGATAAACTGTTCCAGATGACGCAGGATCATGGCTTGCTGCGGGTCAGGGAGGTTGTCGAGTTCCTTGAGTGGAACCGTGACACTGATGTTAGCTTCCCAAACCGCATCCAGTAGAAGGATCACCACGCGTAGTCCCTGCGCCCAGTGGTCAGGATCCGGCTCGGGTGACTCTGCATGCAGCTCGCGTAGCCACCTGAATTCCTCGTTCGACAGCTCGTCCCGCGATCGCCCGCTTACCAAGGCCAGCACCCAGTGAAAGAGCATCCGCTTGGATCTCCCGGGACTGACCACTGCCTCGCGCATTAGTTCTCGGGCCTGATCGGCCATCCCGCCATCCAGGTGATGAACTCCGGATTCGAACCTCTCGGCCGGCCCGGCATCGGGAGACATCGTGTAGAGGTAGACGTCGCCGTGGACCACGCCGGCCTGCATGTCGACGTGAGCGGAACCACTGGCCTCATTGGAGAACGAACCTGGCTTGGGCTGAGCGCCCGAGCCAGGCGAAGGGCGCCAGTCGTCGATCACGACACGCCTTGAGCGAGCATGATCACCATGCCGATCTTCGCGGCGAGGTCGGCGACGTCGCCGACCAATCCGCGGACCTTCTTCAGCGCCATCAGCAGGGCGCCGCGAGTAGCGGGTGAATCCGCCTGGAGTGCTTTGTCGGCCTCGCGGAGCTCAGCCTCGGCGGCGGCATAAGTCTCAGCATCGACATCGCCGGCCGTGCGTGCATCGTCCAGACGAGCGCGGAAGCGGAGGAGTGCTGTCGGCAGGTCGACCCGAGCGCGCTCACCGGCGACGCCGATATGCACGTCACCGTGCACGACTCCGGTCTGCGCACCGACCTGCGCGCCTTCCGAAGCGATGATGCGGATGTTCTGGTGCGGTGTCTGCATGATGGGTGTCCTCCCGATCCTGGGTTCCGCGGCATCGACCCGTCCGATGTCCGTTGACAGTTCCTCGGCCAGCGCTGCGGCGAACGCAGCGGCGTTTGCCACAGCGCGCTGCTGCCACAGCTGGCGGTCGGTCAATTCCTTGGTGCCATCGGCGTGGTCACTGATGCCGCGGACTACAACCACTGGCAGCGAGTCGTTCAGCAACCCGGCCTGGCTGGCTCCCGCGCCCTCCATCTCGATGGCGAGCGCGTCGTTGTAACGTTCGTGCAGCAAGCGGGCCAGAGCGGACACGGTGGAGTTCAGCACCACCTCCCCTGCCGCGATCGGCCCGAAGTGCACCTGTGGCAGAGACTCGGCTTCGACCGACGGTCGTGCCCACGACCTCGTCCGATAGAGGTGGCGGGCGATCTGGTCGGCCCGGTGCGACAGCGGCCAGGTGCGTGGTCGCCCCCAGAGCCCTTCGTCATCGTTGGTGGCGCCGTGGAAGGCGTACACATGGGTGGCCACCACGACGTCGCCCAGTGCGATATGGCGATGAAGCGCGCCTGCGACGCCGACAAAGAGCAGCGCCGCCGGCGTGAACTCGGCTATGGCTCGTTCAGCGAGTACCGCGGCCGACTGGTTTCCCACGCCGACATGTGCAAGCGCCACCCGGCACCGGCCGCGGGCCAGCCGGCCTACCTCGAAGCGGGTTCCCTGCGGATGGCGGTGCAGTCGTGCATCCGCCAGATGTTCGCGAACCGCCTGATACTCCAGGTCAAGGGCGGTCAAAACGACGATCGGGTGTGTTTTTCCCATGATTATTTCTCCCCTTCTTGGACAGGGGCACTGTCGGCGCTCGCCGTGTCGACGGGCCGGGTAATCGGCGGCGACAGAACGGCGCTCGGCCCGGCTCTGAACAGGCGGGCGGGTCGTCCGACAGTCGTCCGCTGCTCTCCGCCGGTCGGGACGATGAATCCGTCCACCTTCTGAACCTTTCGANAGAAGTTCCTGGGGTCTAGCCGCATTCCCCAGACGGTTTCGTAGACCGCCTGTAGCTCGCTGATGGTGAAAACGGGGCCGCAGAATGCGGTCGCAAGCGCTGAGTGTTCGAGTTTTGTTCGGGCACGCTCGACACCGTCCGCGATGATCCGACGGTGGTCGAAGCCAAGGGCCAGGTCACCCGATAGCACGCATTCCGTCGGCTGCCAGCATGCAGCCGCGGCGTCCGTTCCCGCGACCGGCTCCGGAAGCCGCGGTGCGACAGCGAGGTAGGCCACCGAGACGACTCGACCCCGTGGGTCCCGCCCGGGTTTGCCATAGACCCCGAGCTGCTCTAGGTACAGGCCCTCGCCCTCCAAGCCCGCCTCCTCGGCAAGCTCCCGCCGCGCCGCCGCGCCGATGCCCTCCTCGGCGTGTGCGAGGAAGCCGCCTGGGAGCGCGAGCGCACCCCGGTGCGGCTCGATCCCGCGCTCGACCAGCAGGACCTGTAGGCGCGTCCCGCGAAGCGTCAGAATCACGAGGTCGACCGCGAGTAGGACGGCCGGCGGCTCCCAAGGATCCTCAATCACACTGCGAGACTAGCTTTTTGTTCGAGTGACAGTAACTACTGTCGGCTAGCGGACAGTGCGCCTCGCCCCGGGCTGATCCTCCTCGCTCTCCGAGATCGCCGTGAGGGAAGCGCGCCCGGCGCGACGACGCCGGTGATACGGCGGCCGAGCGGTACAACTCGCGCAACACCCGCTGGTGGACGAGGCGTGAACTTTATGATCAAGAATGGTTGGGTGCCGACCCAACAAGACTCGAACCCAATGCCGCAGGTCGATGTACTGCAGCCATCGGCCTCGCCGGTTGCGGACCGCCCTGATGGGTAGTCAAGCCGCAGGTCACGGCATGTATCGATCTCCGTAGACATTGATGAGTGCACCCAACCGGCACTAGTGCGAGCCTAAACCTGCAGGTCAACGGCCCGACCGTGTCCATCGAACCCACCCGCGCGAAGATCCGCCGGGCCGGCTACGTCGGCAACACGAACGCCAGGCAGATCGGATAAGGGGATTGGCTGGTGTGACCGTGCGACACCTGAATTTCAAGGAATCGAAATATGGCCCCACTTGATTGGCTACGTTGAGTAGAAGGCGCCACCATGGCGACCTCGGATGGCAGACGCTTGGTGTTCCCATCGCGCGGTTAGAGTACTAGTCAACAAATATCAAAACTATCAAGAATGGCCTTCTCGTTCTCCATGGAAGACGGTTATGTTGCAGATGTAGATCGAATGATTGCGTGCATTATATTAAGGTTACATGATTCCCTGACCCTTTCGGGGGATGTCGGTTTTACGTTTTCCGCCGCATGTGCTAGGTATGGTCCCATGTCGATCCCGCACATCGAGCTCACGGAATCACAGCATCGAATACTGGCTGAACTCATGGTCGCGGACCTGCCATCGCCGGATGGCGAGCTGGCGTCGGTCGAGGCACGTGGCTTGGCCGCCCAGGTCTTGGCCGCCGAGGTGCCCACGCTGAGATGGCTGAAGCTGATCACGGACACCGGTGGGGCGCTGTCGGTGACCATGCTCGGCGCGGCTATCTTCCATCGCGCCCGGCAGGAGGAAGCCGAGGCCCGCCTCGCCGCGGTCGTGTCGTTCGCGGACGTCTTGGAGGCCGCCGCCGGATCCAGGCGGACCTGGCAGCAGGCGCCGCGTGCCCTGCGCCAGCTTGCACAGGGCACGATCTCGCGCGACCAGGCGGTCCGGCTTGTCCTGTCCTGAACCGGACCTCGCCTCGTCGCAGTTCCGCCCGTCAGCGTCGGTCAGGCGTCTCCGTCCACGAACAGCCCGACCGGGTTTTCATACCGCGGCTTCCGTGCGGCGGGACGCACAGGGAGCACTCCCGCAACCGCGAGATCCTGCTGGGTCACCATGGGACCCGCCAGAACCTCGGCCAAAAGATCGCGCTGCGCCGGTGCCAGATCCACGAGGCGGCGTAGGGCCGACAGGAGCTCGACGAGTTCTGCGGCCCACTCACGGGGCCAGCTGTCGACGTGAATATCGTCGAGCGGGCTCGTCTTCTTGCTGTTGGGGGAAAACTTGCGATATCCAAACCATTTCCTAACTACTGGCATCGCGCCGACGTTGAAGGTCAATACCTCCTCTGGAACGTTCCCAAAAGACCCTGCGCCAACATGTAGAGTGTTTGTTGTTGGGTCGTGGTGAAAATTCTCTGGGATCTGTTTCCGGATATTGGTCAAGTATCGGANCTGACGTGGATCCCCGCTCTTGAACCTGACGTCGCGGGTGGGACGACCAGCATCCGGATCTGCACACCTTTCGCCGTAGGTCGAAGCCCACAGGATCTCGGCTCCGATCGACAACGCCTTTCGCCAGCTCTCGAGGTTCCGTGTGACAGGAAGTCGAACGCCGGGCGTGAGCAGTTCTTCCGCGAACTGCTCGGTGAAGGCCGAGTGCCCCGCGACTGCGACTGTATAAGCAGCCAGATCCAAGACGGTAACCTTCTCCAGTCCGAATGCGCTGGCAAGATAGGATAGCAGTCCGCCTGGAACGTTGGCTGAGCCATCCGGTTGCAGTAGCGGCAGAATTCTNCCNCCCCNCCNATNAAAATGGTGGGTGTCTGNAAGTAATGNGGTCNCCACAACCGCCGGTCCGCTTTCGATCTCATGCGAGGACTGTTGGTTGAGGAAGATCTGGTCGTCGTGAAGTGAGGCCCACAGGTCTGGTCGGGCGAAATCCAGCACACGGGGGTCGGCAATCAGCCACTGTCGATCGAAGCTGCGGAACCCGACCCGGATCACAGGTGGGGTCAGGCTACTCTCCCGCCCGATAGGCACTCGAGGTCCAGAGTATCCGGGGAGCGGCGACACCGCACGTAGCAGCGTGCGGTCCCGAGTCTCCTTGAAAAGCTCCTCTTTCGCGTCCGGGTCGTCCTCGCGGACCAAACGCGCCCACCTGCGACGCAGGATCTCCGCGCTGGGAGCAGCCACCCAGGAGCGGTTTGCCTTTACTCCAGGACTTCCCCACGGATATATATCGGAAATCTCTGGAAAGTCCTCCCACGCCGATTGCGTAGTCGGCGTGAACGGACGAGATCGCTCGCGATGCGTATCCCTCCAGCCGCCGTCGTCAATCTCCACATGGGCCAGCTGTCTGAACTTCTCCTCGCGTCGGCCCGAGATCGAGCGGTAGTGGATCCGGGTCGAGCCGTCCGGAGAGCTCCCCGCGCGGCGTACGAAGATATAGATACCCAATGGCTGCGCGACTGCTGGAAAGACGCGGGTGGCAACATCCGCGCGCTGTCCCTCGGGAGAGAGGTTGATAACCCATCCTTCGTGACAGGTGCGACGGAGATAGTCGCGCAGGCCACGGCCGCCAGGGCCAGTGGAAAAGCCCGATGGCGTGATGAAACAGACCAATCCATGTTGGTCGGCCTCGTGGGCATCGAAGACCTTCCAAGTCGCCCAGCGCCAAAAGTAGATGTACATGTTCTTCAGTACGTGTTCGTACCGGCCGTTGCCGGGGTGACGGAAAGCGTCGAGCGGAGTCCTATTCTCTCCTGGAATTTTTTTCTCTGCCCATTTTCCGCGTTTCTTCGCCTTGTCGTCATAGGGGGGGTTGCCGATGACAACAGTCACGGGAACATTGCCCTTTACCTGATCGGCTCGCTGTCGGGAAGCCGCCAGTTCCCGATAGCCGAAGAGTGCTTTCTGCGTATCACTGAACGGCGAATCAAGCGTGTCTGTTAGGAAGAGATTGAGTCCCTCTCGCGGCGCTGGGATCTCCTCCGCTCTTAACAGGTCTGAGGTTCGGAGTTCGGCGACCGCGTAGGGACCTATCTGCAGCTCGAAGCCATACAGTCGTTCCGCGAGCTGCGCGACCGCGTCGATTTCCATGCCTTCGCCCCCTCCTTCGGAGGCAGTTTCTGCGACTCTCTCGATGATCGCGTGAAGGAAAGTGCCGGTTCCCATCGCCGGGTCGACGATGCGAACGTCCGGATCGGCGTAACCATGGTCCTTGCCGAGCCGGGTGCGCAGCACATCCTCTGCCAACCGGACCATGTGCTCCACGACCTCTCGCGGCGTGTAGTACGAACCGCTCTGCTGTCGTAGCTGTGCGTCATACCTGGTCAGGAAGTTTTCGTAGAGATGTAGGTAGGCATCCCGGTTGCCGTTCCGGATGGCAGGCCAATCGACACTGGAGATGGTGCGGGTCAGTAGATCGAGCGTCACCGAAAAACGCTCGTTTATATTGTCGGTGAGCAGTCGCAGCGCGCTGCCGATAAGTGCGTGGCCGGCGTTCAGCTTCCGGCCGATATCATGAAATCCGACCTGCAGGAGAGGAATTCCCTCCGTTTGTGCGAGCAGCAGCGCGAAGGTTACCGTCTGGGCGTATCCGTCGGCGAAGGTCCGGCTGTCTGCCTCGGGGAAGAGTAGCGTCCGCCAGTCGTTCTGGAGGCCGGTGAAGGGACGTGCGTGGCCGTCGTTCTCCGGTGCGTCCGACTTCGCTTCGGCGGTGAGCTGCTCCAGGACGGCAGCGCGGAGGAGGCGGCACAACGGTGCGATGTTCTGCACGAGCCTGCCAACGTTCTGGATTGGTGGCGGGCTCCAGACGAGGAACGTCGTGATCAGTGCGTCGAAGGCGGCCGGATCCGGTGGCCGAAGCCGCTCCCTGCTTGTCCGGAGAGTTCCGGTGAAGTGAATGGTCTCTCCTATCTGGATCCCGTCCCGAAAAAGCCGCCATTCGGTGCCGTTGGTGTAAAGTAGATTTGGAAGGTCTCGCAGCCGTTCCCATTGCTCCTTGTTGTGCCCGGTAAAATTCTGAGGGTCTACGGACAGGCCGGGCTTCTTGATTTCTATGTATCCGGTGACCAGGCCACTCAGCCGGACTGCGTAGTCGGGCCGCACTCCGAGTTCGGGAAGCCTCACTTCGTCATGCCAGGTAAGTTCGGACAGCTTGTGATGTCTGCCAACTGCCGCCAGGAGCCCTTCCAGCGGGCTTCGTATCGAGGCTTCCGGGCTGCCACCTCCGGAGAGTTTGGTGCCACACGCCCGACCAAAATCCGATACTGCCTTCAGCAGCCAATGATCCGTTGCCGCGGACATCGCGCCCCCCCAGGGTCATAGAGGCGAGAACGATAACAAATCGGGAAGCCGGTGATCTGCGCTTCTGTGATTCATCAAAATATAGGACGATATGGGTCGATTGGCTGGAACGTCGGAAATTTGCTTCGAAGCTGCGGATCTGGCACTTCAAAGGCGGGGAGCGGAGGCCCTACCGACATCGGGCCAAGCCAGGTGCCGGCCGCCGAGAGGCAGGCCTCGTGGTCAGAGCTGACCTGGGAGTGTGCCGGTGCCGCGTTCTCAAGGCGGTCCGGGATGATCTCGTTATGGAACCCGGTGAGGTTTGGGGCTATCGAGCTCGCAGCGTCGACAGGCTGTAAGTATTCGCAAATCGTGGGGGTTGCTGGTTTGACGGTGGCCGGCGCCTGACAGCGGGGGTCGCTGTGCGTGACGGCGGGTTGGGGTCCGCGTGGTGGCCGGGGTCCCGGCTGCTGATGGCAGAGTGTGCCGGGCTGGTGTGCTGGGTCGCTGGTTGGCGTCGCCGCGCACGGCCGTGTGCGACCGGGGATCTTGTGGTGGGTGGCTGGTTGGCCCGGGTCGACAGGGTGGACAGCGTCGGAAAAAGGCCGCGGCCCTCCCCCCGAAAACCTTTGGCCGGGAACTCGGGGAAGGGCCGCGTCGCGCACGGAGGCGCTGGTTTCCAGGGTAACGGGCACGGCCCTCGAGGCTGTGCGGGGTCCGGACGCGGCCGGCGGGCGGGTGCCCGTGCCGGACGTCGCGGTGGCCGCGTGGCTGTGGCTGTCGGCGCTGCTGGTCGAGGTCGCCCAGCAGCGCCGCGCGCTGGCCGTGGCCTTGGCGGAGCTCGCCGAGTCGCGGGCCCAGGTGGCGCTGCTCCAGCATCTTCTGTTCGGCGAGTCCTCCGAGCGGGCCGCGCCCGGCGCGCCGCCGGACGGGCCGTGCGACCGCGCCTCCCACGGCGGCGGCGCGGCTGGTGACGGCGGCCCTGGTCAGGAAGGCGATGCCGCCGGTGACGGCGGCGCTGGCCAGGGCCGCGGGTCGGCGGGTCGGCGGGCGGGCGGCCCCGGCGGGGACCGGGCGCGCGGGCCGGCCGGCGGAACTACTCCGGCCTGCCCGACGACGACGGCGGCACGTGGGACTTCCCCGAGCGCGGCTACGCGTGCCCGTGCTGCGGGGCGCCGTTCACCGCCAACGGCGAGGACGTCTCCTGGCGGCTCGAGTGGGTCGTGCGGGTCGTACGGCGGACGACCCGACGACGCCGCTACCGGCGGGCCTGCGCCTGCTACGGCCCNGCGACGGTCATGGCGCCGGGCGAACCGCGGGCACTCGGCAAGGGGCTGTGGACGAACCGGTCGCTCGCGCTGCTGCTCGTCGAGCGCTACGGCGCGGGCCGGTCCCTGAACTCGCTGGTGGCGGGCCTGGCCCGGCACGGCGCGGTGCTGGCGGCCCCGACCCTGGTGGGTGCGTGCGCCCAGGCCGGCGTGCTGCTCGCCCCGCTGGTCGAGGCGATCCGCCAACGGTCCCAGGCATCGTGGCACCTGCACGCCGACGAGACGAGCTGGAAGGTGTTCACCCCGAACGGCGGCGGGAAGCCGCAGCGCTGGTGGCTGTGGGTCTCCCTCGGCGAGGACACGGTGTGCTTCGTGATCGACCAGACCCGGGCCAGTTCGGTGCTCACCGGCCACCTCGGCCTCACCGAGCAGGCGGACGGCACGCTCACCGCCCCCGGCGGCGGCGAGCGGGTATTGTCCTCCGACTTCTACGCGGTCTACGTCTCCGTCGGCCGCCGCCGCGCCGGCCTCGTCAACCTCTACCGCGTCGCCCACCTTCGCCGCTACTTCCCGCGGGCGAGGCTGTCGAACCCGGTCCAGCTGGAGTACTGGGAGAAGGCCTGGCTCGACCGGTTCCGCGCGCTCTACACAGCCCACCGGGAACTGGCCACGGCGTGGGCGCGAGCGCGCGACACCCCCGGCCCCGACGCCGACACCCGGCTGGCCGAGGCCTACACCGCCTGGGACGGCGCGATCGAGGCGATCGACACCGCCCGCCGCGAGCAGCAGGCCTCCCCAGGGCTACAGCCCGCAGCGAAGGACGCCCTCGCCACCCTCGAACGCGAGTGGGACGGGGTCGTCGCGCACCGCGACTACCCCATGGTAGATCTTGACAACAACGCCGCGGAGCGCGCCCCGCGCCGCCCGGTCG
>NZ_JPGU01000071.1:0-10515 GCF_000732115.1 Frankia sp. CeD
CCCGACGCGCGCTCCGACGACCGGCCGAACAGCATCCGACGCAACGTCGCCAGTTCCGCCCGCAACGCCTCAAGCTCGGCCGCGGCCGCGGTCTCCCGCGCGAGCAGCCGGGCATGCTCCGTCCCCAGCTCCGCGAGCTCGACTCGCAGACGGCCGTTCTCCACCAACACATCCGCCAGCGCCTCACCACCAGCAACGCCGCAAACNCCCGACTCGACAACCGCCACGCACCNCAGCAAACCATCCCGACCAGCGAACCNTCACCCACGGAGACCATCAGGNCACACCCAGNCCCCNCAGCCACCGCCAACGTCGATCAACTCAACGGGACTTCCGACTACGTACCGGGAGGCTGCCATGGTGAACGCGTCGATGATGAGCTCGGTGCGCATGTGGTTGGCCATCGACCAGCCGGCGACTTTACGGGAGTAGAGGTCGATGACGGTGGCGAGGTAGAGCCATCCTTCGCCGGTACGGATGTACGTGATGTCCCCGACGAGCTTCTCGCCCGGGCGGGTGGCGGTGAAGTCGCGGCGGACGTGGTCGGCGGGCGGCGGGGTCTGGTCGGGGATGGTGGTGCGACGGTAGGCCCTGGGCTGGCAGGCTTTCAGCCCCGCACGGCGCATGATCTGCCGGGCGAGGCGGACGGAGACGCGCAGGCCGGAGGCGGTCAGGGCGGCGGCGATCCGCCGGGCGCCGTAGGTCTGGCGGGAAACGGCGAACACCGCCCGCACGTGGGTGTCGAGGGTGGTGTGCCGACGGGTCCGGGCCGACGCCGGCCGCCGAGACCAGTCGTAGAAACCGGATGTCGACACGGCCAGCCACAGGCACATCTTGGATACCGGGTAGTTGTCCTTCTCCGCAGCGATCAGTTCGTACTTGTCGATCACTGATGGCGTTGCGCGAAGAAGGCGGCCGCTTTTGAGAGGAACTCGCGCTCCATCCGGAGTTCCCGGTTCTCCTTTTCCAGCTCGTGGAGCTGGGCCCGCTCGGACATCGACAACGGTTCTTCTTCGTTGTGGTGTGCCCGCCGCCAGGTCGCGACCCAACTCCCCAATGTTCCTTCGTTGATACCGAGATCTTTCGTGACCGCCGAGGTGGGGCGGCCCGAGTCGATGACGAGCTTCACCGCCTCGTCCTTGTACTCGGGTGTATACCGCCTGCGTGACTGACTCATTGATCTCCTCCGTTCACGGATCAATTATCCCTCATAGGGATCACTGTCCGAAGAACGGGGCCCACCTCAGGACGAGTACTGGTGATCGTCGACCAGCCCGCGAGCATCGGCGCCCTCGCGATCGCGGTCGCCCGCCAGATGGGCCTGGACGTCGCCTACCTGCCAGGGCTCACGATGCGCCGCCTGGCGGACCTGCACCCCGGCGAGTCCAAGACCGACGCCCGCGACGCCTACGTCATCGCCGACGCCGCCCGCACCCTGCCCCACACCCTGCGCCGGGTCGGGACCGACGACGAGACCCTCGCCGGACTCACCGTGCTGGTCGGCTACGACAGCGACCTCGCCGCCGAAGCCACCCGGCTCACCAACCGGTTACGCGACGCCCTGCTGCACATCCACCCGGCCGCGGAACGCCTGCTGGGCAGCCACATCCACCGACCCGGCGTCCTCGAACTCCTCGCCGACGCGCCCACCCCGACCGCCTTGCGGCAGCTCGGCGAGACCGGCATCGCCACGACGATGCGTCCACGCTCGCCGCGGCTCGCCAAGACGCTGCCCGGCCAACTGGTCCGTGTCCTCGACGAGCAGACCGTGGTCGTGCCCGGCACCGCCGCGTTNGGCCCGGTCATCGCCGGCGTCGCCCGCAAACTTCTCGGCGTCCTCGACGAACGCGCCGATCTCGCCCAGGACGTCGAAGCCACCCTGGAGGCGCACCCTCTTTCCGAGGTCCTGGTCTGGATGCCCGGTGTCGGGGTCAGGACCGCCGCCAGCCTCCTGACGATCATCGGAGACATCGCCGCGTTCCCGACCGCCGCGCNCCTCGCCGCCTNCGCCGGCCTGGCTCCGGTCACCCGCCGTTCCGGCAGCTCGATCCGCGGCGAGGTCCGCTCCCAACGCGGGAACCACGCCCTGAAATCAACCCTGTTCCTGTCGGCGTTCGCCAGTCTCAGCGACCCGACCAGCCGGGCCTACTACGACCGCAAACGTGCCGAAGGCAAACGGCACAACGCCGCCCTGATCTGCCTCGCCCGCCGCCGCGTCGACGTCCTCTACGCCATGATCTGCGACCGCAAGCCCTACCAGCCGCCCGCTACCAACCCCGCGCCCGAGCCGGCCCGCGCCGCTTGACAACGCCATAGAGACACCCCCCACGGCTCGCAGGCTCGTCGCGCAGCTACGCAGCGACACTCCCACCCAGATCGAAGGCATCGGGGATCAAGCGACCGACGTCAGCTGAACCCTCTGGGAAAGACATGCCGTAGACCGCTGTGGATATCGATGCCGCCCGGCGGGAGAATCAGGAGTAGAGTCAGCAATGTGTTGCGGCATGTGCGTGGAACCCGTTACGTAACGCCCCTGCGGGAGGGTGGCTCCCTGCCAGGTCTGGTCGAAGCCGACGACGACGGCACATACGTCGTCAAGTTTCGCGGGGCGGGGCAGGGAAGCGCGGCTCTGGTCGCCGAGATCGTGGTTGGGGAGCTGGGCCGGCGGCTCGGNATCCGGGTACCCGATCTGGTCGTTCTCACCGTCGATCCGGAGATTGCGCGGCGGGAGCCGGACCAGGAGGTGCAGGAGCTGCTACGGGCGAGCGCAGGAGACAATCTCGGAATGGATTTCCTCCCCGGGTCCATAGGCTACGACGGCGCCAGTTGGCAACCGCCGGCCGAGGAGGCCGCGAGAATCTTCTGGCTGGACGCACTGACCGCGAACGTGGACCGGAGCTGGTCCAATCCGAATCTCCTGGTCTGGCATCGTGCACTGTGGGCCATCGATCACGGGGCTGCCCTGGTCTTCCAGCATTCCTGGCCGTCGGTGAGCACCTGGGCGGCGCGCCGCTACGACCTGTCGGAGCACGCGCTGACAGTCCTCGTCAAGGATCTCTCGCCGGAGGCGCTCGAACAGCTCGACTCCGAGCTCGCGGCCGTGGTCACTCGCGACCTGCTCGCGGAGGTGACGGCATTGGTCCCCGATTTGTGGTTGCTGGGCATGAACTCCGTCCAGCCGGGCGAAGCCGATGCCGCCGCCCTGCGGGAACGGTATGTGGAGTACCTGCTCGCGCGTCGTGCCGGCGACCGCGGCTGGTGGCCTGGCGCGGGGAGGTGATCGCCGTGCCGGANTCATTTTTCGCATTTGACTATGCTCTTCTGTTCGCTGTCCCAAGGGTCGACCGGGGCGAGCGGATAAACGTCGGTGTACTGCTCTACAGTCCTGCCGCGGAATTTTTGGCCGCGGCGATCAACGTTGATACCGAACGACTCAGAGCGCTGGACTCCAATGCCGACGTGGAGCTGATCCAGGCAGCGCTGAATTTTATCCAGATGGTGTGTGCCGGTGATCCCGCCGCCGGCCCGGCCGCCACGAGATCGGCGCGGGCACGCTTCGGCTGGCTCACCGCGCCGCGCAGCACAGTCGTTCAGCCCGGCGCCGTGCATGGCGGTATCACTGCCAAACCGGAGGTAGAGCTGGACCGGCTGATGGACCGCGTGGTCCGGTGAACGGGCTCTGACCGCGGATCGACCGCACCTGCCACGGACAGCCGGCGGTGCTCTGGTTCGGAGGCCGATGGAACTGGTCTGTGCCCGGGGGCTCTCGGGCGGGCCGCGGATTCGCCGGGTCGGCGAATCCGCGGCCCGCCTGGCCAACACGCCCGATCGTCCGCTCTCAGGGCCCGCCGCGCCGGGCGGGTAGCAGGAAGAGCAGGCAGAGCACGACGGCGAGCGCACCCACGATCCACCACAGGGTCTTGACGAATCCGGAGACGAATTCCTCCGCGCGCACCTTGGCCAAGGCGTTCGTCAGACTCCCACGATCGGTGACGCTCACCCGCCCGCCGCAGTCAGCGGGGACAAGACTGAGGTCAGGCTGGTGGATATCGCACCGACGCAGCTCGGCCATCAGCCGAGTCACCTCGCCGGAAGAGTGCCCCTGGCTGACCAGGGCCTGCTGGACCTGCGACGTCACCCGGTCGGTCCGGGCCGGCTCGCCGGTGGCGAGGGCGGAGAAGAACAGCCCACCGATCAGCGCGACGCCCACTGCCGCGCCAAGCTGGCCGGTCGCGTTGATGATTCCGGAGGCCGCGCCGGCTTCGTGCGGCGGCACATCGATCAGGATCATCCCGGTCAGTGGCGCGACCAGCAGGCCCATGCCCGAACCGATCAGCAGCAGAGACGGGGCAGCATGCCATGCTGTCACGGTGGTGGCGAAGTGATGCGCCGTCCACACGTAGGAAAGAACACCCGACGTCATCACCGCCACTCCCACCATGAGGCAGCGACGGCCATACTTCGGAAAAATGTAGCGTACCGCGAGTCCGCCAGCCACGGGAACAGCGACGGAGAATGGAATCGTGGTCAGACCGGTATGCAGTGCCGACCAGCCTAGACCACCCTGCAGATAAACCGTCCAGGTGATGAAGAATCCAGCCGGCACGCAGCTGAACAACAGTTGCGTGCCGACACCGACAGAAAAGCTGCCAGTTTTGAAGAGGTTCAGCGCCAACAGTGGCGAATCGTCACGGCGCACCTTTTCCCGTTCATACCGTAGGAACAGCGCGAACACTGGGACAGCGATTACCATGGCGACAATGCTCCACATCGGCCAGCCCAGCTCGCGCCCCTGCACAAGCGGAAAAAGCACGAGCAGCAGCCCTACGGCGACGAGGATCATCCCTATCCCGTCGGGCCGGCGAGCATTCGGGGACCTGGATTCCCGCATCCACGCCGACGCTGCCACCAACGCTACCGCGCCGACGGGGAGGTTGACCGCAAAAATGCTGCGCCATTCGAGGCCGAACGGGTTCCACTGGAGCAGAAGACCACCGACGAGCGGTCCCGCGACGATCGCCAGGCCCACGATGCCCGCGTATAGGCTGACGACCTTGCCGACTTCTTCCCGAGCAAAGCTGACGTGGATGATCGCCAGTACCTGCGGCACCATGACGGCCGCAGCGCCCCCCTGGACCACCCGGGCGCCGACGAGGAATTCCGGACTCTGCGCAATCGCGCACATTCCGGACGCCGCCATAAACCCGGCGACACCGGTCAAGAACATTCGCTTGCGACCGAAAATATCTCCCAGTCGACCTCCGGTTATCAGCATCACAGCGAAGGCGAGAGTATAGCCCGCGTTCATCCACTGGATGGACGTTGGCGACGCCCCGAGATGCTGCTGGATGTTCGGAATAGCCACCGTGACGATGTTGTTGTCAAGCAGGTCCATGAACGTGGCGACGAGCAGGACCGCGAGAGCCCACCAACGCCTCGGGTCGGGTGCGGGCTGGGCCACCTGCAGTACCGGCTCGGACGGCCAGGTGGTCCGCTCAGTATCGACCATGATCTACCTGTTCTGCGGAATTCCGCCTCAGCGCCGCTCCCGCACTGGCCGGTTGATCTTCATACTGTCCATGTCCGTCACTCCGAATCGGAGGTCGCGATAGCCGCAGCCGATCTCGTCGAACCTTGCCATCAGCCGTTCTTCGGCGGCATCCTGCGCCCGCTGCTCCGCCTTGTCGTCGAACTCGACTCGAACGACCAGGCGGAATGTGAAGGCGACGATGGACTCGTTGTAGACGAGCGTTCCTTCTTCGGTGAACGACGCGTTGAGCACATCCTGCTGGTCGGCGTTCCGGCGAAGCTTCTCCCGCGCCGGGGGGTCAAGTTTGTCAAACCGTCCGCGTACCAGCACCCGGTAGACGTGCTCGGGCATCAGTCGTTCCCTTTCTCCGCAGCTATTTCGCGACCCAACGCGACCCACGACCGCAGTAACAAGTCCACCGCGTCGACTGCCGCGTCGTCCGGGCTGCTCTCGGGCGACAGGACCCGTTGGATCGCCAGGCCGTCGTCAAGCGCGTGCACTATCAACGCGAGCACCTCGACCGGAGCAGGTGGGGACGCGTCACGAGACGTGAAGTCGCGGGCGAGCGCCTCCGCGATGATCGTCCGCGTCCGCGCCTCCCGGTCGGTCAGCGTCGGCAGGACGCCCGGGTTGCGCAGGCCGTAGAGCCACAGCTCGGTGCGCAGCACAAGCCAGCTCGCGAGGTGACGGTCACGCTCACGATGCCAGGCCCGGAACTGCTCGACCATGCCCTCGAACGANCCGGCGTCACGGCCCAGCGCCCGCAGCTCCTCCAACTCACGCTCTGTGCGCTTCTCCAGCAGGGCGAGCACGAGCTCGTGCTTGCCGTCGAAGTTGCCGTAGAAGGCGCCTCGCGTGAAACCGGCACGCTCGACAATCTGTTCGACCGATGTGCCGGCAAGGCCACGCTCGGCGAACAGCTCCGCCGCCGAGCGCAGCAGCTTCTCGCGGGTCAGCTCCCGACTCTCCTCGCGGGACAACCGTCTGGTCGCGATGACAGGCTCCTTCTAGATACAGAGGTGCATCCAGATACAAGAGCCTATCAGAGTGCCGGGCTCGTCTCCAGCTGGGAGGCGGGCCGGGTCAGGCGGACCGCGCCGAGCACGGCCGCCTGGTAAGGGGTGAGCGTGGCTCCGGGTTCCGACAGGGCGAACGCCGCCCACCGCGGCTCCCGCCCGCAGCCGTACAACATGCCGAGCGACGCCAGGACCGAGCGCCGTTCCGCCTGCCGCCGACCGGATGACAGCAGATGCGCCGGCCGTCCGGCGTGCGCCAGCGTCTGCCGCACCGNGCTCAACAGGACAGGATGCGCGCTCACCTCCACAAACACCTCATGGCCGGTGTCACCGAGCCGCTCGACCGCGGCGGCGAAACGGACCGGCTCGCGCAGGTTACGCATCCAGTACTGTGAGGCGAGGCTCGTTCCTGGCACGGGCTCGCCGGTCACGGTCGAGTACATCACGATCCTCGTAGGTCCCGGTGCCAGCGACCGTAACGCCAGATCAAGATCCGCACGCAGGTCATCGACGTAGTGGCTGTGCGAGGCGACGGTTCCCGTAATCACGCGGCAGTAGACGTCGCGCCGGGTGAGATCATCGACGAGCCTGGCGAGTGACGCCGCGTCGCCGGCCAGCACCGTCGACCGGGGGCTGTTCTCGCCGGCGACGCTGATGCGCCCGGCGCTGGCATCCGCGACGGCATGCGCCTGGGCGGGGGACAGCTCCGTGGTGGCCAACGCCCCCCTACCGGAGATCCGGCGCAGCAGCGCACTGCGCCGGCAGGCGATCATTATCGCATCTCGGAGGCCCAGCGCGCCTGCGGTATGCGCGGCCGCGATCTCCCCCATGCTGTGGCCGACCACGGCATCCGGCACGATCCCCCAACTGCGCCACAAAGCCGTCAGGGCGATCTGCAACGACACCATGGTCGGCTGCAGCACGTCGATCTCGTCCATCCGGGACGCTGGCGGGTCCAAACCGAGCTGCTCGACCACCGAGAATTCGGCGAAACGCCGAACCTCCTGATCACAGCGAAGGAGCGCCTCCCGGAACGCCGGCTCAGCGGCCAGCAGCTCGCGGCCCATTCCGTACCACTGGGCGCCCTGCCCGGCGAAGACGAACACCAGGCCGGGCCGGCGTGCCGTCACATCGGGAGGAATGCGGTCGGTTTCTCCCGCGAGGGCGGCGGCCAGTTGTTCAGCGAGATCAGCGTACGAATCGACAACGAAGGTCAGGCGGTGCCCCGCTCCGGCGGTACGCACCACGGCGTCATGGCAGTACCAGGCCAGCGCCGGCAGGCCCGCCCGCGCACGCACTCGGTCAAGGTGCGTGCGCAGGAGTTCCGCCAGTCCGTCCTCGGTGTCTGCCGCGACAGCGAACAATCGTGTGTCCACGTCTCCCCCATCAGGCCGCACGTCGCCCGCTCCTGGTCCGGGCACCGATCGAGGTCACCGGCGGACGGCTACCTGGTGACGGTAGCTCTCCATCGGCAGGCCGCTCACCCAGGGCACGATCCCGATCCTGCTCAGCAGCCTGATCACGGCGGGCGGCTGATATCCCGCGAACATGCCGCCGAACATCAGGATCTGGCTGTGTGCCGCGATCCTGCGCGCCATCGGGTTCATCCGCTGCCGCGCGAGCGTGGCGTGGAAATGGCTGTCGGACGCCATCCGGCGGCGGATCGCCGCGCGAACCCGGTCGGAGATGTCGTGGTCGGTGACCCAGGTCAGGCCGTCGATCTCCGCGGTCATCCGGCGCATCGCCGCGTAACGCTGACGCGTGAAGACGTCAATGTGGGTGAGGATGCCGCCGGGGCTGAGCACACGTTCCACCTCCCGGAGGAATCTGCCGAGATCAGGATAGTTGTGCGAGCTCTCTATGTTGACGAGTATGTTCACGGAGCCGTCAACGAAAGGCAGTTTCTCGGCGTCGCCGTGCACGAACTCCAGTACGTCCGCACGCGCGAGGGTCGCCGAAGCCCTGGCGATGGCTCGCGGCGACAGGTCCAGGCCGGTCATCCGTGCGCCACGGGCGATACGGGAAAGGAAGTTCAGGCCTTCCCCGGTGCCGCAGCCGACTTCCAGCACCGTGCGACCGTCGTAGTCGTCCAGACCGATCGGCAGGTCCCGCAGAGCCAGGAAGTACAATTGCTCGCTGAAGCCGTCCGTGCCGAACTCACCGAACCCTGGCAACCGAGCCCGGATCTCGTCGACGATCTCAGGGTCATACATCCCCCAGTTCCACAGGTCCCCCTTCGCCGAGAGAGTGGCGGCCATGTCATAGATTGTCGAGCTGGCCGTTTTCATTCTTTCCGCAGCCTTCTCACCACCGCGAGCCGTGTCAGGCTCAGCAAGATTGATGTCGGCCAGGCCGCTGGTGAAGGCGGTCATGATCTCGGCAGTGTTCACTGCGCTCTCCGCGGGTCTCCGGCCTGCTCGGAAAGGGAGGGCTGGGGGCTGTTGGTGTCACCGCGCACCAGACCGACGCCGTCGTACGCCTCGGCCGGGTCGGTGCCCATGCGCACCAGTTGGTTGTCGCCGTTCACGAACACGACGTTGGGCTGGTAAGAGCGGGCGTCCTCCTCGGCCATCAACGCATAGCCGACGATGATCACCAGATCGCCTGGACTGATCAGGTGAGCGGCGGCGCCGTTGATGCCGATGGTCCCGCTGTCCGCCTCACCTTCGATGACGTACGTGCTGAGCCGCGCACCGTTGGTGATGTCCAGCACGTCGACCTTTTCTCCCGGCCACAGGCCGGCGGCCGCCATCAGGGTGGCGTCGATGGTGATCGAACCAACATAGTGAAGATCGGCCTGTCGCACGACGGCACGATGGATTTTGGATTTGAGCATCTCGCGGTAGATCATTACACTCACCAGGTCACCGGCAGCTCTCGCACACCGTAGATGATCATTTCGGAGCGGGTACGGATCTCGCTGGTCGGCACCGCCACGTGAAGGTTCGGCAGGCGGCGCGCCAACGATTCGAACGCGATGCGCAGCTCCAATCGGGATAGCTGCTGTCCGACGCACTGGTGGATGCCGTGCCCGAAGGCCAGGTGCGGCACGGGCTCGCGCGTGATGTCGAGGCGGTCGGGAGCGTCGCACAGTGCGGGGTCCCGATTGGCCGCGGCGAGGGAGAGCGACACCGCGTCACCCGCGGTCAGCTGGTGGCCGTCGAACTCCAGATCGGCGGAGACCGCACGGATCGAGCCGGCGTGCACGATCGTCAGGTAGCGAAGCAGTTCCTCGACAGCACCGGGCGCCAGGCCCGGGTCCGCGGCCAGCGCCGCATACTGCTCGGGATGTTCCAGCAGCGCGAACGTTCCCATCGCGATCATGTTGGTGCTGGTGTCGTGCCCGGCGACCAGCAGCACACTGCCGATCGTCATCAGCTCCTCGTCGCTGAGCTCACCCCGGGCCACCAGCGTGCCCAGCAGGTCGTCCGCCGATGCGACCCGCTTGNCCTGGATGAGACCCATCAGCAGTCCACCGATGTTCTGCCAGCCGCTGATGGCCTCCTCCGCGCTGGAGTGAACGGTGAACAACGCTGCGATAGCCGCGCCGAACACCTCACGCTGCTCGACGGGCACTCCCAGCAGTTCGCAAATCACCAGCGCGGACACCGGTTCGGCGAACGCCGACACCAGGTCGGCCGGACCGCCACCGGCGATCATCGCGTCCAGGTGCTGGTCGACGATCTCGATCACCCGCGGCTCCAGGGACCTGGTCCGACGCGTCGAGAACCACTCGACGATATGCCGCCGGTAGCGGGTGTGCTCCGGAGGATCCATCGCGGTGAACATGCCCGGCGCCGGCTCGGTGCGTTCGCCTGCCATCGGCAGCGGGATGGGCGATCGCAGAAGGTCGCCACGCGAGCTCATGCGGAGGTCTGAGTGGGCGTTCTGCACGCTTTCGTCGGGCCTCAGCTTGAGTTGATCTCTGGGGTGGCCGGTGGGTCGGGCTGGGGCAGGACGAACAGGCCG
>NZ_JPGU01000072.1:0-10267 GCF_000732115.1 Frankia sp. CeD
GGCCGGGCCCGGGTCACCCGGACGATCCCGAGCACTGTCACGGTCCACGTCCTGACGAGCCTCACCCTCGACGCGGTCACACCCGCTGATCTCGCGGGCTACGCCCGAGGGCATTGGACGATCGAGAACAAGGTCCACTGGGTGCGCGATGTGACGTTCCGTGAGGATGCCTCGCGGGTTCGGACCGGCCCACTGCCCCGCATCATGACCACACTCCGTAACCTGATCATCGGGCTGATTCGCCTCGCTGGCCATAACCGCATCGCCCCGACCATCCGCAGAATCCGACACGACAACGCCCTGCTCCTGGCCATCCTCACTCTCGACAACCCCGCTGACCTGCATCAATGACTTTGCGGGTCACCCTGGCGGGTGGGCGGGGAAGTCTACGCTGTCCTCGTCCGCCGCACGCAGAATCGACTCCAACGAACCCGCGGTTTCACCGCTGTAGGGCGATGTCCTGGCGGTTACTTCCAGACCTCGAGCCAACTCGGTCTCGTTCGCTAGGNGGGNGCGCAGAAAGGCGTGGGCGACGCGGCCGAGTTCGGCGAGGTCGAACCGCCCGCTGTAGGTTAGATCGCGCAATGTGCGTGCGGGAGTGGTCACAAAAAGATCGGACCGGGTCGTCCACTCATCGGCAGCTACCTCGCCAGAGTGCAGGACGATGCCAGGATGAGAGCTCCTTGGCCGGGCTGGGCCAGCGGGAAGCGTGAACTCCACGCCGAGTCCCGGCCGGTCACCAATCCCGTAGACCCGCAGCGCCGTGGCATGGGAGACAACGCCGCACCCCGGGGCATCCCGCAGCCACCCCGGCCGCTCCGGATCCAGCATCAGCCACTGGCTGTACAGCCGCGGAAAAAGATGCCTCCCACCAGCGCGAATACGCATCACCCCCTCGATGACAGGCTCAACGACCCCTGCTTCTTTGAAACGCCCAAGCTCGACGACGGAGACACCGGCTCTCTCCGCTTGCCGCTCCGTGACACACCCCCACTGACCTTCAGCCAAATCACATAGCGTAGCGACCCGATCGATCATGTGCTTATGCTAACGTATGGCGCCCGTTGGTGTAGACCGCGCAGACACAGCGCAGGGCACGGAGGGCGTGGACATGAGCAGCGAATGGCTTACCACGTTGGAAAGCGGTGAGGAACCCCACGTTCTCCATCGAATGCGCACTGGATGGGCAGTGCTAGGCAGCACGCAGCATCTCCCCGGCTACTGCCTGCTCGTCTACGCCGGATCGGCAAACCATCTGACTGACCTTCCCCGCCCAGAACGAATGGACTTCCTTTTTGACCTGTCCCTTCTCGGCGAGGCCGTCTCGCAGGTATGCGCGGCTCGGGACGAAGACTTTCTGCGGATCAACTACGAAGTGCTGGGGAACCTCTGGCCGCATCTCCACGGCCATGTACACGCACGTTACAGGTGGGAGGAGGAGAGTCTCCGGGTCGGCCCCGTTTACCTATATGGCGCGGAGCGGACGAAGAAGGAACACGCGATTAGCGCGGCACACAACCAGCTTCACGCCGATCTACGAGCGGCACTATCCACCCTCACACGCGACGCGTATGGCACGTGACGAGCGTCGTTGAACTCTCCTGGCGAGGGATGCGGTTACCAGCCGGACCCGGCATGTCTCAGTCTCTTCCCCCCGACCCGAGGCATGCCAGGCTGTTCGGGTCTACACCAGCGGCGCCGCGGCGGACACGCTGAGTGTCAGGCGGCTGGTCATGTCGAGTTTCACCTCGCCGTACGGGGCGACGTGCGTCCAGAATAACGGGGTCAGGCCGCGCCGGTGAGCTGCTCGGCCCAGGCGTCGTCGGCGAGGACGTCCTGGACCATGAGCGTGTTGACGTAGACCAGGGCGGCCTGCAGGACCCGTAGGCAGAGGACGGAGAGTTCCTGTTCGTCGCGGCGGTTGGTGGCGATGTCGCCGCCCTTGCCGAAGAAGATGACGCTGTTGGCGCGGTTCCAGGACTCGACGACGTTGAGGCCTTCGTTGATCTCGCGTTGCAGGTCCCGGTCGCGCAGGTAGCGGGCGACGAACAGGGTCCGCTGCGCCCGCCCGACCTCGATCATGGCCTGGTAGGTGGGGTGGATCGCGTTGGTCCGGGTGAAGCGGCGCAGGATCGCCTCGGCGGAGGCGGTGCCGGTCCGGATCGCGGTGGCATATTTGATCATCTGGTCGTACTGTTCGGCGACGACGTCCCAGCGGATCGGCCGGGTCAGCGCCGGGCCGATCCGCGGGTAGGCGTCCGGTTCGCCAGCAGCCGGCCGGTACAGGCGAACCTTGTTGATCCGTTTGATACGTGGGAGCAGGTCGAAGCCGAGCAGCCGGGTGATCCCGAAGCCGATCTCGGACTGGCCGTGGGAGTCGACGTAGGTGCCCTCGACCTCCATCGCCGTGCCGTGCCGGATCGCGCCCTCGACCATCGCCGCGACCTCGGACGCCGAACAGGTGAGCAGCTGGGAGTGGATCGCCATGCTTTTACGTTCGACGTGCCAGTAGATCAGCACGCCGCGGCCGCCGTAGCGGGAGTGCCACTCGGTGAAGATGTTCTGGTCGAACGCGCCGAAGTGCGTCGAGTCGCTGGCCACCGCGGTGGAGCCGGAGCCCCAGACCTGCTGTGCCCGGGCGGCGAAGGTGGCGTTGGCGATCTCGACGGCGACCGTGCGGGCGAGCTCGGTGGTCAGATACCGGCGGCGCACGTAGCGCAGGTCGTCCTCGCTGTGGCCGTTCTGCGCGTTGCCGGCGACCGCGCGGATGCCGGTGTTGGTGCCGTAGGCGTAGATCGCGAGCATCAGCCGTTCGGCGAGCACCTCGGGGGCCAGGTCGCCACGGCCGGCCATGGTGGTCGCGGTCGCGAGGCAGCCGGTGCGCAGGACCGCCTCCTTGAGCATGTCGATCAGGGGGACGGTGCCCCACCGGGTCCGCACCTCGGCCTTGAGGCGGCGCAGGTTGCGCGGTTCGGGTGCGGCGTCGAGGTCGGTCAGCCGGATCGGGCCGTTCCTGCCCCGCTCGGCGATCTCCAGCCAGGGCAGCTTCGGCAGCGCGGTGTCGAGCGCCGCGAGTTCGGTCCGCATCTCCTCACGTAGCTGGTCGATGAAGGCGGTCGGGTCCAGCGGCTTACGCAGGGCGGCGTAGTGCGTGGCGCGCTGGGCCTCGAAGTCGGCTGGCAGGTCTTCATCGGGGTTGCGCCACTTCTCCGCGCCGACGACCCAGATCTCCTTGCAGCGCAGGCTGTCGCGCAGGGCCTGGAAGGTGCAGATCTCGTAGACGCCGCGGACGACCCGCTTCGGGCCTTTGGCCCGGTCGGTGAACACCAGCTCGTTCCAGTCGCCCAGCAGCCCCTTGTGCGTCGGGACCGTCTCGCCGGCGGGGAGGTACGTCAGCCGGGTGTCGGCGTATCGGCGGATCAGGTCGAGGGCGTCGAGGACCGGCCGGTGGGTGTCGTTGTTCGACCGGAACTCCAACACGTCGAGCAGCGCGATCAGCCCGCGCCGGTAGTGGTTCGAGTACGACGCCTTCAGCGTGGTCCGCACGGTGCGCCGGTACACCGGCCCCTTCGTCTTGAACTCGGCCACCAGCTCCCGCAGCGTCTGCTCCCCACCCGCGACCGCCGGGAACACCACCTCACGGACCGGCTCGTCCGGACTGCTGAGCGAGGCCTCAGCGATCGCGAACAGGATGTTCTCCTTGCCGGTCACCCGCTTGAACGCGTTGATCAGCTCCTCGGTGACCTTCCGGTCCGCCCGCGCGCCGATCCGGNGCACCGTCGAGATCAGCAACTCCACCAGCGTGTCAGTGATCTCCCCGTGCCGGTGGTGCAGCAGCGCCGCGAGCAATGTCAGCATCAGCGGGTCGGGATGGTCACGCAGGTGCGACGGGGACTCCACCGCGGCCCGGGTCCGCCACGCCGCGACCACCCGCGGGGCGACATCGGCGAACAGACCGTCGGGCAGGTCGACCGCGCGGACCGCACGCAGCTTACGGATCTCGGTCAGCATCGAGTCCAGGCTGACGTTGCCCGGCACCGACTTGATCAATGCCAGTGCCGAATCCTGACCGGTGTCGTCGTCCGGGACATCGACCGCGACCAGGGCGCGGATCAGCCACATCTACCAGAACTACGTACGGGCCGAGACGCACGCCGCCGCGAACGCCCCGCTGATCGCCGGGCAGGCCGACATCGCCACCGCGCAGGCGTGGGGCGGGGCCTGGTCGCCGCGGTCGACGGCACCCGGTTCGTCGTGCCGGTCCGCTCGATCCACGCCCGGCCGAACCCGAAGTACTTCGGCCGGCGTAAGGGCGCCACCTACCTCACCATGGTCAACGACCAGGGCGTGGAGGTGGCNGGAATGGTGCTGTCGGGCACGCCGCGGGACTCGCTGCATGCCATCGACCTGATGTACCGCAGGATCTTCAAGACCCTGCACGTGCTGGCCTACGTCGACGCCGAGTCCTACCGGCGAGCTATCAAACGGATGCGCAACCTGCAGGAAGGCCGCCACGGCCTGGCTAAGCACGTCTNCCNCGGCCGGCGNGGGGAACTACGCGAGCCGTACCACGCCGGCATGGAAGACCAGCTCGGCGCGCTCGGCCTGGTCATCAACTGCATCACGTTATGGAACACGGTCTACCTGGACGCGGCGTTGGACAAGCTGTGCGCCGAGGGCTACCCCGTCAACGGGCCGACGGGTCAGGCACCGCCTGCGGTGACGACGGCGTCGGTGAGGAACCCGGCGGTAAGCCCAGCCAGGATCCCGACGTAGAGCAGGTCCTTGCGGCCGAGGCGCGACGCCACCCCGATGAGCTGCACGACGACGTAGAGGATCGAACCCGCCGCCAGCGACAGGAAGATCACGCTCAGCGGGTCGCTGGTGAACTGCCGGCCGATGGCAGTGCCCGCCACGGTGGGACCGCCTCCGATGAGCCCACACAGCAGCAGGAAGCCCCAGCCGGGCCGGTCGGTCTCGGCGGCGAGCGGCGCGACGATCCCGAAACCTTCGGTTGCGTTGTGTAGCGCGAAGCCGATCACGAGGAGGGTGGCCAGGGCGATCTCACCCCGGCCGGCGCTGCCGCCGATGGCCAACCCCTCACCGAAGTTGTGCAGGCCGATGCCCACGGCGATGGTCATCGCGAGCCGGCGGGCCGGGGAATGGCCTGACTCGACCGGCGGTGTGCGTGCGGTGAGCTCGTCGGCCGCCATGGCACCCGGCCCGACGCGACGCGGCCGCCCGGCCGCATCGACGGGCTGTGGCCGGTGAGAACGGCGCGCGAGCGCACGTTCGTAGCCGAGCAGGCCCAGGAGCCCGATGGAAAGGCCGCCCAGAAACAACGCTCCGTACCCGAAGACTGGCGCGAGGCCGCCCGTGTGGTCATGCACCTTGCCCAGCGCGGCGTCGAGAGGCTCCCAGGCGTGCGCGAGCACGTCCCACACCAGGAAGATCAGGATACCGACCGCTGTCGCGTTGAGAAACTGGCTCACGGCCGGCATCGGCCGGCGCAGCCGGCCCAGCGGAAGACCGAGCAGGATCGTCACGCCCGCGACTAACCCGAGAATCAGTGTCCGTGTCTCGCTCACATCAGCCCCGTCGTCGTGTCCCCCACCGATGGAGCCGAAGCTTAGGTTAACCTCAGCTACGACACAAGCATGCGATCGCAAGCCGCGCTTGCCGCGGGAAGCAGCACCCGGACGTGCCCCGGCGCACGCCGATCCGGCGAGGCCGGCGACGTCATCTGGCACGAGTTCATGGGCGAAGTGGGCCGAGACCGGCCCGGCCGTACACCCTCCACGGCTATGAGCTGTTCAAGACCAAGCATCCGAGCCGTCTTCCAGCCGTAGGGGCCTGATCCAGGGCGGGCTGAGAGCTGAGGCGTGTTCGAGGTCGGATCTTCGCGGGCGNCCCGNCCGGCGCCCGCCACGGCTGGCCGCGCGGGCTCGAGCGGCCGGGGCTTGCGAGCTGAAGCAGTTTGCCCGAACCGCCGGCCGCGACGAGCTAGTGCTGGGTGCGGGCGGCGCGGCCGCCGGGGAACATGACGGCGAAGGTGGCGCCGCCGTACTGGTTGTACTGTTCGACGAGCGAGACGTCGCCTCCGCCGCTGCGCGCCACCCGTTTCGCGAGCGAGAGTCCGAGGCCGGAGCCCCCGTTCCCGCTCCAGCCGGGTTCGAACAACGTCTCCACCCACTGGTCGGGCACCCCGGGGCCGCTGTCGGCCACGAGTAGGGTCACGTTTCGGCCGTCGGCCCGCGCACTGACCCAGGCGCGGTCCGAGACCTGGAGTGCGTTGNTCAGGATCGGGGCGAGCGCGCGGATGGCGAGTACCTCGGGAACGTTGATCGAAAGCGCCGGGGACAGGTCGACGTTCACGTGGCCGCGGGGCAAAGGCAGGCCTTTGAGCTTGACCGCCAGGTCGTCCAGCTGCGTGCGGTCGCTGTGAAGCGCCTGGCGGTGGCGGCGGGCAAGGTCCAGCAGCGCACTGATCGTGTTGGACATCGACGCGCTGGAGTTCTTGATGAGTGCGACGTCCTCGCGCGCCTGGTCGTCCAGATCGGTGCGCAGCGCGAGCAGGTCGGCGGCTCCGTGGATGGTGGTCAACGGCGTCCGAAGCTCGTGGGCGAGCTCCGAGGTGAGACGCTGCTCGGCCCTGATGACGGAGGCGACCTTGTCCAGCAGCCCGTCCAGGGTGCTGCCGAGAGCCCGGATCTCGTTGGTCGGGGCTCCGAGTGCGAACCGGCGCTNGAGGTCGTGCTCGCTCCACTCGGCGGCCGTGCGTGCCATCTGCTCCACCGGGCTCAGCACCCGCCTGCTGATCCACGCCGCCGAGCCGGCGGCCATGAGGACGAGCAGCGCCCCGGCGATGATGGAGACCACCATCGCTGCCTGCTCGTTCCGCTCGTAGGGAGCCAGGGGCTCGGCGAGGATCACCACCCCCTGCAGCTTCGATGAGGTCGTGAAGGGCAGGGCCATGATGGCGAAGGGTTCGCCGCCTTCGACGATGCGCTGCCTGTCCGTTGTGGAAAGTTCCTTGTACTCCTCCTGCATGGAGGGCGGAATGGTTCCGGCGACCCGTGACCCCGAGGTGTCNTAGACCGCGACGCCCGGGTTGAGCTGGGATCGGGGCACGTGGAGGGCCCCGTCGGGTGACGCCGCACTGATGCTGGCCACCAGGGCCTTGACGTGATCGTTCAGCACCCTGTCCGTGGTGCTGCGCGCGGCGCCGGCGAGGGAGATCTGGACAACGATCACCAGACCGGCGGCGACGGCGCTGGCGAGGAGGGCCGTGATCGTGACGAGCTGTGCCCGCAGACTCAGTCGGTCCCGCCACCGCAGGCGCCAGGTCACGACCCGGGAAGCCCAGTTCGCCACCGTTCGCCTAGCCATCCTTCCGCGTCATCGTGAATCCGACGGCTCGAATCGTCTCGATTCCCGTCGGCGAGTCGATCGACTCGAGTTTGCTCCGCAGACGGCGGATGAAGGAGTCGACGGTGTTGTCGCTGACGATCGCTCCGTCGGGCCAGGCAGCGGCGATGACACTTCTTCTGCGCACCACCTCGTGCGGCCGAGCGGTGATCGCCGCCAGCATCCGGAACTCGGTGGGGGTGAGGCGTACCTGTCCCGCCGCGGTGCGGGCCGAGTGCGTGACCGGGTCGAGGACAAGCCCGCCCGCGCTGATGGCGCTGGCAGGTCCACGGCGCGCCAGAACCTCGAGGCGTGCCAGAAGCACCCGCAGGTCGAACGGCTTGGTGACATAGTCGTCCGCGCCGGCGGCGAAACCGGCAAGATGGTCGTGCGTCGCACCGAGCGCGGTCAGGAAGAGGACGGGAGCGCGCTGCCCGACTGACTTGAGCGCCTGGACGACATCGCGGCCGTCAGCGTCCGGCAGGCCGATGTCCATGATGATCACGCCGACGTTGTTGTCCGGGCTGAACTGGCGGAGCGCCTCGCGGCCATCGTGGGCGACGACCACCTCGTAGCCAGCCTGACGCAGCCCTCGGACAAGGATGGTCCGGATGGACTCCTGGTCCTCGCAGACCCCGATCGTGATCATCGCTTCCTCCGTCAGTACTGCGACCCTTCATGTCCGGTCCGCATGATGACGAGCAGAACCTGCACGCAACCTTGACGGCCAGTCGGCGCTTCGCGGCGCAGACTCGGCGGCGGGCGCCGAGCCGAGGTGTTCTCCGCGTCGCGGCGACGCCTGCTCGTGACCCAGACGCTCGGGCCGACACTCGTACAGGTTGATTGCAGGATCTCTTCGCGATGCTGCCACACATGACCACCGAACTGACCGTCAGCCGACCCTCCTCCCGGGAGGGCGAGATGCTGAACAAGGTCCCCGAGATCACGATCTGGTTCTGGGTAATCAAGATCCTCTGTACCACCGTCGGCGAGAGCTTCGCCGACTGGATCAACATGACGCTCGGCGTCGGCCTCACCAGGACGGCGCTCCTGTTCACCGCTGTCCTGGCCGCGGTGCTCTATGCGCAGATGCGGCTGCGCCGATACGTGCCGTTGGCCTACTGGCTCACCGTCGTGGTCGTGAGTATCACCGGCACGCTCTACACCGACATCCTCACGGACAGCCAGGGCGTTCCGCTGAAGGTGAGCACCACGATCTTCGCTCTCCTCCTGGCGGTCGTCTTCGGCGTCTGGTACGCGCGTGAGCGCACCCTGTCGATCCACAGCATCACCTCGACGCCCCGCGAGGCGTTCTACNGGCTCGCGGTCCTGGTGACCTTCGCGCTCGGTACCGCCGCCGGCGACTGGACCCTCGAACTCAGCGGCTGGGGCCCGGGCAAGGCGGTCCTGCTCCCGGCCGCCCTCATCGCGATCGTCGTCGTCGCCTGGCGGTTCGGCGGGCAGCCGGTGCTCGCCTTCTGGTTGGCCTATATCCTCACCCGGCCGCTGGGCGCCAACATCGGCGACTGGTTCGCAACCCCGAAATCCGAGCAGGGACTGGGCCTGGGCACCGCTCTCACCAGTGTGATCTTCCTCGTCGCCATCGGGGCCACCGTCCTCTACCTCACCTGGTCGAAGGCGGACGTCATCCCCGAGTCGGAGGCGCCGGACACCGGCGTCCACGGCGCGGGCCCCGGCCGAGAGCGACTCGCCCTCAGCCTCTACGCCGTGGCCGCACTCGCGGCCGGGCTTCTGCTCCACCACACCGCGCAGACCCCGCACACCTCTCCGATCGCGGCGGAGGAGGGCGGATCGGCCTCCAACACCATCCAGCTCACCCCCGCCCAGGCAGTCGCTCACTTCCCAGCGGCCGATATCGCCAGCCTCAAGGCGATCGTCGACGACACGCTCACCAAGGTGAACACGGGCGACCAGAGCGGTGCCAAGGCCCGGATCAAGGGTCTCGAGACGACCTGGGACGATGATGAGTCCACGCTCAAGCCCATGGACAGCAACGCCTGGACGTTCCTCGACGGTCGGATCGACGACGCCCTCAGCGCAGTGCGGGCATCCCACCCTGACCCCGCCAGCGAGAAGCAGGCGTTGACCGCGCTGTCCACGTCTTTGGGCGGCTGACGAGTCACCGGACGGTGGATGGTCATCAAGCCGGCTGCCGCGCCTCTGTGGGAGAGGCACGGCAGCCGCCTCGGCGAGTGCGCGGCGTAGGCGGGTCCTGTCGGCCTCAAGGACCCAGCTGGTTGGCACTGTTGCGTCGGCGAAGCTCGCCATCTCGGCGACCGATCAGTCATGCTCGAGTGATGCGTCGACGTCGTGTCCGTCCACCGGTTCCGACGTCAGAATTCGCCGGGTTCCGGTTCCCGCCGAAGGTGATTGTCCAGGGCGGCGCCTGTGGGCGTGTTCCCGGGGGGTGGGGCAACGGGGCCCGGTAGGGACGGGATTGCCTAGCTAGTGGTCGCCGCCGTTAGTTCGTCGGTGATGGGTGGTGGCGGGTAGGTAGAGGCCGGCGGCGAGGTCGAGGGCTGCTTCGGCGGTGCCGGTCGGTGAGCCGTCGGCCAGGACGGAGTCGGCGTAGTCGTCGTGGCTGGCGCGCCAGATCGCGAAGCCCCACTGGTTGGCGTAGCCGCCGTAGCGGAGCCGGCACAGGGGCTGGTCGTCGCCGTCGGGATCGGTCGCGGTGACGTAGGCGAACCGACCCCGGTAGCGGGTGGACACGCTGATCCCGGGCCAGTTCGTGGCGGCATGCGCGACGAGACGCTGCCGCAAGGAGATCTTCGTCGATTCCGGGATACCCGCCACGGTCTGATTGTGGCCGGGGGTTGATCGTGGTGTGCCTTGGGGG
>NZ_JPGU01000073.1:0-10114 GCF_000732115.1 Frankia sp. CeD
CTCCACATCCACCGGCACATACGCCGCCCCCACCTTCACCACCCCCACCAACACCGCCACCAACTCCACCGACCGCTCCATCACCACCCCAACCCGATCACCAGACCGCACCCCAGCCGCCACCAAATCCCGCGCCACCCGATTCGCCGCCACCTCCAACTCCCCATACGTCACCCGCACACCCCCCGACACCACCGCCACCACATCCCGCCCCGCAGCCACCCACCCCCCAAACACCCCCGGCAACGTCCCCACCCCAACCCCAACCCCAGTGTCATTCCACTCCTCCACCACCCGCACCCACTCAGCCGCACCCAACACCGGCACCCGACCCACCAACACCCCCGGATCCGCCGCCACAGCCTCCAGCAGCTCCACCAGCGACCGGGCGAAGCCTTCGGCCGCCTCACGCGAGAAGACGTCCGGCCGGTGCGNCATGCGGAAGCCGAGCCGCTCGTCGGGCAGCACGGTGAGGCTGAGCGGGTAGNGAGTCGCCTCAAGCCCGCCCACCGCCTGACTGATCTTGAGACCGTCCTCGCCCGGAGCCCGCCCGGGCGAATCGGAGGGGTAGCTCTCGTAGGCGAACAGCGTGTCGAAGGTCGCCCCCGCACCGGCCAGCCGCTGGATCTCGGCCAGCCCCAGGTACTGGTGNGCGATCAGAGCCGACTGCCGGTCCTGCANNGCNGNCAGCATCNNGNTNACNGGCNGGTTCGGGTCCAGCGNCACCCGCACCGGCACCGTGTTGACGAACAGCCCCAGCATGTCCTCCACACCGGGCAGCTCGGGCGGACGGCCGGCCACCATCGCCCCCAACACCACATCCGAGCGCCCGGCCAACCGGCTGACCAGCATCGCCCATACGCCCTGGATCAGGGTGTTCAACGTCAGCCCATGACCGCGGGCCAGGCCGCGCAGCGCCGCCGTCAGCTCCTCACTCACCGAGAAGCGCACCCGACCGGGTTCCGGCGAGGCCTGCGCCGGATCGACCGCAGCGACGAGTGTCGGCCCGTCGACCCCGGCCAGCTCCTCCTGCCACGCCGTACGGGCCTGTTCCCGATCCTGCTGCCCCAGCCAGGCCAGGTGATCCCGGTAGGGCCTCACCGGCGGCAGCCCGTTCAGTCGCCCACCGCTCCGGTACACGGCGAACAGCTCACGCAGCAGCACCGACAGCGACCAGCCATCCAGCAGGATGTGGTGGACGGTGATCACCAATCGATGCCGCCGCGCGCCGAACCGGATCAGCAGGAAGCGCAGCAACGGCGGCGCCGCCGGGNCAAACCGGCGGCCGTGCTCCTCGGCCGTCGCCTCGCCGGCCCGCGCCTGTGCCGTGGCTTCCGGCAGCCCCGACAAGTCCGTCTCCGACCAGGGCAGCTCCACCTGCCTGGCAATCACCTGTACCGGCTGGTCCAGCGCCGCGGGCTGCCGGAACCCGGCCCGCAGGTTGGCATGCCGGTCCAGCAGCCGCTGGCCGGACTGCCGCAGGATCGCGGCGTCGAGCGGACCCTCGATGTCCAGTACGGCCTGCAACGCGTAGACGTCGGAGCCCTGCTCGTCATACAGGGCGTGGAAGAGAAGCCCTTCCTGCAACGGCGACAGCGGCCACAGATCCTCTATCTCCAACTGAGCCACCGTGCTTCTCCTCTCGAGTTCCGCGAAGGTGTCAGCAAGAAGGACGTCAGGCGCCGACCCTGTCGTCGACCGAGTCCGTCGCCTGCCCGGCGAACTGGGTGAAGTACAACTCCGCATAGAGCCCGCCCGCCGCCAGCAGATCTTCGTGCGAGCCCTGCTCGCGGACACCGCCCGCGTCGATCACCAGGATCTGGTCGGCCTCCCGGATGGTCGACAGCCGGTGCGCGATCACCAGAGAGGTACGGCCTGCCAGCGCGCTCTTCAGGGCCCGTTGGACGGCGGCTTCGGACTCGGAGTCCAGGTGAGCGGTGGCCTCGTCGAGCACCACGATCGACGGCGCCTTCAGCAGCAGCCGGGCCAGCGCCAGCCGCTGCTTCTCACCGCCGGACAGCCGGTAGCCGCGATCCCCGACGACGGTGTCCAGGCCGTGCGGCAGCGCGGAGATCAGATTCCAGATCTGCGCGCCCTGGCACGCCCGCACGATCTCCTCGTCGGTCGCGTCAGGCTTGGCATACGCCAGGTTCCGCCCGATGGTGTCGTGGAACATGTGCGCGTCCTGGGTCACCACCCCGACCGTGTCACGCAGTGATTTCAGCGTGAGGTCCCGCAGGTCGTGACCATCGATCCAGACTGTCCCAGCGATCGGGTCATACAACCGGGAGACCAGATGGGTGATCGTGCTCTTCCCGGCGCCCGAGTGGCCGACCAGCGCGGTGAGCTTTCCCGCCGGAGCCCGGAAGCTGATCCGATCCAGCACCATCGCGGTGCTCCCGGTGCGCTCGGCGGACGGCAGCGCGATCGATTCGAGCGAGGCGAGTGACACCTCGTCGGCGGTTGGGTAGCGGAACGACACCTCGTCGAACTCGATCTCCGGCGCGGCCGACGAGGCGGACGGCAGCGCGATCGCGCCGGGGCGTTCGGCGACGAGCGGCCGCAGGTCGAGCACCTCGAAGACCCGGTCGAAGCTCACCAGCGCGGTCAGCACGTTGAGCTGGATGTTGGAGAGCTGGTTGATCGGGCCGTACAGCCGGTTGAGCAGGACCGCGAAGGCGGCAAGGGTGCCGAGCTGGAAGTCGTCGTGGATGACCAGAACACCGCCGATGCCATAGACCGCCGCGGTGGCGAGCGAGGCCACCATCGTCATCGCGACGAAAAACACCCGCCCATAGACGGCGGTCCGCACGTTGATATCGCGGACCCGCGCCGCCCGGTCCTCGAACTGCCTGCTCTCGGTCTCGGGCTCGCCGTAAAGCTTGACGAGGATCGCGCCCGCCACGTTGAAGCGCTCGTTCATCATCGTGCTCATCTCGGCATTGAGCTGCATGCCCTCCCGGGCATACCGCTGCAGCCTGCGGCCGACGACCCGGGCCGGCAGCATGAAGCACGGGACGAGCGCGAGCACGACTATCGTCACGACCCATGACAGGTAGAACATCGTGACTATCACCAGGACCAGCGACAGCGCGCTGGACACCAACACAGTCAGCAACTGCGACATCGCCTGCTGCGCCTCGATCACGTCGGTGTTCNGCCGGCTGACCAGCGAGCCGGTCTGCGCCCGAGTGAAGAAGGCGATCGGCTGCCGCTGCACGTGGGCGAAGACCCGGGTCCGCAGATCATAGATTATCTGCTCGCCAAATCGCGCGGAGAGCATCCGCTGAGCGATTCCCAGAAAGGCATCCAGAAGGGCGAGTGCCGCGACGACCGAGGCGACTACGACGACCAGCCTGGTGTTCTCCTTCAAAATGCCGTCGTCGATGAGGAACTTGAGTAGCAGTGGATTGGCCGCAATACTCGCGGCCTCGAGTGACCCGGCTGCCAGCAGCAGCACCAGGCGCCACCGATAAGGCTTGGCATAAGGCAGGATCCGGCGCATTGTACCCGGCCTGATCTGCTGCCGGGTAATCGGTCGGTCACCACCCACCCCGCGGATCATCATGGGGCCCGGAGCTCCGAGCGTCATCACCGACCTCCTAAACACGGGACCCGAAGTAGTGGCCGCGGTATCGGTTCAACCGTACCTAGCGGAGTTTGCGGCAACCACTGTCCAACTGCCGAAAACTCACGGTGAGCCGTATCAGTGCCCAATGAGGCCGGGATGGATGTCGGCCAGCGAAGGTGTGCCGGTGAGGGTCATCGCGTCGGTGAGTTCCTCGATGAGAATGCCCAGCACATGAGCTGCGCCTTCCTGCCCGCCGACCGCCAGGCCATGGAGGACTGGCCGACCCACGAGCACCGCGGCGGCCCCCACCGCCAGGCAGGCCAGCACGTCCCGGCCCCGCCGGATGCCACCATCGACCAGGACCGGGCAACTGCCCGCCACCGCCGCCACGATCTCCGGGAGTACCTCGAAGGTCGCGGGGACACCGTCAAGCTGGCGGCCCCCGTGGTTGGAGACCACGATGCCGTCCACCCCCGCACGTACCGCCCGTTCCGCGTCCGAGGCCGTCAGGATGCCCTTGACCAGCAGCGGCAACGAGCTGATCGACCGCAGCCAGTCGATCACCGACCAGTCCAGGGTCGGGTCGAGCTCGGCGCTGGCGTGCGCGGCGGGCGAGGAGAAGCCATCCCCGTCGAGGTTGACCGGCATGATACCCGGAGGCAGCCGGAAGTCGTTGCGCACGTCGCGCAGCCGGCGGCCAAGCCGGGGCGCGTCAACGGTGAGGACCAGCGCATTCATGCCCGCCCGCTCCCCGTGTTCGATCAGCCGCTGCGTCCGGAAGCGGTCACGGAAGCAGTACACCTGGAGCCACAGCGGGGAGCCTGCGGCCGAGACCAGCTCCTCGAAGCGGNGCCCGGCCATGGTGGAGACGACGACGGGCATCCCGACCGAGGTGGCGGCCCGCACCGTGGCCAGTTCCCCATCTGGGTGAGCCAGCGTGTGGAAGGCCATCGGGGCGACAGCCAGCGGCGCCGCCCACCGGTCACCGAAGATCCTGGTGGCGATGTCGGGGTCGGACGCGCCGCGCAGCACGGTTGGCCGCAGCCGGACGTCGTCGAATGCCGCCATGTTAGCCGTGAGCGTCCGTTCCTCCCCGGCGCCGCCCGCGCAGAAGTCCCAGACCAGACGGTCCAGCCGGGCGCGGGCCAGGTTCTCGTAGTCGCCGAGCGTCAACGCGGTCATCCCAGCCTCCGAGATCACTGCGCCAGATCAGGGCGCAGCGCGCTCGCGCCGCGCAGATACACATGCCTGATCGGCGGGCGCGCCCCGTCGACCTCCACATGCGCCATCAGCCGTACGACGCGCGGCAGCGCCCCGGGCACACCGATCTCGCTGGCGCAGATCATCGGTACCGTGTGAAAACCAGCCTTCCTGGCGGCCAGCGCGGGGAACTCGGCGTCCAGATCCGAGGTCGCGGTGAACAGCACACTGATCACGTCGTCGGTCACCAGCCCGTTGCGGATGAGCATCTCGGTGACCAGCTCGACCGTCGCCTCGAAGATGTCCTCTCGCGCGTTCGCCCCGACCTGCGTGGCACCGCGGATCGCTCGCACAGTCATACCCCGCAGCGTCGCTCGGATCCAGACTCACAACAATGGCGTCCAGCAATTTTCCGCCAGCGCCATCGGATGCCTTTTCGACAGTCGGCAAGAACGGTTAGAGCGATATAATCGTTCACGGGAGCGCTCCGTGGCCCAGCGACGGAAACGGACCTCCTGAAAGAGCCCCGAATATCGGTTCGAATCCGATTCCGGGTACTCTGCATCTTCTCTTCACCCGGGTTATACCCACGGTGGCTGACGGCACGCGGCCGATGTGGTTGCCCGACCCGGCACGGAGCCGGGCCGTGGAACTGGCACAAGGCCGTAGAACTGGCACGCACCAGCGGCGCCATCTTACTGGGCTGACATCCACAGAACCAACCGGCCCACACAGACAACCGGCCCACACATGGTGGACCATGTGTGGGCCGGTTGCTTTTGGACGCGACCGGTACGGCCGGCCTAAGCGTCGGTGGGCAGCCAGAACATGCCGTCAGCCGACGAGACCAGACCGCCGGGGAACAGCGGGGTCTCCGGCTCGGCGTCCTCACCGAGCAGCGCGCGCATCTGCATCTGCGAGCCCTCGTGCATGACCCCGCGGATCACCTGCGACTTCATGAACGGCACCATGCTCTCGCTGTTGTTGGCCACGAGCGCGTCGACCGCGGTAGTGAAGTCGGCGGTGTTGGCCTGCAGCCGGAGGGCCAGGGCGTCGGCGTCGGTCAGCGCGGATTCCCCCGACGACACTCCGCCGATCAGCTCGACGAATGCCTCCAGCTCGGGCTGGCTGTTCCCGGTGACCTTCTTGGCCTGCCAGAAGTAGGAGTCCTCGCTGTGATGCATCTCGTAGAACGACACCAGAAACTCGTAGAACACGCCGTACTCTCGGCGGTAGCGGGCCTCGAACTCCTGCATCGCGGTCTTCTCGTCCACAATCTCGGCGAGGACGCTGTTGATGGACCGGGCCGCGAGCAGCGCGCTGTAGGTCGCGAGGTGCACGCCGGAGGAGAACACCGGGTCCACAAAGCACGCGGCGTCGCCGACCAAAACCATCCCGGGACGCCAGAAAGTCGTCTGATGATAGGAGTAGTCCTTGCGTACCCGGAGCTGGCCGTACTGCCCGGTGGTGACCCGCCTGGCCGGCGCGAGGTAATCCGAAATCATCGGGCACTCCTCAATGAGCGCCTTCATGGCCTGCTCGGAGTCACCCTGGACCTTCTCCGCCATTTCCGACCGTACGACCGCGCCGACGCTGGTCAGCGTGTCGCTCAGTGGGATGTACCAGAACCAGCCGCTGTCGAAGGCCACACACAGGATGTTGTTCCGGTTGGGCTCGGGCATCCGCCGGCCGCCCTCGAAGTAGCCGAACAGGGCCAGGCTGCGAAAGAACTCCGAGTACTGCCGGGTGCCACCAACCCGATGGTAGATGCGGCTTTTGTTGCCGGTGGCGTCGACCACGAAGGAGGCCCGCGCCTCACGCCGGTTGCCGCCGTCGTCGGTGTAGCGGATGCCGACGACCCGGTCGCCGTCCTCGATGACGTCGGTGGCCGAGCAGCCCTCGTGTACCTCGGCGCCGACCCGGCGGGCGTTCCGCAGTAGAATCTCGTCGAATTTCGACCGTTCAACCTGATAGGCGAATGAGGTCGGCCCAGCCATCCGCGACGACACCGAGAAGGCGAACGTCCACGGCTCCGGGGTGGCCCCCCATCTGAAGGTACCGCCGCGCTTGAGCGGGAAGCCGGCTTTGGCCAGTTCGTCGGCGGCGCCGGTCAGCCGGCAGACCCCGTGGATAGTGGATGGTAGCAGCGACTCGCCGATCTGGTAGCGCGGAAAGTGCTCCTTCTCCAGGACAAGGACTCGATGCCCCTGCATGGCCACCAGCGCGGCCAGTGTGGAGCCGGCGGGTCCGCCGCCAACGACCACCACATCAAATTCCGCAGAATCTGTCACGGCCATCTCCCACCATTTTTTCCGAGCCCTTTAAGCCCGCTTGACCAAATTTTCAATCTAGTTTCGAATTTTCTCAAATAAATGTCAAGGACATTCTTCCGACAACGGCTCCGCCGCCTCCTGCGCGGCTGATACAGCCAGTACGGCTGGTTCCCCGCGACTCGGCGCCACCAGTATCAGCCGGCGATGAACATCGTGATCAGCGCCATGAGAACGAGCATGGTGAACGGTTCCCTGCCGCCGCGGCGAGCCCCATATTCAGCGCGATCAACGCCGGTGAATCCCGGTGTCCACCAGGATGGTGGCCAGCCCCCTGGTGGGGGTGCTGGTGGGAGTCCAGTCCGCTCAGCCGTGGCGCCGTGAGTCCTCTCCTATCGTCCAACCGCGCGATCTCGGCACTTGAACAGCGGCTGGCCATCCTTGCCGCTCGGGCATCTGCGNCAGACCGCGGCGTACAACCGGCGGTATTCCGCCGGCTCCTCCCGACGACGCCGGCTGATGGACGGGCTCAAACCTTCGAAATCGCCCCCGTATCAAAAAATCGAGGCGCTACATCCACTCTTTCGCTACTCTGCCTCCGAGGAGACACGATGCTCGCCGTCCCGGAGTTCCTCCGCGAGCAGGCACCATATATCAGCATACCCAGAGAAGAGATCGGCGATAGCTTCCCTACAGTGGGGTGGAACGTTTTCGATGATCTTTTTTTTCTCCCGAGCCGTGACCGTGCAGTAGCTCAGGACGTGAAGCACCATCCTTCCTACCTCGTTGTACCTCAGTGACGGATCCTTCCGCAGAACATCAAAGAGAGAGAAAAGTTCATCCAGCGATCTCCTCTCTTTTCGTCCCGAGCTGAGGCTTTTACGCATCGCCATGCGTCGCCTGAGGTCCACCGTGTCGACGTTCCGCTGCTTTACGGGGACCGGGCTTGCTCCCCGGAGAACTCGATTCTTTACGTCCGCCACCGTAGTCGGAGAGATTCCGGCTTCCCTTGCGATCTGCCGAAGAGAGGCGGCGGGATTTGCTTTGATCAGTTCGCTGGCCCGCTCCCTGCCCTCCACAAAGCTCAACGGCCTCGTACGCCCATCCATACCAATCCTGCTCGTGAACTGAGGGACACTTTCGGCCAGGCTCTGGCGGATTTCCGAGATTTTTTTCGCGGAAACTCCGACTACCGAGGCCACAGCTCTGTCCGACCACTGCGGACGGCACGCGATAATACGCTTCGCAGCGGCCACCCGATCCGCCATCGTGAGCGGCAGGCCGTGCGTGACGTTTGCGGCGACCGCCAGGAGAAAAGCGTCTTCGACGTTGCCATCAAAGAACTGCACCCTGATATCTTCCTCACCACGAATCGCGGCGGCCCGTAGCCGGTGTATTCCATCGACCACCCTCATCGATCCCCGATGCACGATGATCGGCGGCAACACGGCTTCCGTCTCGGCCAGTATCTTGACATGATGCCCGACCTCGCCGGCCACGCGAAGCGACTCGGAGGTGGTGAGTGAATTTATCGGTAGTAGCTCAACGGTGGTGTTCTGTAGTTCGTTCAGCAGTTTTCTCAGATAGGACCAGCCATCGCCTCCGCGCCCTTCCGTCCCGTTTTCAGAAATCACGTGCTCTTCCTTCCTGAAGAGTTCCAAGGGATAAATTTACGGGTAACTGTGGCGTGGATGGATGAGAACTATCCGCGAGGCTTGAGCCGAAAGATTCCCTCGTGACGAAGGCCAGGCGAAAGGCGCTCCGGCGGGCTTCCCGGCAGGAGGGCCGAAGGTCCACCGGCCCGGTGGGCACCCGGGCCGAACGGGTGGGGATCGACCAGGCTTGGCCCGGAACGCCATCCGGGCTCGGGACCGGTGTCCACACCAACTTCGGCCGCTCAACGTGGTCACCCAGATGACGCCGCCTGGTTGATCTTGAGCGTTTTCATGAACCTTGCCGAAGAGCAAAAGATTACCAAACAACAACGAATTTGATTACACATGAGTATTAATCCCACTAGGGTGGGCACCTACAGTCGACAAAGAATGTGGGTGACGGCCGGCAGTAAAAATCCGTGCTGTCTCACGGGCGGGCCGAAGGTGAGAGCGGGAATCGAGGAAACGTAAGGAGGAACGAATAATGGACGTCTAGATCACCATAGTTCGAAGCCCCCAGCGAAGATCTTTATGGAGGCCTTCTGGATGGCCCCTCACGGAACCCCCCTCAAGAAGATCTGAAAAGACAGAACGATGCCCATGAGACGGACCTCACGCTAGCACCGATACCCCGCGCCTCGCAAGCTTTGTCCTCGCAATCCTTCGCCGTGGAGTTTGCCTAAAAACAACCGTCCAAATTGCCAGGTTTGTCGAGGGCCTCACGCTCTGCCACTGACTCGCCGGGCCACACCGGTAAATATCTCGTCCCCTGCTCGGATACCCGGGATGAATGTTTCATCATGCGACCACTGTTTGCGCAGGTAGCAGACTAGATCAAAGTTCTGGTTCCACCTTGAACGCCGTCCCCTTAGAACACGTTTGAGGTCGTCGTGCGATAACTCTCCGTACCAGCCAGGGCGTACGACGGGTATGCCTTGCCGGGGAGAGGCCCGATGCCGTCCGCCAGGAGCATGGGACGTGTCCATTCAGGGTGGGCGGCCGTAGCCCGCTGACTTTGGGGTTTGTATTGAGGAGCAGGGCGACGTCAAAGTAGGTACGGCGTGGCGTCTTGAGTTTGTGGTCGGCTACTGCTNGGGGTNGGGCCGNGAAGGGCCCTGGAACGCGGCAGACGCGGCACCTACAGGAAGATCTGAGTTCTCACGCANAGGTCTTCCAGAAGCAGGTGCCGCGTCCGTGTCTGTAGTGTCCCCCATGTTGTGGCTTGAGTGTCAGCAGGAGCAGGTTGAGGTCTCGACAGCCGCGCAGGTCGCGGGGCTGGTCGCGGTGTTGCGGCGGGTACCGGACTGGCGCGACCCGCGGGGTGTTCGCTACGAGCTCGCGCCGGTCCTGGCGTTGTGGGTCGCGGGCAACATCGCAGGTCACGACACCACCGTGGCGGTGTGGGAGTGGGCCTGCGC
>NZ_JPGU01000074.1:0-9595 GCF_000732115.1 Frankia sp. CeD
TGCTCAGGCAACGCCCCCACGGTCCGCGCCGTACCCAACGTCACCACGGGAGCGGCATCGGCCAGCATAAACGCCTGCCGGGCGGCCGGATACTCCGGATCCACCGGCAGATAAGCCGCCCCCGCCTTCAGCACCGCCAGCAACGCCACCACCATCTCCACCGACCGGGGCAACGCCACCGCCACAATCCGTTCCGGCCCCACCCCCAAACCCACCAACAGACGAGCCAGCCGGTTCACCGCGGCATCCAACTCCGCATAGGTCAACCGCACATCCTCACAGACCNCCGCCACCGCATCAGGCCGCGCGACCACCTGCGCCTGAAACATCTCCGGTAGTGTCAGGTCCGCAGTACCAGGCATCGACGNCCNCGCCTCATCCGTCCGGTATCGAGTGGTGCGGCGAGACCTGCCGTCAGTCGGCGGTCTCGTACTCCGCCATCTCCGCGATGAGGCTCTTGGGCCGCATGTCCGTCCAGTTCTCCTCGATGAAGNCCAGGCACGCCTTTCTGGAGTCCTCACCGTGGACGATGGACCAGCCTCCTGGAACCTCGGCGAAGACCGGCCAGAGCGAATACTGNCCTTCGTCGTTGACGAGCACGAAATAGCTGGCGGACTCGTCCTCGAAGGGATTGGTCATGACCATTACCTCTCTCCGTCGGCGACCATTTGGGGATAACGACTCATCCCACTGTAAGGTAACCGACCCGTGACGGGCAGAGCAAGGCGGTACCCGGCCAGATGTCCGATTCAGCAGTTGGACATCCGGCCCTGAAAATGTCCACTCAGATTCGATGACCGAACGACACGCCTCGTCATCGTGCACGCCCCGTTCATAGGCTTCACCCGGCCAGCCGACCCATGGCCCCCGGTAACCGGCTCACCCCGGTAACCGGCTCGGTGCGGTAACCGACTCAGTGCGGTAACCGACTCAGCGCGGCGGGTTGGCCTGCGACTCCACGAAGCCGACCAGCCGCGCGATGCCCTCCTCGATGTCGAAGCGGGTCAGGTAGCTGGTGGACAGCCGGATGCTGTGGTCGCCGCCGCCCTTCGGATAGAAGTAGGACATCGGCGTCCAGATAACCCCGAAGTCCTGCGCCGAACGGGTCAGCGCGGCATTGTCGGCACGGAACGGCACCCGCATGGTCAGGAAGAATCCGCCGCGGGGTGAGTTCCAGCTCNCCCCGCGCTCGGCCCGCCGCTCGGCCGGCAGGTGCTTGTCCAGGCACTGCAGCATGGCGCGCATGGTGCCGCCGTAGTAGGCCGAGGTCTCGCCGTTCAGCTCGGAGATCCGGCCGTCGGCGGCGAGCAGGGCCCCGGCGATGGCGGCCTGGCTGAGCGGCGAGGTGTTCACCGTGACCATGCTCTTGATCTTGGCGAGGTCGTCGGCCAGCAGCCCGGTCCCTCCGGAGGCGTCCCGCACCACCTGGTCGGCGACCGCGAATCCGACGCGGGCCCCCGGGAAGACCGTCTTGGAGTAGGAGCCGAGGTGGATCACCCGGCGCGCCGGATCGAGCGACTTCAGCGTCGGCACCTGCGGGCCCGGGCTGACCAGCCGGTACGGGCTGTCCTCAAGGATCAGCAGGTCAAGGCGTACGGCCAGGTCGAGCAGCGCCCGCCGGGCCGGCAGCGGCATGGTCACCCCGGAGGGGTTGGAGTGGTCGGGGACCACGTAGACGGCCCTGACCCGGCGCCCGCGCGCCCGCTCGGCCGCGACCGCGGCCGCCAGATCGGCGCAGTGCAGCCCGTCCGCCCGTTCCTCGACCGGGGTCACCTCGATGTCCAACAGCCGGGCCGCGCCGGTGATCCCCACGTAGCACGGGCTGGAGACGACCAGCACGTCGCCCGGGTCCCGCATGAGCGCCCGCAGCGCCAGGAACATCGCCTCCTGGCAGCCGACCGTGACCACGATGGACTCCGGCGGCACGTCGATGCCCTCGTCCACCCGGAGTGATTCGGCGATCAGCTTCCGGATCTGTCCGGCGGACGGGCCGTACTGGAACAGGGCGTCGCGGATCTGAGCTGGCGAGTCGCCCCGCTCGGCCAGGTGATCGAGATAACGCCGCACCTGCGTGAAGATCTGCTCGATGTCGAAGAAGCCGTCATAGGGCCGTCCAGGAGCGAACGAGATCGCCGTGGGGAAACGCACGGTGACCTCGTTGAGAAAGTTCATCGTGTCCATGACGGGATCGGCGACGCTGGAGTGCAGGTCTTCCTTGCGCAGGTCTTCCTTGCGCGGGTAATGGGTTGTCTCCATCAGCTGTCCTCCACTTTCTGTGGATCGGGGATGCGACCGTGCCCGACCCGGCCGCGGACCAGCAGATCGGTGACGGCGGTGTTCCCCTCGGACCGCAGCGCCGAGGCCGTACGTGCCAGATCCCGCGCCACCTCGTCGAGCACGTCGGCGATCGGATGGGCGTTGGCCGACATGATGCCGAGCCACAGCCGAGGGTCGCCCGCCGCGATCCGGGTGACGTCGCGCGCACCCTGCCCGGTCAGCCTCATGATTGTCTCCGGGGTGTCCACGAAGCGGGCCGCCATCGCCGAGGCCACCACGTGCGGGGCGTGCGAGATCACCGCCATCGCCCGGTCGTGCTCGGCGGGATCCATCAGGACCGGCCGCGCGCCGCAGGCCCGCACCAGCGCGGTCACCGTGGCGGCGGCGGCCGCGCCGGACTCGCCGGTGGGGCACAGTACCCAGGACCGGCCGCGGAACAGGCCGGCCCGGGCGGCCAGCGGCCCTGACCATTCCCTGCCGCCCAGGGGGTGGCCTCCGACGAAGGCCGTGAGGTCGCAGCCCAGCTTGGCAGCCTCGGCGATCGGCGCCTGCTTGACGCTGGCCACGTCGGTGTACACGTGGGCCACCTGGTGCTTCTGCGCGTCCCGCAGGGCGGCAGGCACGGCGGCGGGCGGTACGGCCAGCACCGCGAGGTCGGCGGGAGCGCCCCGGNAGGCGGCGGGNCCACCGGGNAGCACCACCCCGGCGCCGAGGCCCGCGGCGAGCCGCGCCGCCGCCGGATCGCGGTCGGTCAGCAGCACGTCGGCGCCGTGGTCGCGTACGGCCAGGGCGATCGAGGTGCCGATTAATCCGGCGCCGATGACGATGAGGCGCCGGGGCACGAGATCAGCTCCCACCTGCTCACTCCCCCAAGGCCGAGGTCAGGCGCTCTCGGCGGCCCGTTGGCGTTCGACGGCCTCGTACAGGGCCTTGATGTTGTTGCTGCCGAACGTGTGGGCGCCGCGGCGGTCGATCAGCTCGTGGAAAAAGGTCCGCCTGGGGTGCCGGGACGCGGTGAAGATCTGCAGCATGACGCCGCCGTGGTCGCGATCGGCCAGGATATTGAGCTCACGCAGCGTCTCCACCGGGACGCCGACCGGGCCGAGCCGCGCCGGCAGCGCCTCGTAGTAGCTCGCCGGGGTGGTGAGGAACCGCACCCCGCGCTTCGCGCTGTCCCGGACCGCCGCCGTGATGTCGTCGGTGCGGAACGCGATGTGCTGGATTCCCGCCCCGCCGTGCGAGCGGACGAACTCGTCGATCTGGCCGGGGGCGCGGGTGGTGTCCGGTTCGATGATGGTGAAGGTGACCTTGCCGGACGGGCTGCGCACCACCTGGGAGTCCATGGCCTGAGAGCCGACCACGATGCGCTCCTCGAAGGTCCGGGTGAAGCCGAACACGTCCCGATAGGCGCGTACGGTCGGGTGCAGTTCGCCGGCGGGCAGGCAGACCGCGACGTGGTCGATGGCCCTGAGCAGGCCTTCGTTGGAGCGGTCTGGGACGGTCTCCTCGATGAGGCCGGGCGAGAAGGGCCCCTCGACCGCCTCCCGGGAGGTGAAGCGGTGCTCCACGTCGCCGAACCCGGCCACCGACGCGAAGGTCACGCGGCCGCCCGGCGTTCCCAGGGTCTCGGGCGGCGTGACCGGCACCGCTCCACGATTCACCGCCTCGGCGAACGCGGCCTGCGCCTGGTCGACGGCGAAGCCGATGACCGCCACTCCGTCGCCGTGCCGACGGACGAACTCGGCGGCGCGGTGGTCGGAGCTGGTCGCGGCGGTGACGACGACAGTGATGTCGCACTGCCGCAGCAGCACCGACTCGCAGCCCTTGAGCCCGGTGCGCGGCCCGCCTCGGCCGGTGACGGNGAAACCGAAGGAATCGCACAGTTCGGCCGCAGCCTGCGCGGCGTCCTCGACGAACAGCTCAATGTGGTCGATCGAATGAATGTCCATTCTTGCCCCTCCGTTCGTTGCGCCTCGACGCGCTTTCCACCCCAGCCCGCTGGTTAACCGGAATGACGCCCACCCCCGATTACGGATTCTTTTCTCCTGGACGACGCACCAGCGGTGGGCGGCGGACGGCGCGGGCTCAGCGGCCAGCCCATTCTGGGTCGCGTTTCTCGACGAACGCTCGGACCCCTTCCGCGGAGTCCAGGCTGTGCCGGCGCCGCTCTTCCCAGTGGTATCGGGCGGAGAATGCCTCCGGCAGCGGCATGTCGAGAGATCTGAGCACCACTTCCTTGATGGCGCGAACCGAGAGGGGGGCGCTTCTGATGATGTCGTCGGTCCACTCGGCGACGCAGCCGTCCAGCTCCGGGTAGGAAACCACGTCGTTGACCAGGCCGAACCGCAGTGCCGTCGCGGCGGTCATCCGGCGACCGGTGAGCAGATACCCCATCGCGGTCTTCAGCGGAAGCTGCCGGGCCAGCCGGAACGCGCCGCCGGCCCCGGGGATCAGGCCGAGCCGCGCCTCCGGCAGCCCGAAGACCGCGTGCTCGGCGGCGACGATGAGGTCGCAGGCCAGGGCCAGCTCGAACCCGCCACCCAGCGCGTACCCGTTGACCCGCGCGATCACCGGCTTGGACAGGGTGAAGCGCTCGGTAAGCCGGGGCCAGCCGGGCTGACCCCGGCTACCGAGGGAGGTGGCGGGCGTGCCTCGCTCGGTGAGCTCTGCCCGCTCCTTGAGGTCCTGGCCGACCGAGAAGGCCCGGTCGCCCGCGCCGGTCAGCACCGCCACCCACACCTCATCGTCGGCCTCCACGTCGTTCCAGATCGCGGCGAGCTCCTGGTGAGTCCGCTGGTCCAGCGCGTTGAACACCTCAGGCCGGTCGATCATGATGCTGGCCACGTGGCCCTTCTTCGCGTAGCGCACCCGCGGCTCGTTCATGCGAGGCTCCCGGCGAATCGGCCGACCTTGTCGATGACATCCTGATCATGAAGCCGCAGCGCCTGCTGCAGCACGAACTCGGCCACGAAGCGGCGGAACTCCGCCACAGGTTCCTCGGCGAGGTTCAGCATCCGCCGGTTGGCGACCACCGCCGGCCCGTCGAGCCGGGCCACGCTCCGGTCGACGGCGGCGTCCAGCTCGTGCGGCTCGACGACCTCGTCGAGCACGCACCGGGCCGCGGGCTCGGTCGCCCAGATGCGGCGGCCGCCCAGGATGACCTGGCGGGCCAGCCGTGGCCCGGCGCACCGGCTGAGCCGCAGCGCCGAGACCCCGGGAATGATGCCCTCCCGCGTGGCCGGAAGGCTGAAGTAGGAGTCGGCCGCGGCCAGGACATGATCGAACACCAGCAGGAGCTGGGCCCCGCCGCCGATGGCAAAGGTGTCCACGGCGGCCACCCACGGCTTCTCGATCACGCCACCGCGCCAGGTCGCCCCCTCTCCGGCGACCAGACCTCTAACGATCTTGCTGATGTAGCCGAGCTCGCGACGCAGCAGGAACCCGACCAGCGAGATCTCCCCGGCGTGCAGGCGCTTGAGGTTGATGCCCACGCTGAACNCCCGCCGGCCCCGGTAGCGCGGATGGCTCATCTCCCCGCCGCGCAGCAGCCCCACCCGGACGGCCGGGTCGAGCAGGGCCAGGTCGACGACGGTCTCCATGTCCTCGACCTGCTGCTCGTCCTCGGCGTTCAGGCAGTCGTCGCGGCACATGGTGAGGTGGGCCACCCCGTCGCGCCGGTCCAGGCGTACCGTCTCCAGCCGCAGCGAACCGGTGCGGCGGAACTCGGGCAGCAGCGCCAGCGCGCGCGGGGTCGGGTGCAGCATCGAGTCGAGCAGGTGCGGACCGGACAGCGGCGAGCGCAGCACCGCCCGCAGGAAGATGCCCTGGTCGATCTCGCGCCCTTCCTTGTTTCTCTGCGGCCGCTCGCGTTCCACGGCGAGTTGCCCGGTGGTGGGCACCAGGCCGGGGACCGCGGTCGCGGCGGCCTCGACCAGCTCACCGAGCCGCAGCCTGATGGTGCGGCCAGCCGTGAGCCGGTCGTACACCTGGTCGGCATGCGCGTCCATGAACCGGACCCGCAGCAGGCGGATCCCGTCCACCACGGCGGCGGCCTCGGCCCGCTGCTCGGGTGAGCGCACCGCGGGCTCGGGCAACGCGGCGAGCCGTTCCTCGGCGCGCTCGGCCGCCTCGGCCAGAGCCTTCTCCGCCCGCTGCGGGGCGGCGACCCCGGCCGTCATGATGCCGCCCCGCGGCGCAGCGCACGGTCGTAGGCGGCCAGGTGGGCACCGAGCGCTTCCTCGAAGCTCGTGGTGCTCGCATCGAACATCAGCTGCCGTCTGATCGCCAGCTCCCGCCCGGGGAAGGCTTCCACCGGCACGCCCTCCGGATCGTCGGACAGTTCGTCGAGCAGCCCGAGCCGCAGCGCCTCGACGGCGTCGATCGGCGCGCCGAACATCNCTNCCCGGCGAGCCGCGGCGGTCCCTNCCTGCTGGACGAGCCGGTAGAGGGCCATCCCGGGCCAGGTGGCCCCGCCGTCGGTCATGACGAGCAGCCGAGTGCCGGGGGTGGCCAGGCGCACGTCGGTGGCCAGGAGTACGTCGAGTGCCGTCCCGCCGCAGTCCCCCGAGGCGATGGCGACCGTCGTCGCGGACTGCCGCTCCAGCCGGCGCAGTGCCCGCTCCCACTTGGTCACGAGACCGACGGTCAGGTCCTCGGGCACCCCGCCGCGCGGGGCGCCCGACACGTNGGCGACCAGGGCTGCGGTCCCGCCGGAGTCCTCCACCCGGTCGCAGACCTCGGCGACCCGGCGGACCGACTCGGCCGACAACGGCTGGGCGCCGTCGATCCTCAGCACGATCTCCTTCGCCCTCACCATTGGACCAACGCCATCTCGATGGTGGAGCCGGGCCCCATGGCCATCAGCACCCCGTGGTCACCGGGACGGGTAACGCCCTCCTGGCACAGCCGCTCATAGGAGAACAGGAAGGAGCCGCTGGACACGTTCCCGTAGTCACGCAGGACTCCGGTGGTGTGCCGGACGTCGTGGCGGGNGAGCCCGAGATTGACCACGACCGCGTCGATGACTTTCTTCCCGCCCGAGTGCACCAGCCAGTAGGCGATGTCGCTGCGCCGCAGGCCGGTGCCCGCCAGCAGCCGGTCGGCGACCAGCTCGGCGTGCGCGCCCACCACGTAGGGGATCTGCGGGTCGAGGAAGAAGCTGAACCGTCCCTGGTCGCGGTCCCAGTCGTAGCGCATGGCGTCGATCGCGTCGGTGATGACGCAGCTCGCGAACTTCAGAATGCGCGCCCCCGGACCTGGCGTGCCGGCGACCATGGCCACCGCGGCGGCACCGTCGCCGAACAAGCTGTTGACCACGGCCGTGCGCATCGTGGAGTCCAGCGCGTACGCCGCCGAGCACGCCTCGACGCACAGCACGACGGAGAGCTCTCCCGGGTGCGCCGCCGACCAGCCGGCCACCACGTTGAGCGCGTTCAGGCCCGCGTTGCAGCCCATGCCGACGATGTCGCTGCGGCTGCAGTGCCGGTCGATGCCCAGCTCGCGGATGATCAGTGCGCTGAGCCCCGGGACGAGGAATCCGGTCGAGGTCACGCAGCACAGATGGCCCAAGTCGGCCAGCTCGGCGCCGGCGTCCTTCAGACAGGCGGTGAGGGCCTCGATCCCCNTGCCGACTGCGAGCCGCTTGTGCTTGTCCAGCAGGTCGCCCTGCGGCTCGCAGACCCGGCGGCCGGCAGCGTCGGCCGGGGGCAAGGTGAGGTGGCGCCGATCGATCGCGCTGTTGAGGAAGACCGAGCGGACCCTGGGATCCGTCACGCCCAGGATGTCGAGCAGCTCCCGCTGGGTGTACGACGTGGCGGTCACGGCGGTCCCNACACCCNCGATCCTGGCGNTCGGCCGGNCGTGCGGGAGCGCTGCGGCCGGGGGCTCCGGCCGGTCGAGGCTGATGGTCATCGGAAGGTCCATCCCCACATGCGCGGCTTGCTACGGAGGAGCGGTCGAATGCTTGTCGTCGGCACCTTTCTCACCTCTCGTGTCGTGCCAGCTTCTCGGNGATCACCCGTGCGATCTCCGCGAGATGTTCTGCCTGCATGAGCTCCTGGTGGGCTCCTGAGATTTCGTGACCGTCGATCCGCCCGTCGACGTAGGGCCGCCACAGGGTGGGCGCCTCGGCTGCGGGCTGGGAGGGCAACCGGTCAAGCAGCGCGACGAACAGCAGCAGGTCGCCGTGCAGGACATCCGGAGTGAACTCCGCGCCCAGCCTCATGGTGTTGTCGAGCACCGAGCGGATCCTGCGCAGCCGCTCGCCGTCGACGTCCCCGCGGCCGACGTCCCCACGGCCGACGACCTGCTCGATCATCCGGTCCAGCCGCTGGTCCATCTTCCCGCGGACCTTCGGCATGACCTCCCGGCCGTCCTCCGGCCNGCTCCGTACGGCGGTGGAGGCGGGATAGCCGTCGAGAATCGCCAGGAGGCCGACCTGCTCGCCCCGTGCCTGGATGTGGGTGGCGAGGGCATGGGCGACCACCCCGCCCAGCGACCAGCCGAGCAGGTGGTAGGGGCCGGTGGGCTGGACGGATCGGATCCGTTCGAAGTAGTCGGCCGCCATGTCCGCCACGGTCCGCGGCAACGGCTCGGTCCGGGCCAGGCCTCGTGCCTGGAGGCCGTAGATGGGCAGGTCAGCGGGCAGGTGGTCGGCCAGGCCCGTGTAGCGCCAACTGATGCCCTCCACCGGGTGGACGCAGAACAGCGCGGGCCGGGTCCCCTCGGTGCGGATCGGCAGCAGGACGTCGAAGTCGTCGTCCTCGCCGCGGGTCTCCAGGGATGCCGCGACACCGGCCGGGGTGGGCTCGGCGAACAGCGTGCGGACGTTCAGCTCCGTGCCCAGCACCTCGCGGATGCGAGCGATCAGCCGCATGGCCAGCAGCGAGTCGCCGCCGAGGTCGAAGAAGCCGTCGTCGGCCCCGACNNNCNCCAGGTCCAGGACCTCGGCGAACAGGGCGCACAACCGCTCCTCGACCGCGGTGCGCGGCCCCCGCCCGGTCGCCAGAGCACCGAAGTCGGGGGCGGGCAACGCCGCGCGGTCCAGCTTGCCGTTGGCGGTCAGCGGCAGCTCCGCCACCTCGACCACCACCGCGGGGACCATGTACTCGGGCAGCCGCCCGGCCACGAAGGCGCGGATCTCCGCCGCGCCGATCTCCTGGTGTGGCACGAGATAGGCCACGAGGTGCCGGTGGCCGGGCTGGTCCTCACGCATCACGACGGCGACCTGGTCGACGGCGGGATGCCCGGACAGCACGGCCTCGATCTCGCCGGGCTCGATCCGGAAACCACGGATCTTCACCTGCGCATCCGCCCGCCC
>NZ_JPGU01000075.1:0-8116 GCF_000732115.1 Frankia sp. CeD
CCCCCGACAATCACCCCAGGAAGCTCGCCGAAGGCGAGCTGACGGAAACCCCGAACGGCGCCCAGGGCCAGGGGTCCCCGCGTCGCGGCGAAGCCGCTACGCGGGGGAGGCACGCTGGTTGCGTCCCCGCCAACCTTCCACCGGAAGGCCGAACTTGGCAACAAGACGATCAGTGAACGGCAGCGGGTGCACCACGGCGAGCCGCACCGGTCGGCGGCCGCGGACCACCTCGACCCGCGACTCGGGGGGCACCTCGACGGACCGCCGGCCGTCACAGTAGAGGACCGCGGGCACCGGCGGCAGGATCTCCACGGCGACCGCGGAGGTCGGCGCCAGCACGAGCGGCCGGGCGAACAGCGCGTGCGCGCTGATCGGGGCGACCAGCAGGGCCTCGACGCCCGGCCACATCACCGGACCACCGACCGAGAAGGCGTAGGCGGTGGATCCGGTGGGCGTCGAACAGATCACCCCGTCGCAGCCCCACCGGGACAGCGGACGCCCGTCAATCTCCAACACGCATTCCAGCATCCGAGCGCGCTCGGCCTTCTCCAGGGACATCTCGTTGAGCGCCCAGCCGGTATAGGTGACCTCGCCACGCCGCCGGACCGTGACGTCTACCGTCATGCGTTCCTCGACCGTGTAGTCCTTGCGGACGACGTGCTCGATGGTGGATTCCAGCGCGTCGGGTTCGGCCTCGGCGAGGAACCCGACATGCCCGAGGTTCACGCCCAGCAGCGGGGCGTCAGCGGTGCGGGCCAGCTCCGCGCCGCGCAGCAGGCTGCCGTCGCCGCCGAGGACCAGCACCAGTTCCACCCCGACGGCCGCGTCGGCGTCGTGCGGCACGCTGTTGGCGGCGGTCAGGTCGAGCATCTCCGCCTCGTCCCGCAGCACCCGCGGCGACACCCCGGCGGCGGCCAGGCCCTCGATGACCCGATGGGCGCTCTCCCGGACCACCGAGCGGCGGGGNTGGGNGACGACGAGGATCTCCCGCGTCATGCCCGGCGCCCCGGTCCCGCGGGGCCGGCGGCGATCGCCCCGGCCAGGACGTCCGCGTCGAGCGGTGGGGCCCCGGCGGCCAGCCACAGCAGGTACTCGACGTTGCCCGCCGGGCCGGGCAGCGGACTCGCCGTGACGCCACGCACGCCGAGATCCAGCATGGCCGCGGACGCCGCCACGTCGTGGACCGCCTCGGCGTGCAATGCGGTGTCACGCNCCNCCCCGCCGGGCCCGAGCCGCTCCCGGCCGACCTCGAACTGGGGCTTCACCAGCAGCACGAAATCGGCATCCGGGACCGCGCAGGCGCGCAGCGCGGGCAGCACCAGGGCCAGCGAGATGAACGACAGGTCCCCGACGACCAGGTCGACGCGGTCACCGATCTCGGCGGGCGTCAGGTTCCGGGCGTTGGTACGGTCGAGCACGCGGNCCNGGGGGTCGCAGCGCAGCCGCCACAGCAACTGCCCGTAGCCGACGTCCACGGCCACGACGGTCCCCGCCCCGTACCGCAGCAGCACGTCGGTGAAGCCGCCGGTGGAGGCACCGACGTCCAGGCACCGACGACCGGCCACGACCAGCGTGGGGCCGGTCGAACGCGGGATTTCGGCACCCGGCCCCGGTTCCGGCCCCGGTGCGGGGACCCCGAAGGCCTCGAAGGCACCCAGAAGTTTGTGCGCGCCGCGGGAGGCGTAGCCGGGATCGTCCCCCTTCGTCACCGCGATGGAGGTGGATCCGTCGACCACCGTGGCAGCCTTCGTGGCAGGAATGCCGCCGACCAGCACCCGACCCGCGGTGATCGCCGCAACGGCCTGCTCCCGGGACCGGGCGAGACCACGACGGACAAGTTCGCTGTCCAGACGTGTCCGGCGGGACATCGCGACCCCGGAGCGACTCACCGCGCCGGCCGGATCATGCCCGGCCCGGGCCGCGGCCCTCCCGTGGGACGCGCCCCGCAACGCGCCGGAACGGGCACGCCCGGCCCGGCCGCGCCCCCGACGCCCTTGACCTGGTCAGCACCCTTGACCTGGTCAGCGCTCCCGTCCAGGTCCGCCAGTGCCCCGGCCAACCGGCGGTTTATCTCCTCGAAGACCTCGACATGCGCGGCCGTCGGTAGGACGTCGAGCATGTCCAGCCGGCCGAGGGCGCCGCGAACCTCGGCAGGCAGATTCTCGGTGTTCACGTTGTCAGCCTCCCGCACTCACGGCCGCTGACGCGACGGACCCTGGCGACGTGCGTCATGCGACGAATCTCATGTCCTGTCCACTCCTCGTCCGGCCGGATCCGCCCTCGGCCGGCCCGGGACCTCACCCCGGGTCCGTCAGGACCACCGGAGATCGGCTCGCAACCGGTGTAAACTCGCCCACCACGCGGGTCGTCCCGCCCGGAACACCTACTCTCACGCTAGTGTCCCGGCACGCCGGGCCGAGAGGGGCGCAGGTCGAACAGGCCGACCGGAACACCTACTCTCACGCTAGTGTCCCGGCACGCCGGGCCGAGAGGGGCGCAGGTCGAACAGGCCGAGAGGAGGACCGGCCGGGATGGCCGACAGGTCGCAGTGCGAGGCCGCGCTCCATGCTCTCGCCGCCCGCCTGGATGGGCTCTCCGCCGACGGCCGTCCCCCGCGCGCCCCGGATCGCGTCATCGTCTGTCGTATCCCCGATCTCGGCGCTGTCTTCTCCGGGGAGCTGCGCGACGGCTGCCTGCGGCACATTGGCGAAGGCAGCCGCGACGACGCCCAGATCACCCTGACGCTGGAGAGCGACGACCTGGTGGCGGTCGCCGAGGGAAGGCTTCCCGCGATGACCGCCTGGGCCAGTGGGCGGCTGAAGGTGGACGCGAGCGTGTGGGATCTGCTGCGGGTCCGCTCGCTGCTGTGACGATGCGCCTGTTCACCGACGATGCTCCAAGGCGCCGGGACTCAGGCGAGCGCCACGGGCTCCGGTGCCCGGGGCGCCGGAGCCATCAGGTCCTCGCAACCCGGTGGGCGTCGCGCCGCGATCGCGTGGACGGCGACGCCGCTGTCCAGGGCGGACCAGACCGTGGCGCAGGCGGCCCGCAGCCCGTCCAGCCCGTCGGTGCCGTCCCCGTTCCACGTGTCGTCACCCGACATATCCCGGTCTGACGCATCCCCACCGGAATGACCGCCGCCTGAACGATCGCCATCCGACGCGTCATCGCCCAGCCCGTAGCTTTCACCCGACCAGTGCAGCGTCCCCTCCTCGACCCGGCTGCTCCAGGCGCCGCAACGATAGGCGTGGTTCCCCAGCTCCGGGACGGCCTCCACCGGTGGCGCCGCCCGGAGCAGCCCGCGCAGGTCCGCGGCGAGGAAGTCGGGACGGTGCGGAGCGGGAGCTGCGAGCAGGTCTCCGGGGGTCGTCACCCCGGTGAAGACGAGCAGGGTCGGCGTCGACGTCCGGTGACCGGCCTCGATGTCGGTGTCGAGCCGGTCACCGACGATGAGGGGTGTCCGGGCTCCGCTGCGCCGCATCGACTCGCGGTGCATCGCCGACTCGGGCTTGCCGGTCACCACCGGCTCGCGGTCCGTAGCGGCCCGCAGGAAGGCGATGACGGATCCGTTACCAGGCGCGACGCCCCGCTCGGTTGGCACGGTGCGATCGGCGTTGCTGGCGATCCACAGTGCTCCGGCCCGGATGGCATAGGCCGCCTCGGCGAGGCGGGCATAGGNGAGATCCGGGNCGAACCCCTGGACCACCGCCGCCGGATCGTCCTCGGCCGAGTCCACCGGGACCAGGCCCTCCTCCATCACCGCCTGTCGAAGTCCCCGCCCTCCGGTAATGAGCACCCGGGATCCGGTGCCCAGCCGTTCGGCCAGGACGTGCGCCGCTGCCTGCGCCGAGGTGACGACGTCCTCGGTTTGCGCCGGCACGCCGAAGCCGCGCAGGCGGGCGGCGACCTCGGCCGGCGGGCGCAGTGCGTTGTTCGTGACGTACACCGTGCGCATCCCCCGGCGGCCCGCGGCTGCGATGGTGCCGGCCGCGTGTGGCACGGCGGCGGCCCCACGGTTGACGACACCGTCGAGATCCATCAGGGCGACGTCGAACAGGTCGGCCAGCGGCCGGTCCGTCCCGCGCAACGGCCCGGGGAAGCCGCCGGAAGACACGGAGAAACCAGAGGACACAGAGGACACAGAGGAACCGGACAAGCCGCAGGACGACGAAGCGGAGGAGACCGCGGAAGGGCTGACTGACGAAGGGCTGGTTGACGTGGTCTCGTGCGCCGGCGCGGGCACGGCGGCCGGCCGGGTCATGCTCGAGCCAACGCCGCGCGGGCGCCACGCAGCGCGACACCGTAGTGTCGGATGTCGGGACGCATCGCCACGGCCAGCGCCAGATGCTCCACGGCCGCCCGGAGATCACCGATCTTGCGGGCGGACAGCCCGAGGCCGAACTGGGCGTAGTCGTCGGTGGGATGCCGGTCCACGATCCAGGCGAAAGTCTCCCGGGCCGCGCCGTACTGACCGGCGGTGAACTGTGCCCGGGCCAGCGCCTCCCGCACGCTCGGTGAGGCGGGTTCGGCCGCGACGGCGTGGGCCAGCAGCTGCACCGCGGCATTGGCGTCCCCGTGGCCGAGCAGCGCCATCCCCCGGGTGTACCAGTCGTAGNCCTCNCCCGCCGGTCCCGGCCGGGACCGGTCCGCACTGTCATCCACCCAGGACGTCACATCGGACGGCACCGAGCTGGATCTATCACGTCGTCTGCGGGCGGGCAGCCCACCGGGCGTCTCGTCCGGTACATCCCCCGGAGGGCCGGTCTCCTCGGACATCTTCACCTCCACGACACGGACGATCATCTGTCTCCTCGCCACACCAATCCTGAGCACCGGGCACGGACCTCGCGCCAGGCCACGCGCCGGACCTCGCGCCGGGCCTCGCGCCAGGCCACGCGCCAGGCCACGCGCCGGACTCCGCCGCACCGTGGCGCCCTCGATGCGCATCACCGCCTCTCACCCGAGGAACACCGCCAGATCCGGAATCACTCCGTCCGGCTTCGCCACCGCGGGNGCCAAGCGCCAGGCACATCCTCGAGGTCCGCAGCTCCAGTGTCGCCGCAAAGCCGCCCAACGTNCCTCGAGATCCCCATAACGATCAGGTGTGCGCTGTCCNCCGTCCCGCCGCTCCGATGGCACGCTCGCACTACGGGAAGGTGGTGAAATGTTCCTCTCGCCCGGTCGGGCCGGCCGGAACACGGGCGGTCAGCAGCGAGGGCACTCCCGGGTCACACCGGGTCCGCACTCTCGGGGCCCTACGATGCGGCTCATGGTTGACGCCGATCGTCCCGTTCCCGCTCCGGCGGGTCTCGTGCTCGCCCCGTTCCGGGCCGCACGATTTCCGTCCTCCGGGCCGGACCTCGCCCCGCTGACCTCCCCGCCCTACGACGTCATCGACGACGCCGAACGGGCGGAGCTCCAAGCGCGCGACGAGCGCAACGTGGTCCGGCTCATCCTCCCCGGGGAGGACTACGACGGGGCCGCCCGCACGCTGCGGGCATGGCTGGACAGCGGAGTGCTGCGTCGCGACGAGAAGGCCTCCGTCTACGTCTACGAGGAGGAGCGGGCCGGCCACGCCCAGCGCGGGCTGATCGGGGCGGTCGCGCTGACCGATCCGGATGCGGGGATCATCCTCCCGCACGAGAACACCATGGCGGGCCCGGTCTCAGACCGGTTGGCGCTGACCCGCGCGACCCGCGCGAACCTGGAACCGATCTTCCTGCTCTACGCCGGCGGCGGCGAGACCAGCCGGGTGGTCTCGATGGTGATCGCCACGACGCCGCTGGTGGAGACGTCCACGGACGACGGGGTGACGCACCGGCTCTGGGCCATCGACGATCCGGCGGTCCTCACCGCCATCGCCGCGGACCTGTTGCCCCGGCGCGCGGTGATCGCGGACGGCCACCATCGGTACGCCACCTACCGCCAGTACCAGGCGGAACGGCACGCCGCCGGGGATGGTTCGGGCCCCTGGGACTTCGGTCTGGCCTTCCTCGTCGACGCGACCGTCTCGGGGCCCCAGGTGCACGCCATCCACCGGGTAGTGCGTGGTCTCGGGCTCACCGAGGCGGTGCGGCGGGCCGCCGAGGNGTTCACCGTGCGTCAGCTCGCCGGGCCCGGCGAGGGNGGTACCGCCGCCGGGGATGCCGGTGGCGTGGGGCCGGCAGGCGCGGACCCGGACGCGCTGGTGGAGGAACTGGCCAAGGCCGGGCAGGGCGGGCACGCGTTCGTGGTCACCAACGGCACCGCGGCCTACCTGCTCACCGAGCCCGACGCCGACCTGCTCACCCGTAGTCTGCCCCCCGAACGGTCGGCGGCCTTCCGTGGACTCGACGTCACCGTCGCTCATCTTGCGTTGATCGTGGACGTCTGGGGGTTGACGGACACGGTGGGCGTGGTCGACTACCACCACGACGCGCCGGCCGCGATCGCCGCGGCGGCTGCGGCGGGAGGTACCGCGCTGCTGCTCAACCCCACCCCGATCGCCGGTGTGACGGCCGTCGCCGAGGCCGGCGAGCGGATGCCGCGCAAGTCGACGTTGTTCACCCCGAAGCCGCGCACCGGACTCGTGCTGCGTCCACTCGACGACTGACCGGCGTACGTAGGACCGGCGTACACACGGTCCGTCTCCCCGCGGACCCACGGATACCGGGCGGAGTGGTCCTCGGCCGAACGGTCCTACCTCCCGGTCTCCGTCGCCTCGGCCTCGGGAGCAGCCTCGGTGCCGGTGCCGGTGCCATGATCAGTAAGATCATGGCCGGTGATGTCCTGATCGACGTTCGCCTCGGTCCCGGCGTCCGCGTCGGGATCGGCCCGATCCGAGAGCAGGAGATCCGCGCCGTCCTGGGCAGCCTCCTCGTCCTCCTCGGGGAGAGGCCGACCAGTCATGATCAGATACGCACGGGCGTCGGCGTCGGTCTCTCCCTCGTCGATCGCAGCCGTGGAGGTGAACCAGCGTGCGGCCTCCTCTGGACGACCGGCGGCAAGCAGCGCCTCGGCATAGGCGTACCAGAGGCGGGCGGTCCACGGCGCGGGCGGCGTCTTGGCCGTGGCCAGATCCCGCAGCAACACGACGGCGGCCTCCGGCTGACCGAGGTCCCGGCGGGCCCCGGAGACGACGATGAGCATCTCCGCCCGAGCGGCCGGATCAAGCTGGTCGATCTGCGGATCCCGCAGGTAGGCGACGGTACGCTCCGGCCGGCCCAGTCCCCGTTCGCTGTCCGCCATCAGCGGCAGGTTGTGCGCGGAACCGTCCATCCGACGAGCGGCCCGAAGTTCCACCAGGGCCGTCGCGTACTCCCCCGCATGGTAGGCCGCGATACCGACCGCCTCGCGCACCGCGGGCAGGCGCGGCACCCGATCGGCGGCGGCGCGGGCGTGGGCGAGCGCGCGGGCGGGATCGTCGTCGAGCAGCAGGGCGGTCGCGACGAGATGGCGGGCGATCGTGTCGGCGAGCGACGATGGCAGCCCCCGAAGGGACCGGCGCACGTCGTGGTCCAGCAGGTCCGCGCGGGCCTCGTCGGGAAGTGGCGGAGCCGGCACCCGGGCCCGCCGGCTGCCCTGCTCAGTCTGATCAGTCCGGCCAGCCCGGTCGGTTCTGTCAGTCCGGCCAGGCCCGGTCGGACGGCCGCCGCGGGGGCCGCCGCGGGGGCCGCCGCCCCCGGGCCTGGAAGCCTCGGTGAACGGCCGGCCACGGCGCTCGGCGCGAGCGGCGCCGTCGCGGCGGTCCCCTCCACCGCTGGTGTCCCGGGGCCCCCGGGACTCCCGGCCTCGATCGCCGCCGGGCCGCGGGCCGGCCGAGCGCGTACCCGCGGGACGGTCGCCATCGGAACGCCAGACTCTGCCGTGAGTCGGCCGTTCAGGGCCGTCGTGCCGGGGCCGCGGGCCGTCGCTGCCGGCCCGGGCCTGCCCGGGCCGATGGGATACCGAGGAGTCGCGCCCCGGTCTGCCGTGGTCGGGACGGCTACTCGGCCTTCCGGACCGGCCGGTCTCCTCCGCTCCCGGCCGACCCCGACGCTCGCGCCAAGCCGCCTCGGCGGCGACCCGGTTGCGGGCGGAGGCTCCGCTCGCGCCCCGGTCACCGCTCGCGCCCCGGTCACCGCGCGGGCCGTCGGCT
>NZ_JPGU01000075.1:8130-9285 GCF_000732115.1 Frankia sp. CeD
ACCGCCAGCCGCCGGAGCACGCCCACCGCCGGTCCCCGTCCCCTCCGGACGCCGAGCCCCACCCGGGCGGCGGTCGACGAACGAGGCGGCCGAGGAGGAAGAGGAAGTGGCGGATCCCGCATCGCCCGCACGCGGCGATGCGCCGTACCGGGCGTTGCCGTACCGGGTGTTGGAGTCCGAACCCCTGGAGCGGTCCGGCCGGCCCTGGCCCTCCGGGCCGCGGCGGAACTGGCCCGCCCCGCCCCGCGTTCCTCCCCGCGCACCGCCCTGCCCGCCGCCGCGCGCACCCTGGCGCGCGCCCTGAGAGGGACCCCCCTGTCCGCGCGACGCGCCGGTCTCGGATCCGCCGCCCCGCCTTACGCCCGGGGCATCGCCACGCACCGGGCGCCCGGCGCGACGTCCCTCTGCCGGCGTGCCACGATCACCTGAAGCGTCCCGATCACGCCGCTGCGGGTGTGGGGACGTGAACGGCGTCGTCCCGCCTCGCTGACTGGATCTGTCTTCCCTCGGCATGACCGGCAACTTCCCTTTCATCCCGCAGGTACCGCGGTTGCGGCTGCGGGTCCCTCGTGATCCGGAGGCGCCCTCAGGCCGCCGGGCTTCCGACGCGGACACCACGGCGCCCGAGATCGTCGGCTGTGCTTCGGATGTTGCGTAGGTACGTCGGTCCGGGTTCACCCGGGTCCACGACGTTCACCCGGGTCCACGATGGTGCGGTGATGCCACAACCCTCAACGATACGACGTCCGGACCGGTGATGACCGGGTCCACCCGGTGACCATGCCGAAAAAGGGCGTGACAAAGGGTGTGGGGCTGTCTCCCTAGGGAGACAGCCCCACACTCGTATACGTCCGGCGGCGTCCTACTCTCCCACACAGTCCCCCATGCAGTACCATCGGCGCTGAAGAGCTTAGCTTCCGGGTTCGGAATGAGACCGGGCGTTTCCCCTTCGCCAAAACCACCGAAACACTATCCAGATATACCAGCCGAACCGGCCGTACACCCGAGAACCGCACAGTGGACGCGTAGCACCTTCGAAGACAAGCCCTCGGCCTATTAGTACCGGTCAGCTCCATGCGTCACCGCACTTCCACCTCCGGCCTATCAACCCGATCATCTAGTCGGGGGCCTTACCAGGCTACCCTGTGGGAGACC
>NZ_JPGU01000076.1:0-7694 GCF_000732115.1 Frankia sp. CeD
GCCGTAGGCGTTCTTGCGGGTCACGACCGGGCGGCGCGGGGCGCGCTCCGCGGCGTTGTTGTCAAGATCTACCATGGGGTAGTCGCGGTGCGCGACGACCCCGTCCCACTCGCGTTCGAGGGTGGCGAGGGCGTCCTTCGCCGCGGGCTGTAGCCCTGGGGAGGCCTGCTGCTCGCGGCGGGCGGTGTCGATCGCCTCGATCGCGCCGTCCCAGGCGGTGTAGGCCTCGGCCAGCCGGGTGTCGGCGTCGGGGCCGGGGGTGTCGCGCGCTCGCGCCCACGCCGTGGCCAGTTCCCGGTGGGCTGTGTAGAGCGCGCGGAACCGGTCGAGCCAGGCCTTCTCCCAGTACTCCAGCTGGACCGGGTTCGACAGCCTCGCCCGCNGGAAGTAGCGGCGAAGGTGGGCGACGCAGTAGAGGTTGACGAGGCCGGCGCAGCGGCGGCCGACGGAGACGTAGACCGGGTGCCGGTAAGAAACCTGTCACCAGGTGCAAACGCGGATGATCTTGTGTTGGCTGGTCACGTGTCGCGTTGCGGGCGCGGTTCCTGGTCAGCCGTGGCTTCGGTGGTCGGCCGAGGGCGCCGTCCTACGATGGTGTGGTGACCGACACTGTGGGTGGCCGTGCGGCGTTTCAGGTTCTGGTCCTGCCCTACCGGCAGACCGGGCAGGGCACGGAGTACGCCTTGTTCCGGCGTGCTGATGCCGCCTATTGGCAGGGTGTCGCCGGTGGTGGTGAGGCGGGTGAGTCCCCGGCGCAGGCAGCCCGGCGGGNAANCGCCGAGGNGGNCGGNCTGGTCGGCGAACGTGAGTTCATCGTGTTGGACGCGCGGGCCACGATCCCCGTCGTCTACGTCACCGGGGAGTTCACCTGGGGGCCGGACGTGCTGGTGATCCCGGAGTACGCGTTCGGTGTCCGTGCGGAGGACGCCGAGGTGACGTTGTCGGACGAGCACACCGAGTTCGGCTGGTTCGGCCTCGACGACGCGGTGAAGGTCGTGCAGTGGGATTCCAACCGCACCGCTCTGTGGGAGCTGGACCATCGGCTACGCCACGGCATCGGTCACCGCGCCGCCTGAGCGACCAGGTCCGTGACCCCGCGGCCGAGCACTGTCGGGGTGTCCGTTCCCGACTCGCAGCGGGCGGCTGCGACCGACTTCGCGCACTCACGTAGTCGTCGACGATGCCCCCGCGCGTGGTCCGCGGTGAGGCGTGCGTGTTCGTGGGGATCGTCGAGGAGACCGTCGGGGAGACGCGCGGCGGTCAGAGCCGTGGTGCCCTGCCGGGTGTCCAGCCTCCGCCAGACCGCTGGTCTCGCCTCGCGGAACGCCATGTCGATGAACGCTGTGACCGGCCCGCCGGCGGCGCGTGCCACCGTGAACGCCGCTGCGACCGTGGCGGCGGGCAGGTAGGTACGGTTCTCCTCGTCGGCGAGGGTGCCGGTGGCACGGGTGAGGTCGCGGAGGGCGGGGAACAGGGCGATCGTGGGCGCGCGCAGCCCGATCGTGGTCGGTAGGGCGTGGACCTGGACCGGGCCGGCGGGGTTGAGGAACGCCAGCGAGTTCGCGACCAGTGCCACCGGCCCGGCGACGCCGGTCAGCAGGTGGAGCAGGGCGGTTGTCTTGCCGCTGCCTCGCCCGCCGAGCAGGCACACCGCGCCCGTCGGGGTCAGCACGCTCGCCGCGTGTAACGGGATCCGGGGGTCGAGGAAGAACCGCGCAGGATTGAACGCTTAGCGCCGTCCGGGGCTCACGAGTCGCCGGGCAGGAGTTCGACGGCGCGCAGGCGGTCGGCCTCGGTGGGCTTGGTGTAAACGCGCGTGGTGTCAGTGCGCGCGTGGCCGAGGAGCTCGGCGACCAGGNCGAGGTCGGCGCCGCGGCGGAGCATGGCGGTCGCGAAGGTGTGCCGCAGGACGTGCGGGGTCAGGTCGTCGATCCCGACGGAGCGGCCGAGGTCGGCGACGACCTGGTCGACGGTGCGGGTCGACAGGCGGCGGCCGTAGCGGTTGAGGAACAGCGCCGGGTCGGCCTCGGCGTTCGGCCAGGCGGCCCGGGCGGGTTTCCAGTCGGTCAGCGCCCGGCGGGCCCGGGGGTTGGCCGGGATGGTGCGCGGCTTGCCGCCGTCGCGGCCCTTGCCGGCCCGGACGTGGACGGCTCCGGTGCGGGCGGTGACGGGCACGTCGTCGAGGTCGAGGGCGACGAGCTCGGCGCAGCGCACGCCGGTGTTGTAGAGCAGCTCGATGATCGTGCGGTCGCGTAGCNAGGGCAGCCGTTCGGCGGCGCGCAGCACGCGGCGGGCCTCGTCGTCGGTCAGGGCGCGAGGGGCCTGCTCGGGAAGGTCGGCGCGGTCGACGACGGCGCGGCCGAGGTGGCGCCAGGTGAAGAAGTGGTCGAGCGCGGTCAGGTGCGCGTTGATGGTCGCGGGCCGCTTCTTCGCGACCGTGAGCAGGTGGGCCCGGTAGTCGCGGACGGCGAAGTCGCGGGCGTGCGCGTCGGACAGCGGGTCGGCGCCGGTGGGGTCCGCGGCGGCGCCGTCGGTGTCGAGCCAGCGCAGGAACCCGGCGACCCGGGAGGCGTAGGCGCGCCGGGAGTGCTCGGCGAGCCGGACGTGGTCGAGCTCGGCGCGGTAGGCGGCGAACAGCTCGGCGTACCGGTCGGGCGGGCGTTCGCCGCCGCGCCGGCCGCGGCCGGTGGGTGGTGCGGTGGCGCTGGTCGTCACCGACCACGTCCTCTCGGGGTAGCGGCGGTTCAGGCGTGCGGCTGATGGTCCGGGTCGTAGTCGGTTCGCGGTCCCACCACGATGTCGTCCTCGGTGGTGGCCGGGCCGGCGACGTGGCACCGGCAGCGTGCGATGACGCAGCCGTACCGGCCGTGGTCGTCCACGGGGTGGTCGCACCAGGGATCGACGCAGCGCTCGGCGGTCTCGAGTTCGGCGGCCCGGTCCAGGAACCGGCCGGCAGCCTCGGGCTGGCGGGTGGCCTCGGCGCGGAGCCAGGCGATGAGCTCCTCGGTGGTCGCGGGCGGAGCGACGTCGGTGGTCATGGGTTCTCCGGTCGGCCAGGCGGCGCAGGTCCTGCGGGGTCTGCCGGACGCCTCGGTGCACTGTGTGGTGACCTCGCCGCCGTACTTCGGGTTGCGTGACTACGGCGAGCCCGGCCAGATCGGCCTGGAGCCCACGCCCGCGGCCTACGTCGCCCGGCTCGCCGAGGTGTTCACGGAGGTTCGCCGGGTGCTGCACCCGGACGGGACGTGCTGGCTGAACCTGGGCGACAGCTACGCGGGCAAGGCCAACGGCGGCCCGTCGGTGGGCCTGACACGCCGCGCCGACCGGGCCGAGCTGATTCCGCCGCGGCGGAACACCACCGCGGCCGCGCCCTACAAGAGCCTGCTCGGTATCCCCTGGAGGGTCGCGTTCGCGTTGCAGGACGCCGGCTGGACGGTCCGCAACGCGATCGTGTGGGCCAAGACGAACGCGATGCCGGAGTCGGTGACCGACCGGTTCGCCTCGCGTACCGAGACGCTGTTCCTGCTGACCCGCTCGGCGCGCTACCACTTCGACCTCGACCCCGTCCGGGAGACACCGGTCGACCCGACCGGCGGTGCTGAGTGGGCCCAGCGCAGGAAGCAGGGTGTGCCCGGCCGGCGGGGCCGCAACCCCNAGTCGTCGGTGACGGCCGCCGACCGCGACTTCGCCGCCCACCAAGCCGGCCGTAATCCGGGCGACGTCTGGCAGATCCCGGTCGCCAACTTCCCCGGCGCGCACTTCGCCGTGTTCCCGCCCGAGATCCCGCGGCGGGCGATCCTGACCGGCTGCCCGCCCGGCGGGGTCGTGCTCGACCCGTTCTCCGGGTCGGCGACCACCGGCATGGTCGCGCTGCAGCTCGGCCGCCGCTACGTCGGGATCGATCTCAACCCCGACTATCACCGCCTCGCGCTCCGTACCCGGCTGCTGGAGCGGCCGCTGCCCGGTATCGACCAGCCGGCCTCCTGACCAGGCCCACGCGGCTCGATCGGCGCCGTTGATCAGCGGTAGTAGGACATGTCGACCGTCATCGTCAGCCGCAGCTGCGGCGGTAGCTTGTCGCCGTCGTCGTCATAGCGCAGGTCCGCGAAGCCGAAGCCGAGGATCACCGCGTAGAGATGGTCGTTCATCCAGTCGCCGGCGGCGTGCAGCAGGTCGGACTCCTCGCTGCCGTAGAAGCTGACGACCTGGGTGGCGGAGCCTTCGTGGGCGATCTCGACCCGCACCGGGCCGTGGAAGGTTCGTGTGCGCCCGGTCGGGCGGCCAATCCGAGGCACCGCCGTGTCCTGCCCCGCTGGCCGGTCGCCATCCTCGGTCATGACTCCTCCTGATCGTTCTCGCCCGGGTCACGCAGAGGGCGCAGACCCGTGCCGGTGGGCGGGGCGGCGAAGGCGTAGCGGCCGAGCATGTTGATGTGCCGGTCGGCCAGCGGGGACAGCCGGGCGACGTCGAGGTCGTGCACGTCGTGGCCTGCGGTGCGCAGTGCGGTGAGGGCGGCGTCGAGGTAGCGGGTGTTCCACAGCACGACACCGACGCGGGCGAGGTTGACCCGGTGCCGGGCAATGGCGTTCAGCGGCCCGTAGTCGCCCTCGGCGTCGCCGGGCAGGGTGGCACGCCACAGTCGCTGGTCGGACAGGTCCGCGATCCGCGGGGAGAACCGGTAGCCGAGCAGGCGGAACAGGCCGAAGACGATGTCGGAGTAGCTGGCGGTGTCGGTCGCGACCATCTCCGGCTTCGGCCCGGCGTCGAGGGTGAGCAGCGTGTCCAGGATGTAGAGCGAGTCACGGACAGTGCCGGGCACGACGACCGCGCCGATCCCTGCGACCTGGTCGTTGACCGCGTTCAGCCAGGTCACGCCGCGTTTGAGCCCGAAGTAGCGGGGGCTGGGTCCTGCGTTGATCGTGCGGACCGGGACGACGAACCGCAGTCTGTCGACGGAGGCGACCAGCCCCCCGCCCCATGCCTGGGCGAGCCCGATCTGTGCCTGGGCGGTGATCAGAGCCGCGTTCGCCGCGGCGTGGGTGTCGGCGCGCAGGTAGTTCTGGTCGACGTGGGAGAGCCGGTCGCGGCTCAGCGCCGGCTCGCTCGGCTTGGTCACCGGGGTCAGCCCGACGTTGCATGCCTCGGCGACCAGCAGCGCTGCGAGGGAGATGTGCAGGTTCTCCATCCGGCTGCCCGACCCGCCCAGATGGGTGTAGGCGCCGAGGAACCCGGTCCAGGCGTGCACCTCCAGCAGCAGATCGGGCAGGTCGACACGGGGCAGCATCGCCGCGGTTGTCGCCCGCAGCGCGACCAGGCTGTCCGGTTCCCCGAGCGCCTCCAGCCGGCTCACGGCCAGGCGCATCCGCCCGTCGGCCGCCGGCTCGACCCGCACCGGGCTGTCCGGTCCGGCCTCGGCGAGCCGGTCGACGGTCTGGCGCCACGCGGCGTCCAACGAGCCGGCGAGCTCACGCAGGTGGGTCTCGACCGGGGCGGCCAGGCCGAGACCGGCGAGCACCTCGCCGCGGACCCGATCCCATCCCTCGCCGGCGAGCAGCCGGGCCCGCGGGTCAGACCATCGCTGCGAACGCACGGCGAACACGTCGCGCCGGCGCAGCGCCCGATGCAGCTGCTCCAGCACGCACAGCACGTAGCCGTCGCGGTCGACCGTGCCAGCCGGCAACGTCGGGTTGGCCAGCACCGCGCGCCGCCACACCGGCGGCACCAGATCGATGTCGACCTCGTCCGGGCGGATCCGGCGACGGCCGACCAGGTTCGGCAGTAGCCGGACCGCGTCGAGGACCGGCTGGCCGTCGCCGGTCGCTGCCAGCGGCAGCGCCTCGGCGAGCAGGAGGAGAAAAGGGCGGACCGTGCCGTAACGGCGGGCCAGCTCGGCGCGCATCACCGTCTCCAGGCCGGCGTCGCCGGGCACCAGCTCCTCGACCAGAGCGGCGGCCTCCAGCACCCGTTCCCGCGGCGCGACCTGCTCCACGACCGCCCAGGCTGCGGCGACGTCGAGCGCCTCGCCGGCCGTGCCGGCCAGCAGGCCCAGCAGCGCGGACGCCGCGCCGGCGAGGGTGACCGACGCCTTCTCCAGCTTCGGCAGGACGGCGAGGCGTTCCTGCTGCGCGGCGCGACGCGCCGGGTTGAGCAGCCGGGTGGCCATCAGCACGTCGAACAGGTCCAGGGCGTCGTCGACCGCCGCCGCTTCCAGACCGCGCACCGTCGCCAGCAGGGTCGCGGTACGCCGCGGCTCGGCGAGCTCGCGTAGCAGCGGCGCCTTGGCCGCCAGGCCGTAGCGGGCCAGCGTCGCCAGCCGGTTCGCTGGCACCCCCGACACATCCGCCGCGCCGGCGCCCACCACGATGACCTCGCCGGCCCGTGACAGCNCCCGCNCCAANCCCGNCCCCGNCGNCCGCGTCGNCCCCCGCCGCAGCCGCTCCAGCTCGCTTACCCGGGCACCCGGCGCCACCTCGAGGAGACTGCGCAGCCGTCCGGCCAACTGCGGATCGGCCTGCTCAGCCGCGACGGCGAGCTCCTGGTGCACCCGGTCGGTGGCCTCGCTGCGCACGGAGACCACCAGACGGGCCAGAACACTCACCCCTGGCAACAGCACCCGGCTACGGCGCAGCCACGCCGTGGCCTGACCGAACAGCGCCACCGGACCCTCTGCCTGCGTCCACGCCCGGCTCGCCAGGAACGCCCGCAGCTCCGTGGCTGCCTGCGGGTCGGCGAAGTCCCGGTAGCCGTAGACCGACCGGATCTCCCGAGCATGCTCATGCTGCGTCGGCAGCCGCTCGGTGTACCGCTTCACCACCGACGAGTCCGCAACGTCCAGCTGGCCCGCGAGATAGTCCACCACCACCCACGGCACCTCCAGCGGATCGCTCAGGAACGTCCCAAGGAACCGCACCGTGCCCAGCTGAACGGCGAACCCCAGACGCGAGTGCTCGCCCCGGCGCCGGACGACGAGCTCCCGGTCGGCGTCATCCAGAAAGAAGAACCGCTCCAACTCAGCCCGCACAGGTTCACCATCGAACCGCCCGTACGCCGCAACCTGCTCATCCGTCAGGAACTCCACCGGCACACACAGATCATCGACCCGGCGACCGCCAGCGACCGAACCGCCCTAACCGTTATCGGTGGGGCCGCGGTGAGTTCCCCGTCTCCGGGGGAGGCTGCGGCCGACGCCTGCCATCCTGTCCAGGGGGTGTCCTCTCCGGGGGAGGGAAAGCCCGCCGTATGATCTTCGCCGCGTCCGGCCGGGCAATACGCTCTCGAAGAGCTCCGTGTGTAGCGGTGTCGTGCACGACGCGGCCGGGAAACTCGGTCGTGTTGATGACGATGATGCGTCCGGTCTGGCCGCTTTGCTCAAGAACGGCGAGCCGGTGGCTGCTCGCCGGCGTTGTCGTTGTCGATCCATTCTGGTCGCGGAAGGCACTCGACAGCCCGGCGCGGGTGACCCAATGGCGGCCAAGAGTGTCGCGGCCGGCCTCTACGTCCAGGGTGACCCGCAAAGTCTGTTTGTGCAGGTAGACGGTGTGAGACGGGGTGCGGGGGGCTGGGGCCGGTGGTGGTGTGAGGATCCGGGCCCGGCTGCTGTTTCGTCGCTGTGAGTAGCGCGTGTGAGGGTGGGTTCCGGCGCCGGCGGAAACGCCACCGATGACGTTCTGTGACAGCCGGTGGGGTGGGTGGGG
>NZ_JPGU01000077.1:0-6882 GCF_000732115.1 Frankia sp. CeD
GAATACAACCGCTCCCGGCGCAGGATCGCGCCCTTCTCACCATGCCCGGCCGCGTCGTACTCCGCGAGAATCCGCGCCTTGTACTCCGCCGTGAACGTCCGCCGCTTCGCCTTCGGCTCGACCTCCGGGTCAGGCCGCGGCCGCTCGGGCTCGTCATCCACCCGACCATCATCGACCAGGCCCCGCCCGGCCGTCAGCACCATCGCCACGATCAACCCCTCCCTACCCGCCATACCTAGCCTAGACTGACGATGACCTCTGTCTCACATCATCTTGGCAGGTAGGGTTCGCCGACGAGGTTCTTCCGGCGGCGTTCAGGGTCCCGGCGTCGGCGGGCATGCCAGTCTCCGCCGAGGTCCTGGTAGACGGTCTTGTTCGCGATGATGTGCCAGTAGGCGATGAGAATGTCGTGGCGGGNCGCGCCGATCGCTTTCAGGACACCGCGGCGGCCACGGACCTGGGCGTGGTGGGACGCCAGGTAGGTGTCCTTGCTCCGGGCGGCGGCGTGCGCGGCCTCGGTCAACGCGGTACGTAACCACTTGTTACCGTGTCGGGTCCGCCCGGACAGGCGTTTCCCTCCCGAGGTGTTGTTCCCCGGACAGATACCCGCCCAGGACGCGAGATGGCCGGCGGTGGGGAACCGGCTCATGTCCAGGCCGACCTCGGCGAGCAGCACGGTCGCGGTGACCTCACCGACCCCGGTGATCGTGCGGATCCGGTCGACCGTCTCCCGAAAAGGGGCGATCATCACCTCGATCCGGTGGTCGAGCTCGTCGATCTGCTCGTCACACAGGTCGATCCGGGCCAGGAGCTGCGCGGCGAGGAACCCGTGATGCCCGGAGCGGNACGTTCCCGCGAGTGCCTCCTGCAACTGTGGGATCTTGCTGCGGAGTCGGCCACGGGCCTGATCAGCGAGATATTCCAGGGACTGCTCTCCCTCGATCATCTTCTCCAGGATCGCACGGCCCGAGACCCCGAGTAGCTTGGAGGCGACGCTGGTGAGTTTCACGCCGGCGTCCTGCATCAGTTTCTCCAGCCGCTGGATCTCCCGGGTCTTCTCCTCGACCACGATCCGCCGGGCCCGGGTCAGGTCACGCAGGTCCCGCTGGGGTTTCGGCGGCACGAACGAGGCGCGTACCAGGCCGTGCGCGACGAGGTCCGAGATCCACGCCGCGTCCGCGACGTCTGTTTTTCGGCCTGGTACGTTGCGGACGTGGGTGGCGTTGAGGAGCCAGCACTCGAACCGGTCTTCCAGCAGGTGGAACACCGGCTTCCAGTAGACGCCGGTGGATTCCATACCCACCAGAGAAACCCGCTGTTCCGACAGCCACCCGGCCAGCCGGGTCAGTCCCGCTCCCGTCGTGGCGAAGGTCCGCNCCNCCCCCCGCCTGCCGCCACCACGCCCGCCAACCCGGACCGCCGCCACGACCGTGTCCCGGCGCACGTCCAACCCGGCGACCCGGTCGATCACCACATCCATGAAAGACNGCCTCCTCCCCTTACGATCAGTGATCCACACGGACCGCCCGGGGAGGGCCTGTCNTCAAAGATTCTGAGGTACGCGCTCGTGGCAGCAGGACAGGATTCCTCAGGACCTCCGCGCCACACTGACCTACGGGCTCGCAGGCACCACAGAGGGACGACGTCGGACCGGACGGCACCAACATCCNCATCAGGGCAGGGTGCCGGCGCAAGCCGTCATGATCACTGACCTGACCTGGAAGCCCTCGGCGAGCTGCTCGTAGCGTTCACCCTTGCGGAGGTGGACGAGNACCAGGAGTGCCTGCTCGGGTGGGGGCAGCTTGCGCCAGGTCCGNCGCTGGGCGCGATCCTCGGCCAGCAGCCCCGCAAGGAAGGTCAGGGTCGACTCGGGCAGGTCGACGACACCAGGGTAGGTTAGCAACGGAAGTCCTCGGTCAAGGGCACAGTGGGGTAGACACCCTGTGATCTACCGGGGACTTCTCTATTTACGGCACCCCTCCGGCCACCGCCCGNNCAACTATCGCCGCCGCCAGATGACGGAACGACCGGAACCAGTGCCCGTTCAATTCGTCAATTGGTGATCCTCAACGGCCGAAAGAATCAGACAAACAGAGATTGAAAAGGCTCAATGATCAATCTCACTGGCGTCGGGGGGCGTGGTCCGTGTCGGTCGAAGAACTGCAGGTACGTCGCTCGTAGAAGAACTCGATCGAACCGGAGGCCCGTAAAGACCGCCGCTGCGCGACGGTAATCCCGCGTGCCGCCCGTGGGCCGCCCGCGATCTGGTGACGTTCGGCACAGTCGGGCCACACCCCGGAAAGATCGACATTGGTTCCCATCAAAATACCTTGGCGTAAGCCGTGGTCGGCGGCGAGAATAGCAGCGGATGGGAGATCTTCCCCACGCCGCCGCGCGCCTGGAAGGCCGTACCGTGGTAGGGTCCGGCAGTCGTAAGATCATTTTTATTCATCTCTCGGAAACGCCGGCCGACGGAGTGCTTTGGGTGCTTACCGACCCCGGCGAGTAGCATGCGATATCTCTGTCGTGCATGCGACATCGTCATGAAAGGTCGCGGATCGTTCGTATCATGAAGCCAGCCAGTGAAAGGGCCTCGCTGAGTGCCGGCGCGCTCTTCGCGAGTCAGTCGGCGCTGGTCAGACGTCTCTGCAATCGCCGCCGAGTCATCGGGCCTGGCGCCTGCGACTGGAAAGCAGCCGTGGCGCGTGGACCTCAGCTCTCCTTTCGGCCCGCTGGCCCGTGGACCGTAACCACCCTCAGGAGGAGCATGTCCATTCAGTGAAGCGAGACCAGAAGACTGAAGGTCGGTTCGAGCGAGGAGCCCACGAGCATGGTGGACAGCATCAATGCGTTCATGATCTTCGGTCCTCTGGAGATCATTCTCAAAGGAGAGATCATCTCGATTGAGTCCGGAAAGCTCCGCACCCTGCTGGCAGCCCTCCTGCTGGACGCGGGCAGCGTCGTCGGCTCCGATCGGCTGATCGACTGGTTGTGGGACGACCACCAGCCAGCGAACCCGCGGGGAGCGCTACACACGTACATTCGGCGGCTCCGTCAGCTCCTGGGCGACCCGAAGATGCTGAGCACTGTCAGTAGCGGCTACCGCCTGAACCTCGGGACGGCGGTCCTGGACCTGCAGCAGTTCCGCCGGCTGATCAGGGGGGCCGAGGAGACGGCGGACCCGCAGGCTCAGGCGAAACTGCTGACCGACGCGCTGGCGATCTGGCGCGGCCCCGCGCTGGCCGACGTGCCCTCCGAGTCCCTGCGCCGGGAGAAGGGCGCGGCGCTGGAGGAGGAAAGGATGTCCGCGCTGGAGTCCCGCTTCGAGCTCGAGGTGCGCTTGAACCGAGCCGCCCAGATTGTCCGCGAGATCCGCCTCGCGGCTATCGACAATCCCTATCGGGAGAAGTTCTGGGAGCTGCTGATGCTGGCCCTGTACCGGGCCGGCCGGCAGGCCGAGGCACTGGACGTCTACCAGCAGGTGCGCACGCTGCTGGTAGACGAGCTCGGCATCGAGCCCGGCAGCGGCCTGCGGGACCTGCACGGGCGGATCCTCGAGTCCGACCCGCAGCTGTGCCTGCCGGATCGGTCCGCACCCGACGCGGCGACGCCGTCCACAGTGCCGGCCCAGCTCCCCGCCGACGCGATCGGGTTCGTCGGCCGGCAGGAGCTGATGGACCAGCTCACCGAGGCCTTGCGCCCGTCTGGGACGCGCCCGGGCGTACCGGTCGTCGTGTTGTGCGGGCCGCCCGGAATCGGCAAGACGGCGCTGGCTGTAAGTCTCGGCCNCCGGTTGCGGCCAGCGTNCCCGGACGGGCAGCTGTACGTCANCCTGCGCAGCCACGAGCGGCTCGGCCAGGACCCGCCGCTCACTCCGGAGCATGTGCTGCCGCAGTTCCTACGCAGCCTCGGCGTTCCGCCGGGCCAGATCCCGGTCGAGCTGGCCGAGCAGGCGAACCTGTTCCGATCGAAGGTCGCCGGCCGACACGTGCTGGTGATGCTCGACAACGCCTCGAGCATTGACCAGGTGATGCCGCTGTTGCCCGGCGACGCCGGTTGCTCCGTCATCATCACCAGCCGACGGCACCTGGGTGGCCTGGTCGCCACGCTGGGCGCGCAGGTCGTCCAAGTGGGCACTCTGAGCCCCGAGGAGTCCCGCGAGCTCGTCGAGGGCATGTTGCGCAACGTCGCTGTCCCGGTGGATCCTGCGCTGATTCCGGAGGTGGTGGCGCTGTGTGCGTATCNCCCCCTCGCCCTGCGCATCGCCGCCGCCAATCTGATCAGTTTCCCGGGCGGCCACGCCGACGAATACGTGGACAGCCTGCGCACGGGCAACCGGCTGGCGGCGCTTACCGTGGACGACGACCCGGTCTCGGCGGTGTCCAACGCCTTCGCGCTGTCCTACGACTCGGTCGGGCCGGACGATCGCCGGTTGTTCAGCCTGGCCGGGCTCTTCCCCGGGCCCGACTTCTCGGCCAATGCCGTCGCTGTCCTGGCAGACATGAGCACAGCCCAGACCCGCAACTCGTTGAACAGGCTCACGGTGGCGAACCTGCTGCAGCAGCAGGCGCCCGGCCGGTACCAGTTTCACGACCTGCTGCGGGAATACGCTTACAAGCGGGCAGGCGACCATTTCACTGCCCAGGAGATAGCGGCGGCAGTGGACCGTCTCGGCCTGTGGTACCTGGTCGGCACGAGAAACGCGGTGGATATCCTGCACGTGGAGTTCCTCCGGCTCCCGCTGCCGCCAGAAACACGCTCCGTGATCGACGCGCCGGAATTCGTCGACGAGAGCCAGGCGATGGCNTGGCTGCTCGCGGAGTGGCGCAACGTCCTTGCTTGTATGCGCGCGCTCGACGGTTCCTGTTCAAGCCATCTGACCTGGCATCTTTCCGATGCGCTCCGCGGGTTCTTCTGGACCGGAAGATATCGGACTGAATGGTCGGAGGCGGCGCACGGCGGTCTGATTGCGGCCGGTCGGAGTAAGGACAAGCTCGGCATGGCCGCGATGCACCGCAGTCTCGCCAACCTGTATAACACGCTAGGTGACTATCGTCAGGCGATAAACCACCTTGCTGAAAGTGTCGCCCTGCACACCGACCTCGGCATGTCCGAGGAGGTGGCCGCCATCCTGAACAACCTCAGTCTCGCCCATCTGAGTCTCAGCCAGGTCGATCAGGCCGAGCGCATCGGGCAGGAGGCCTTGGCGATCGCCCGGGAAGTCGGGTCCCCGCGGACCGAGGCCGCCGCGCTTGGACTACTCGGCCAGATCCACTGGGCTCAGGGCGACATGACTGTGGCCACGACCTACATCACGTCGTCGCTGCGGGCCGCCGGCGAGCTCGGGCTGCATCACATCACCTCGTACAGCCTGAGGAACCTGGGCCTGGTACGTGAGGCGTTGGGAGATCTGGACGCTGCGAAGTCCTGCTTCTCCCAGGCTCTTGAGGTCTCCACGCGTATCGACTCCTTCTACGACCGGAGCATCTCGCTCTACGGGCTCGCGCTGGTGCACCACGATGTCGGTGACAACCAGGCCGCGCTTGAGTTCGCCGAGCAGGCGCTGGGCGCCTTCCAGGAGTGCGGTGACCGGACCTTTGAGGCGGAGACCCTCTGCATCATGTCGGGGATCAACGCCGAGCGCGGGGACTGGACCGCATCCATCCAGTGCGCCCGGCAGGCATTCGAACGGGCAAACGCCATCGACTACACCGACGGGAAGGCCTACTCGCTCGTCCGGATCGCGCTCGCGGACGACCACTTCGGCCGTGCCGCCGCCGCGGCGCTGCACGCGGCAGACGCCTTCGCCCTGGTGGCCGGCACCAACCGGATCACTCAGCGCAGGATCCTGGTAGACCTCGGGCTGATGTACGCCGAGCAGCAGGAGTTCGAGCGAGCCACCGAATGCGCACAACGCCTGCGCACCATCTCGGAGGAGACCGGGCAGCTTCTGGGCGCGGCCGAGGCGAAAAGGATTATGGCCCTGGTCACGCGCCGGTCGAACCTTTTGCCATCCGCCGAACCCCTCCGGAACGAAGCGTCGTAGACCGTCGGCTGGACCGCGTGCCTGATACAACCCGGGTGCGCGGACCGCGCGACATCCGGCCTTTCTCACCCTCTGATCATGCGCCCCTCGGCGGAACTGGTCTGATACGCCGGCGTGGTCCCGCTGATGTCAACCGCCAGCCAGCCGTCAGCGGCACGAAAGGATGGTCGGGGTAGCTTTGTCCTGCGCAGGAAATATGCGCCCAGTACAAGCAGATGCCGTCCTGGCGACGGGCGCAGCAATCAGCGGAAGAAATCCCGCGCAGGACCCCAGCGAAGGATCCGTAGATGCCGGCTGACACTGAGATCGCACACACCGAGGACTCTCTCCGCGAGCTGCACTTCATGCAGACGGTCGACCGTTCCCTCATCCACCGTCACGCGCTTTCCGAAGTGTTCCTGACCGACACCGTGCCAGGGCCTCGGCAAGTTTGCTGGTAAGCAGACTTTCGGCGTTGTGTGGGGCTTCCAGTGGNGTTGCGTAGCGCGCTTCTGACGCGAGGCCGGGGGCGTCATGGGTGCGGGCACGGCTCCTGGAGATCATGGAGGTTCCTACNCCGTCATGATCGTCTCGAGGTGCCATGCCCGCCGCACCAGTATTACCGCCTGCCCCTGTTCTCGATCGGCTGGCTGCCGTCGGCGCCGGCAACCAGCCTCCGTCGCCGGCGGGTCTGCTGGCGGTCTTCAACCAGCTACCGGACCCCCGGAAGCCCCGCGGCAGGCGGCACAGCCTGGCCGCTGTGCTGACGCTGGCGACCTGCGCGGTGCTCGCCGGGGCGCGGTCGTTCACCGCGATCGGTGAATGGTCCGCCGACGCCGGCCAGGCGGTCGCGGGCC
>NZ_JPGU01000078.1:0-3804 GCF_000732115.1 Frankia sp. CeD
CCGCTGACCTTCTTCTGGGCTTCCTTGCTGATCGCGGGCAGGAAGTTCGTGAAGAACTTCCCGTGCCTGCTGCGTGCCTTGCGGGCGCGGAAGGTGTAGCCGAGGAACGTGAACGACGTGTGCTCATGGGAGCCGCGCCGGTTGCTGTCCTTGCAGTACACGATCCTGGTCTTGGTCGGGTGCGGTCGCAGTCCGACCTGTCCCATCCTGTCGTCGAGCGCGGCCAGCACGTGGCGAGCCCGACTCCTGCTGTCGCAGTGCACGATCGCGTCGTCGGCGTAGCGCTCGAACGCGACGCCCGGGTAGGTCCGGGCCAGCCACGCGTCGAACGCGTAGTGCATGAACAGGTTCGCCAGCACGGGTGAGATCGAAGAGCCCTGCGGGGTCCCCCGGTCTCGTGCACGCAAGGTCCCGTCGGGCAGCTGCAACGGTGCTTTCAGCCACCGCTGCACATACAGCACCACCCAACGGTCGCTGGTGTGTGCCTCCACGGCTTTGACCACGAGATCCCACGGCACGCTGTCGAAGAACTCCTGGATGTCGAGGTCGATCACCCAGTCTGTCTTCCAGCACCGTTGCCGGCACGCCGCCACCGCATCCAGGGCTGATCTTCCCGGCCGGTAGCCGTAGGAGCCCGGATGGAAGATCGGTTCGACCGTCGCCTCCAGCCTCACGGCCGCCACCGTCTGGGCGATCCTGTCCGCGACGGTTGGCGTGGTGACTTCATACTGCACCTTCTGCTGTGGCTGTTTGGGTTGTGAAGTTGGCTGTCACGGTGCGGGCGGCGCGGTGGAGGCAGACGGTCTGGACCTGCTGGTTCCACGGGATGGCGACCCGTTCACGGATGCGGCGGGCGGTCAGGTAGCCGCGGCGGATCCAGTAGTAGACCTGTGTGGNGGGAATCCCGAGCCTCGCGACGGCGTCGGGCACGTCGAGTTGGGCGGCGGCTTCCTGGACGGTGATCTCGCCGGGCAGGACCTCACGGGGGCCGGGGGTGCGGGGGATGAGGTGGCCGGAGGCGTCGATCTGGCGGCGACAGGCGGCCTCGACCTGGGCGTTCCAGGGGATGCACCAGCGTCCGGAGAGATCCTTGCGGCCGGCCAGCCGGTCGTGGGTGAGCCAGTAGTAGACGGCGTTGGCGGTGATCCCGAGGATCGCCGCGACCTGGTCGACGGAGATCTCCCCGTCCCGGGACGGACACCGCCCGGGGATCTTGTAGGTGTGGCGGACCCAGCCGACGGCCGCGATGCCGTAGGGACGGCCGGTCCCGGTGGTCAGCCCGGCATCGGCGAGTGCGGTGACGATCTCGGCGTCGGAATGGTCCGGGCCGAGCCGGGCGATCAGCTGGCGGGCCGCGGCCGAGGTCCTGCGCACCTGTGGCGAGGTGGCCGGTCTGCGCAGGGCGAGTTCGTCGGTGGCGCCGGTGTGCCAGCGCACCCCAAGCCGGGCGCGGGCCCGGTCGGTCTCGGGCAGCAGGGTGACATCCGAGATGAGGGTGCGCAGCAGCCGCTTGCGGTCCCGGTCCCGGGTGTCCGGGCAGTGCCAGAGTCCAGGCAGGTCCGCGGCCAGCGCGCGCAGGCCGTCCCGGTCCGGCAGCGCCGGCCTGCGCTCCCGGACAGCGGCCAGGGCGGCCTCGGCTTCGGCCAAGGCGGACAGTCTGGCTTCCCAGCGGGTCTCCAGGGTGCGGGCGACCAGCCGGTTCTCCGGCTCCACCGCGCCCAACGCCAGCGGCGCGGTCGGCGTCGTAGCGGGCGCGTTCCACGGCCAGCTCGGCCGCGCGGTGGGAACGGGACTGTCGGGCGGTGACCTCGTCCGCGGCGGCCAGGGCCCGTTCGATCTGCCCCGGCGACACCGTGGCCAGTAGCAGGCCGGCCACCGCGTCGTCGACGACGTCGGCGCGGATCGACCGGCAGGTGGGGGTGGCCTCGTGGTCGGCGCGCGACGACGAGCAGCCGTAGGCCGCCCGCCCCTGTGGGTAGTAGCGGGTCGTCATCGGCCGCCCGCACAACCCACAGAACATGATCCCCTGGCACAGGGCCAGGCCCTCCCGCACCAGGCGGGCCCCCTGGTGGGTGCAGTTGGCCGAAAGCCTCGCCTCGATGGCCACATACTCCTCCCAGCTGATGTAGCTCTCGTGGTGGCCGTGGCGCACCACGGGCCACTGCTCGCGCGGGCGCAGCCGCACCCCGGTGTGCACGGTGCCGTCCGGGCACACGGTGCGGCAGGTGGCGTACCGGCCGTAGACGTAGGTGCCCGCATAGCACGGGTTGGACAACACCCCCAGCGCCCAGGAGTGCGTCAGCCGGCCCCATCGCAACTGCCCGGCCCAGACGNCCCCATAGGCCCGCAGCGGGAACCGCCGCCGAACGAACGCGGCCACCACCTGGAACGCCGAACCGCCCGCGGCGAACGCCGCGAACAGGTCCCGGACCACCCCCTGCGCCTCCTGGTCCGGGTCGATCACGCAGACACCCTCATCGTCGTAGCCGTAGCCGACCGGCAGCGGGAAACGCAGCTCGCCGCGTTCGGCCGCGGCCCGCTTGGCACCCTGCAGCCGGCAAGCCAGAAGGTGCAGCTCGACCTCGGACATCGACCCTTTCAAGCCGAGCAGAAGACGATCGTTGATGTCCGCGAGATCGTAGACACCGTCGGCGTCCACCAGCAGCGCATCCGTCAGACGAGCCAACTCCAGCAGACGGGCAAAGCCCGCCGACGAGCGGGCCAGCCCGGACACCTCCAACCCGAAGATCGCCCCGACCTCGCCCAGACACACCTGGGCCACCAGGTCCCGAAAGCCCTCGCGGTCGGCACCGAACCTCCCGGACACCCCCAGGAACGACCGGAACCAGTGCCCGTTCAATTCGTCAATTGGCGATCCTCAACGGCCGAAAGAATCAGACAAACAGAGATTGAAAAGGCTCTATGCTGGCTCTTCGAAGTTAAGCGGGGTTGAGGCATCTGCGGGTTCGGCGGGNGGTTGCGCAGCGTGTTCGTAGCCGCTGGTTTTCGGGGTTGCGGTAGCCGAAGGCGTTGCGGGCGTCGAGCTTGACGACCCGGTTGTGGCCTTCGCTGGCGGCGTTGGTGATGCCGCTGTGCGGGAACGCCTCGATGCAGGTCCACCAGGTGCTGATCGTGGTGGCGAGGCGTTCGAGTTCGGGGACGGCGGCGTCGGCGCACCAGGTGTAGAACCTGGTGAGCCGGTAGGCGATCACGGTGCGGGCGGGGTGGGTGCGGGCGAGTGCGAGCAGCGCGCGTAGTTCTTCCTTGGCGATCCAGGCGGTCAGGATCGTCTGGCCGGGTTCGCCGAGGTCGATGAGGGTGTTCCACAGTTTCGTCAGCTGGCGGTCGGTGAGGTTCTCGCGGTTGCGGGTCAGCAGGTTACGGATCTTCCATTCGGGGTCGGTGTCGCGGCCGCGGCGGCCCCGTAGCTGGGTGGTGACCCGGCGGCGGGCCTCTGTGACGGCGTCGTTCGCGAGTTTCACGACGTGGAAGTGGTCGACGACCAGGGTGGCGCCCGGCAGGTAGCGGCGGACCGCGGCGACGAACACCGTGCACATGTCGATCGCCACGTGGGTGATCCGGTCGCGCCAGGACGGTGTCTGGCTGGCCAGCCAGTACGCGACGTCGTCGGCGGTGCGGCCCTCCGACCTGGCCGAGCATGCCCTGCCCGCCGGCCAGGTCGGTGAATCCGACATGCCACCGGTCGGCGAGCACCCGGGTCTTCGCCGGCTCGCCNCCCGCCGGGTCGGGCTCGACGGTCTCGGCGGGCGCAGGGACGGCGGGCCCGCCGCCAGCAGGNTCGGG
>NZ_JPGU01000078.1:3814-6504 GCF_000732115.1 Frankia sp. CeD
GTGGGAACGCGGTCCGCGGGCCGCCAGCGCGGCCGGCCTCGGCGGGTCTCGTCGATCCCGAGCACGTCCACCGGCGGTGAGGCGGTGTCGGTCAACGGCGCGGCCACGTCGCGCGCCGCGTCCATGACCGTCGGCCAGGACAGCGCAAGGTGCCGCGCGCTGGCTACCACCGTCGCGCAGATCCCGTCGACCACGAGCCGGCCGGCCTGCTCGCGTAGCCGGGTCGTCAACCGTGCCCGCGCCGGCACCGCCGGCAGCGACTCGGTGAACGACCGCTTCGCGCACAGCGGCTCCTGGCAGTACCAGCGGCGTTTGACCCACACCAGTCGCAGGGGGGACGGGCCGTAGCGCAGGTCACGCGGCCGAGTGGTCACGACGCCCTTGACCCTGCGCGCGAACACCCCGCAACCCGGGCACGCCCGCGCTGTCTCGTCCGCGGTCGCAAGCCACACCTGCCGTGTCCTGTCCGCGAGCATCTCGACGCGCGACACCGTCAGACCGTCGATGTCGAGCAACCGCGTCGCGTCATTCGTATGATCGTCCAAGCCCGTAGCTCCGTGGCCTCTCGGTTGCGTCAGGAACAACCAAGATCGCCAGGGGTTGCGGGCGATTCATGTCACGACACGAGGCATGCCACATCAGGTCACAGCAGGCCACGTCGAGCCAACATTACGCACAGTTACCAAACTGGCTGGGGCCTCACGCCCACCCCGGTTAACTTCGAAGACCCAGTAAAGTGGACACCACTTCGAGAGGCACCCCGTCGCGCAGCAGCCGGGTGGCATAGGTATGCCGGTACCAGTGTGGGTCGAAATCGATCCTGGTGCGTTTCCGTAGCCTTTTCACCAGATCGTAGGAAGCCGGGTAGGACAACGCCTGCCCACGCGGTTCGGCGAACAGGTTGACGAACACATAGTCGGAGTCCAGGTCCCCGTACTCGCCATGCAGGTAGTCCGCGTAAAGGCGGACGAGGCCGGCGCTCACCGGGACCATCCGCCGCCCCCGGGATTTCGACCGAGCCCCGTTGTCGTTGTCCCGCGCCACGACAGTGACCTCGCAGGCGGCCGCGTCGATATCATCATGCCGCAGGCCCAGCGCCTCGCCGACCCGCATCCCGGTGTCGTAGAGAACAGCGAACAGGAAACGGTCCCGCAGCCGGGTGCAGGAATCCAGCACAGCCTGCACCTCGGCCGCCGCCAGGACCCGAGGCAGCTTCTTCGCGGTCTTCAACGCGATCACGCGCCGCGGCTGCGGCCTGCCTTTGCCGACGTGATGCAGGAACGGCTTCCACCCACCGCGGCGGCCCGGCGACCCCCACGTCGTCAGCAACTCGCCCAGCTCCACGCCATGACGCACCTGGTAGGCGTAGAACGCGGCCAACGCCGACAGCTTCCGGTTCACCGTCGACGCCGACACCGCCGGCTCCACCGACGACAGCACCGCCACCCGCCCGTCCCGGCCTGCCGCCGGCAGCCGCAACCAGGCCACGAACTCGCCGATGTCCTCCAGCCGCACCTCCCGCCAGTCCAGCCCCCGCCACCCCAGAAAGACCCAGTGGTCCTTCAGATCGTGGGCGTAGGCCTTGACCGTGTTCGGAGACCGCTCGATATCGCTCAGATAAGCCAGATACCGCTCGACCGGTTCGACCGGGGCGTCGTCGACACCCAGAACAGTCCACGAATCCACCCGCGACCCGGGCAAGGACACCCCGCGAACACCAGCAACCGACGCGCCGGCCGGATCTCCGCACGAGGCGCACCACGCACCGCAAGCTCACGAATCGCGATCAACAGACCAAGAACCGACAGATCCACCGCCGGCGCCACCAACGGCGCCACATACACCGGCACGCCCAGCCTCAGGGCGAGCAGCCAGACGTTCCCGAACCCGAACAAAAACGTCAGACCAACCACCAGCGCCATGATCACAGTCACCGATGTGAATGCCACGCCGCGCCCACGTGCGCTCGACGCCGCCAGCGGCGATGATGCGCTCATCGTCGACCCTGTCGGACCTCGAAACTGGCCTCCAAGACCAGCTGCCCGACAGAAACGCCCAGATCAGCGCCTCCCCCTTCTGCGACGTGCCCCGCCGGGGGCACGTACAGCATCCACGCGGCGGCGAGACCGTGCGATTGCTGGACGTGGGGCGGGCGCACCAGTGACCGCTCCTGCCAGATCAGCCACCTGATCCAGGTTGGCTGCTGGAATTTTGATCGTCATCAAAACCTCTTGACTCCCATGGTCGACATGGACGGTGAGTTGCGTGACCTCATAGAGACGTCGCTGTAGCTCCTCGGGCGCCTGGCCAAGCTTGAGTGGGCGTTCTGCACGCTTTCGCCGGGTCTCAGCTTGAGTTGATCTCTGGGGTGCGGAGTTGATCGTCTTGCGTTCGCCGGCTGGCGCGTTCTGCTGGAAGACATGGCAGAACGCAAGCCGTACCCCAGTGACCTGTCCGATGAGGCGTGGGACCTGATCCGCCCGGTCCTCACCGCGTGGAAGGCCCGGCACCCCTCGGCCAGCGGGCACGAGGGCGGCTACGACATGCGGGAGATCGTGAACGCGGTCCTCTACCAGGCCCGGACCGGCTGCCAGTGGCGCTACCTGCCCCACGACCTGCCCCCGACGTCCGCGGTGTACTACTACTTCGGCCAGTGGCGCGACGACGGCACCACCGAGACGATCCACGAC
>NZ_JPGU01000079.1:0-6023 GCF_000732115.1 Frankia sp. CeD
GTAGTACACCGCGGACGTCGGGGGCAGGTCGTGGGGCAGGTAGCGCCACTGGCAGCCGGTCCGGGCCTGGTAGAGGACCGCGTTCACGATCTCCCGCATGTCGTAGCCGCCCTCGTGCCCGCTGGCCGAGGGGTGCCGGGCCTTCCACGCGGTGAGGACCGGGNGGATCAGGTCCCACGCCTCATCGGACAGGTCACTGGGGTACGGCTTGCGTTCTGCCATGTCTTCCAGCAGAACGCGCCAGCCGGCNAACGCAAGACGATCAACTCCGCACCCCAGAGANCAACTCAAGCTGAGNCCCGGCGAAAGCGTGCAGAACGCCCACTGACGTCTGCGTGGTCTGGAGTGCGGCGTGTCTGTGGGCGCATTGTCCCGTGCCGCGGCCGTGGTGGTGGGAGCCGGGGCCGTGTCGCGTGCGGGGATCTGGGAACGGTTGGCGGCGATACCGGATCATCGGTCCGCCCGAGGGCTGGTCTATCCGCTTCCGGTGCTGGCAGCGGTCTGGTTGTGCGCGGTGACCGCGGCCGGGCATGACCGGGTCGCGGCGGTGACCGAGTGGCTGGCGGCGACGAGCTGGACGGAACGAGTCCGGTTACGGCTGCCGTGGAATCCGTGGGACGGGCACCTGCTGCCGGACGAGGCCACGATCCGCCGGTTCCTCAACACCGTCGATGACCAGGCGCTCGCCACCGCGTTGCTTGATCCGCCGCTGGCCGACACCCCGGCTGACCTCACCGATGCGGTCCCGTCCGCCCCGGTTCGTCCGCCTGCCGGGGACCAGGCGGTGCCAGTGCGGGCGTATGCGGTGGACGGGAAGACCAGCCGAGGCGCGAAACGCGCGGACGGGAGCCAGGTCCACCTGCTCGGGGTCGCCGCCCACGGCGCCGGGGCGCTCCTCGGCCAGCGGGAGATCGACGCGAAAAGCAACGAGACCACCGAGTTCCGTGCGCTGCTGGCACCCCTGGAGCTGGCCGGGGCGTTCGTGTCGTTCGATGCCCTGCACACGGTGCGGTCCAACCTCGACTGGCTCGTCGTCCGGAAGAACGCCCACTACCTGGCGGTCGCGANACACAACCAGCCGAAGCTACGGGCGTTCCTGGCCGCGTTGCCGTNGACGGAGATCCCGACCGCGGACCTCACCCGCGACCGGGGTCATGGCCGGGAGGAGACCCGCACCCTGAAGGTCGCCACCGTCACCCACCTCGACTTCCCACACGCGGCCCAGGCCATCCGGATCAGACGCTGGCGCCGGCAGAAAGGCCAGCCAGCCAGCCACGAGACGATCTACGCGATCACTGATGCGACCGCGGACCAGGCCAGCCCCGCGCTGCTGGCCGATCTCGCCCGCGGCCAGTGGCACATCGAGGTCAAACAGCACTACGTCCGCGACGTGACCTTCGGGGAGGACTCCAGCACCAGCCGGACCGGCCGCGGTCCCGCCGTCCTCGCGCTGTTCCGGGCCACCGTCGCCGATACCCTGCGTCGCGCCGGTCATCGCAGCGTTCCCGCCTGCCGCCGCGCCCACAAGACCGCCACCGCCGCCCTCGACCTTCACGGCTTCCCCTGACAACCCGGACAGACCACCGCCACCGACGATCTACCGACAGAACCGATCAGAACGCGAGCGTGCCGGAGCCCTGGGACTTGCCGATTAATAAGGTCCGTTCTTGATGTTGTGGATCAGGGTGGTGAGGTCCTGGACGGTGGGCGCGGTGATCGGCGCGGGTTGGATCCGCCGGTCGAGGCCGTCCAGGACTGGGGTCATCTCGTGGATCGCGTCGCCGACGGCTCCGCGGGGTGAGCCCAGCAGACGGGTGAGGGCCTGCTGCTGGGTGGTCCACCGGTGGTGGATCACGGTGACCAGCAGCCGGTCGGACAGCGACAGGGGCCCGCGTCGCAGGACCCGGTGACGGGCGCGCTTGGGGTGCAGGCTGATGGGCGGGTGGTCGAGGATGTACTGCTCGACGGAGGCGAGCAGGGTGGCGTACTCGCCGCCGTTCATCCCGGTGATCGTCGGATGGTGTAGCCAGTCCGGGGCCCGGTCGTCGGGCTGGCCGGTCTCGACGTACCGGGACGCCGGCGTCGAGACGGCGCGGGGTGGCGCCGGGGCGAGGGTGTAGTTCCACGGGCCGTGCCAGTCGTGGGCGGTCAGTGGTAGGGCGTCCATGACCTCGTCGGGCACGGTCAGCCCGGTCGGGTAGGAGCCGGGGTCGAGTTCGGCGTGGACGCTCAGCCCGGTGCGAGTCGTCGTCGCGCCGATCGTGNTGACCACGACCTCGTGGCTGGTCAACGGCCGGCCACGCCAGTTCGTACTGATCCGGGAGAACAACCGGTGCTCGATCTTGTTCCATTTCGACGTGCCCGGCGGGAAGTGGCACACGGTGATCTGCAGGCCGGTCGTGCGGGCGAGGTCGGCGAGTTCCTTCTTCCAGGCACGTACCCGGTAGCCGTTGGCCCCGCCGACGTCCGCGGTGATCAGCAGCCGGGTCGCGGTCGGGTAGCGGTGACGGCCTTCCCCGTCCCACCAGCGACGCAGGGTCGCGACCGCGAACGCGGCGGTGTCCCCGTCGCAGCCGACCGACACCCAGCCGGTGTCGGCGGCCAGATCGTAGACCCCGTAGGGCACTGCCTTCTGCGCGCCCTTCTCGGGAAAGTCATGGGCGCGGACCCGCACCGGCTGCCCCTTACGGTGCCACTCCCGTCCGGCGANGGCGTAGTCACCGAGGACTTCCTTTTTCTTCGTGTCCACACTGACGACCGGCTGCCCGCCCGCGGTGAACTCCTTGACCCGTTCGTTGATATAGCGAAACTGGTCGTCCCGGTCAGGGTGACGTGCGCCCTCGGTCGTGCGTGAGGTGCCCTGCAGGCTGAACCCCTCCGCCCGCAGCAGCCCACCGACCGTATCCGCGCCGACCGGATGCCCACGTGCGGTGAGCTGCTCGGCGAGCCGGCGGGTGGACTTCACCGTCCACCGCAACGGCGACTCCGGAGCCCCCCGCTGGTCGGGCTCGACCAGCGCCAGCAGCGCCGCCACCAGCTCCGGATCCTTCTCCCGCAACGCCTTACGACCCCCACCCGGCGCGCGCACCCGGCCCGTCGAGGCTGCGCCCGCCCCCAGCTCGGCGACACCACGCGAGACCGTGTCCACCGATNCCCCGGCCGCCCGGGCCACCAGACGGATCCCGCCATGCCCGAACGCCCGCGCGTCCGCACCCAGCACCAGCCGGCGCTGCCGCTCATCCAGATGCGGCAACAGCACCGCGAACTTCTCCGCGAGCACCACCTCGTTGATCCGCTCCACACGCCGGAGCGTCCCACGATCTCCCGCGTAGATCAAAGACCGGAGTTATTTTCCGGCGACTCCCAGGGGGTGGGGGTGGCCTGCCAGGGCTGTCGGGGGGAGGCCGTGAAAGTCGAGTGCGGACGCGCTCGCCTACGCCCGCCAGCTCGCCGACGCGACCGACCGGTTCCCCGACACCCGCTGGGCACAGGCCCGGCCGCCGGGACGCGGGCCTGGCCTGCCCTGGCAACCAGGCCAGACGACGCATGGCGGTGCACCTGTCCGAACGCCGCCTGCGTCCTGTCGCCGACGCGACAGCCGGGTGACCCGCTATTCGATCACCGCCGCTGCCGGCACCTGTTCACCGACGCGGGCTTTTCCGGCACCCTCGTCGGGTGGGCGAAAGACGTCCTCGCCACCACGGTCGAGGTCGTGAAGAAGAAACCCGGCCAGAAGACCTTCGAGGCACTCCCGCGACGGTGGGTCGTCGAGCGCACGTTCGCCTGGACGACCGCCCACCGTCGACTCGCGCGCGACTACGAACGCCGCACCGCGCATTCGGAGTCCTTCTTCCGCTGGGCACTGATCCGCACGATGGCCCGCCGCATCGTACGAGGGACACCCGTACCCCGCTGGCGACCTGGATCCACCCCCGACCCCCAATAGATCAAGATTCCAAACAGGCTCTGAGCTTGTCGTTTAACCGCCGGGTGTCACGCTGCGCGATACCTGCTGGTGTTGTGGGGCGGGTCGGCGTGTCCTCGTGACATGGGACGACCTTCGGAAGATCGTGCTCTCGCCAAAGAAGCCGGATCAAGCCGAAGGTCGTGATGGGCAGTGTGCAGGACGAACCAGGACGCGTCGAGGCTCTGGGACGGCTGTGTCGCTTCCGGCTGGAGTTCTACGACTGCCTGACCCGCCGAGCGGACGCGCTGTTCGAAACGGCGGAGGCGGTGCTGTGCACCGACGGCCCGGTCCGGACGCTGGTCGACCTGACACTGGCCCCGGAGCACCGTCGCGGCCATGGAGCCTTGTACGACGGGCTGAACAGCGGCCGATTAGAGATCGCCCGGCTGCGACGTGCGCTCGCGGACCTTCCGCTGCCCGCGGCCGCTGACGGACGACTCGTGCTGGCCGTCGATGTCAGCCCATGGCTGCGCTCGGACGCCTCGACCAGCGCGGAGCGGCTGTTCTGCCATGTTCATGGTCGCGCGAAGAACCAGTCCCAGCTGATTCCTGGCTGGCCGTACTCGTTCGTCGCGGCCCTCGAGTCCGGCCGGACGTCGTGGACCGCGCTCTTGGACGCAGTTCGCCTCGGCCCCACCGACGACGCCACAGCGGTGACCGCCGACCAGCTCCGGGCGGTCGTGGGCCGGCTGATCGCCGCCGGGCACTGGCACGACGGAGACCCGAACATCCTGATCGTGATGGACGCCGGGTACGACGTGACCCGGCTGGCGTTCGTCCTGGCCGACCTGCCTGTCGAGGTGCTCGGCCGGATCCGTTCCGACCGTGTCCTGCGCCTGGCCAAACCACCGAGACAGCCGGGTACCAACGGCCGTCCGCCCAAGCACGGCCCCGAGTTCGCCCTCGACAGGCCCGCGACTTGGCCCGAACTGCAGCACACCACGACCACCAACACCAGCCGCTACGGCACCGCCACCGCGACCAGCTGGAACCGGCTACACCCCCGGCTCACCCACCGCACCTGCTGGCTCGACCACCCCGGAGACCTACCGATCNTCGAAGGGACCCTCATCCGCCTGCAGGTCGACCACCTCCCCGGCGACCGCGACCCCAGGCCCGTCTGGCTGTGGTCCTCCGCGGTTGACGCCACCGCCACCGACATCGACCGCGCCTGGCAGGCGTTCCTGCGCAGGTTCGACCTGGAACACACCTTCCGACTGTTCAAACAGACCCTCGGCTGGACCCGCCCGAAGATCCGAACCCCGCAGGCCGCGGACCGCTGGACCTGGCTGATCATCACCGTCCACACCCAGCTCCGCCTCGCCCGACCCCTGGCCCGCGACCTACGCCGCCCCTGGGAGAAACCCGCCCCACCAGGACGACTCACGCCCGCCCGAGTCCGACGAGGATTCCGGAACATCCGCGCGATCATGCCCCTCCCCGCCAGCGCACCGAAACCCACCAAGGCTGGCCCCGGCCGCCCTCCCGGCTCACGCAACCGCAGACCCGCACCCCACCACGACGTCGGAAAAACCATCCGACGGGACCTCACCATGACCGCCCACCAACACCGCACAGGTTAAAAATCAAGCTGAGACGAGCGGGCCGCTGGAGGAGTCGATCTGCCGAAAAGGATTTTCACCATCTACCGAGGTAAGTATTCGGAAGTCGTGTGAGGGCATGGTTGTGGGCGGCGTGACTGTGGGTCACGCCGCGCCGGGTGGTGGTCAGCCGGGTGGCTGTTTCCACGTGGCGAGGTCGTCGGGGCTGGCCNGCCAGGGCAGGAACCGGTCGAGGTCGGTTCCCTGTGGGGGTTTGCCGCCGGCTCGGCCGCAGGCGTCGAGGTAGGCGGTCAGGTAGGTCAGCGTGTTCAGTCCGTGCTTCTCGGCGGTGCCCAGGACGGTCCAGANGGCGGCGGCGAGGGCCGCGGCGTCGTCGGTGCGGGAGCCGTAGGCGTTCTTGCGGGTCACGACCGGGCGGCGCGGGGCGCGCTCCGCGGCGTTGTTGTCAAGATCTACCATGGGGTAGTCGCGGTGCGCGACGACCCCGTCCCACT
>NZ_JPGU01000080.1:0-5952 GCF_000732115.1 Frankia sp. CeD
CGGATATTCGGCACGGCGCCTTGCTATGATCAGGCGGTTCGCGCAGGTACGGCTGGCTCGGTTTGTTCGGGCCAGACACCGGCGCAGCATGGGCTTCGGCTGGCGGGTGCTGATACGCTCCCGGCCGGTGGACCTCGGCCTGGTCAGCCTGTCTGGGATTGTCGTCACTCCCAGGGCCGGAAAGCTCTGGCGGGAGAGACCGAATGCCGGCGGTGAACGGCGTCGGTAAGCCGTGTGTGGGAGAACCACATGCACGGATTGACGGGGGGCGGCTGGAGACGGAGCATGCTATGGACGGCCGGGATGAGAAACGGGCGGGAAACCGCGCGGACAAAGGTACCGGACCACGCGCCTAAAGCGAGATGCCACCGCGCCAGTCGCCTACCCTACAGACGTCGAGATTGACGGCCAGGTCAGGCCCGTCCCGGGAGCCAGACAGCGCACACTGCTCACGGCGCTGCTGATCAGCAACGGCCGGCCCGTGTCGACGGAGGAGCTTTATCAGGAGTTGTGGGGAGAGAACCCGCCGGCTAAGATGGATAACTCGCTACAGGCCCACATCTATCGGCTGCGTCAGACTCTCGAGCGCCTTGTCGGCCGGAGCGACACGCCGCCCACGCTAGTCACCAGGTCACCGGGGTACATGCTGGAATTCGATCTCGACATGCTGGACATGAATCAATTTCGGAGGAAGATCGCCGAGTCCAGAGCGGTGCGGCACGACGCCCCGAAAACGTCACACGCTCTGTTGGTCGAGGCGCTGCTACTTTGGCGCGGCACGCCGATGCAGGACGCGGCGACCGGACCATTGTGCCAGGGCGTGGCACTCCAGCTGGAGGAGGAGTACATGACGGCAGTCGAGGACCGGATCTCGCTGGGAATCGACTGCGCGGACCCACTGCACGTCATCGGCGAGCTGAGGCGGATGAGCACTAGCCACCCCTGGCGCGAGCGCATCACCGAGCTGCTTATGCTGGCGCTCTATCGGTCGGGACGGCAGGCCGAGGCCATCGAGGCATACAACCAGGCCCGCTGGCGGCTGGCCAACGACCTCGGAATGGAGCCGTCCGACCACCTCCGGCAGCGCTTCCAGGAGATCCTCAGCCAGGCGCCTCATCTTCAGAACTCGCCCGTCCAGGTCCTGTGCGGCGGTGTCTCATTGCATCGTTGATATCCGGATCGGGCGAAACCGCTCGGGATCCTACTGGGCGAAGTTCCCCAAGGCCGTCGCGAAGGTCACCGACGATCTGGATGTGCTGCTGGTGTTCTACGACTACCCTGCCGAGCACTGGGTGCATCTACGGACCACGAAAACCCGATCGAGTCGATGTTCGCGACCGTCCGTCACCGCACCCNGGTCACCAAAGGCCCGGGACCACGTGCCGCCAGGCTGGCCAGGGTGTTCAAGCTCATCGAGGCCGCCCAGGCACGCTGGCGGGCGGTCAACGCACCCCACCTCGTCGCCCTCGTCCGCGCTGGCGTCGTCTTCGTGGGCGGCCAGCTCGTCGAACGACCCACCACCACACCCGTCACCCAGGGTGCCTAACGATCACCAGCCGCAAGTCTTGCACTATTCCTCCTGCGCCCCCGAGCGCGACGAGGCCGCCAGTCGCGCAACTCGATGCGCGTGCGAGCCCGGTGCCGAAACCGTTACAGTACCAGGCTACCCGATCGAACGAGGTATGATACCCGGCGACCATGTCGCTCACGTTCCGGACAGCCTCGCGTTCAGCATCGAATAACATGGGCTCCATGGCGATTGCCGCCCCGGAGACGGGCAGCTATGTCAACGTAGGAACCCTGATAAGAGCCTGGCGTGAGCGGCGACGGATCAGCCAGCTCGCGCTGGCGCTGCGGGCCGAGAGCTCCGCGCGCCATATCAGCTTCATCGAGACGGGCCGGACTCGACCCAGCCAGGGTATGGTCATGCGCCTTGCCGAGCATCTGGAGGTGCCTATACGGGACCGCAACACGCTTCTCGTCGCGGCCGGCTATGCTCCAGNCTATAACGAGACGCCGCTACAGGACCCGCAGATGTACGTTCTCCGAACAGGACTGAAAAACCTGCTGGCGGCCTATGAGCCCAATCCTGCGCTGATTATGGATGGTAAATACGAAATTCTGATTGCCANCCGCGGCATCCAGGCGCTGCTCGGCGATCTCCCGGAGCACCTGTTGGAACCACCGATGAACGCCATACGGCTCACCCTGCACCCGCAAGGCCTGGCCCCTCGGATCCGCAACCTCGCCGAATGGCGCACGCACCTTTTGGAGCGCATTGACCGNCAGGTTGCGCTGCGGCCTTCGAGTGAACTCAGCAAACTGCGAGATGAGGTCTCAGCATACCCGGCGCCCGGGCCAGAATCAGCCCAGGCGGAAGAGGCTACCTCCACCGCGGAGCAGCACCAGCTCGCGCTGCCACTGAAGATCCAGGCCGGCGAAAAGACCCTGTCTCTCATCTCGACGGTCACCACCTTCAACACACCCATGGATGTGACCGTCTCCGAGCTGGCGGTGGAGATGTTCCTACCTGCCGACCCGGAGACGGCTCAGGCACTTCAGGCACTCCAGGCCGCTCAGGACGGCGCGTCCGTCACGGGCGTGTCATGAGGTGACGTTGACCGCTCGGTGTCTCGTCCAGGCCGCGCGCTCGTCGTCGCCCGCCGGTGACGGGCCAGTCGGGCCGCTGGGAGACAGCGGCGGTGTGCCGGTGGGTCGGTGTAACCGGTCGTGGTTGCGCGGGTTCCATGGGCTGTGCCGGCCGGGCTCCGCGTCACGGATTTCCGGCCGGCCAGCTTTCCCGACGGTCCATGCCGCCTGCCGGTTCAGGCTCCCGGTAGGCGGTCCAGGAAGCCACTGACCGATCTGATGCGACCGTCCTCAGCAAGGGTGATTACGTCGAATCCGGTGGCCGGAGCCGAGCCGTCGGCCTTCGAGACCAGTTCCCAGGAGAAACGAGCGATGTTGTGATGCCCGTCAGGGGAACCAGCGAGCCGGAACTCGAAACCAGGGAACTGTTCGTGCGCGCCACTGATCGCGGCGGCAATACCGTCGTGACCGCTGACGTCGGCCAGCGGGTCAGTGTAGGTTCCCTCCTCCGTGAACGCGGCGGCGACCGCGTCCTTCAGGTCCTCGGGAGTTGCGGCGTTCCAAGCGGCGAAGTACCGCTGGACGGCGGCATCGAACGTAGTCAACTTAGTACCCTTTCATTCTTGTGCTGAAATGGTGCCCTGGAGTCACGCCCGGCTACGACGCAGGGCGGCGAACTGAAGCACGGCGAAACCGCCGACCGTTGCCGCCTGTAGCGGGATCCAAACCTGCCCGGCGATGCTGGGATCGTCAAACCAGAAGACCCGCGCGACGATGCTGAGCACCGCCCAGGCGAGGTTGGCCTCGATCACCGCGTTGACGGCCAGTATCGGAAACCGAGTCCGGCTGGCGAGCAAACCGACCGCCAGGCCGTAGAGGACCAGGAAAACGCCGAGTCCGACCAGTAGATCACTGCCCACCCCAAGCAGCCGACCCAACGCCCCCGACGCGGCCAGATAGACGAGTCCGTTGACCGCCGTGACAACGGCGTCGAGGGCAAGGAAACGCCGCAGCCAGACAGCCCCGTCCGATCCGGCCCCAGCACGGATCGAGAACTGGCTCGTCGTTGTGGACATCGATCGGCCTCCTCGACGCGATGACGTGTGACGCAGGCACAGGCACAGGGTTCCGCGCCCACGAACAGCGTGGGCCACACCCGCCAGGGTGGTCGATTACCACCCAGGTAATCGAACCTCGACCGGTGTCCACCGTCGGGTGTGGACGGTCACGAAATCCCCCGGTTGTGAGGAGCTGACGGTTACGTGATCCCCGGCCGGAGGCGGGGACAAGAGTTCGCCTCTCTCGAGGAGATGCGCGCCGAAGCCGTCCGCTGGTGCGTTGAGGTCGCGGGTGTCCGGGCGTGCCGGCCGTTGGACGGCGCCGCCCCGCTGGCCGTCTTCGACGCCGCGAAGCGGGAGTCGTTGCGGCCGCTGCCGCCGTCGCCGTTCGTGGCGGCGCGCTGGTCGACGGCGAAGGTCGGCCCGGACATCCACGCCCGCTCTACCGGGGTCATGGTCCAGTTCATCCTCGACGGCCCCGACGCGCTGTTCGCCGACGTCATTCCCCTGGCCATCCCGCCCGCCGCGACGAGCACCCGCACCCACGGGCCGCGGTCGGTCTCGATCCCGACCACGACCTGCTCCGGGCCGGCGTCCTCGGCCAGGTGCCGCCCGATCAGCGCGTGCAGCCGGGCGATCCCGGCCACGCCCTCCGGCAGCCGGCCCTTCGCCAGTCGCCGACCCGTCTCGTCCTGCACCTCCACATCGTGGTGGTCCTGCGCCCAGTCGTCACCGACGAACAGCATCCGGGTCTCCCGTCTCTCGGCACCAGGTCCGGCAGCCTCCAGGAGNTCCACCACACCCTAATGGTCAAGTGCTCACGCCACGATCAGCGGGCACGACATCCCATCTATGGTCCGCTCTCCCGACCACCGGCAGGGGCACGGTCTGACCTTAGGACTCGTCCTGCGTCCAGGGGCCTCGAGTGCTCACCTGCTGGCGGCTACCGGAACCGAGCCTGCCTCACGGCTGCCCGGTATGTCCCATTAGGGGCCTGCCAGGCCAGGACCCGGATCCCCTCGTGGAGGTAGTCGTAGCCGGTCGACCGGCTTACCCGATGATCCTTGCAGAGCTGGCGCATTCTCGTGCCGTCGCAGAACCAGCGCAGGACGAACACGGCCTGATCCCAGCACGACAGCCGCCGTGTACCCGCCCTGGTACCCCTGCGTTTCCGTTCCGCCACGAGCAGTACGGCCCGTCGGGCAACGGTATGCGCGCCGAGGGGCAGCTCTGCGGTGTATGTGACACTCATGGACGACGCGGGGCCTCTTGGAAGTCGGTCTGTAAGAGGACTTCTTCCTACCGAGGCCCCGCGTTTCGCGTCTCACTACCCCCAACAGCGTCACCTTCCGTGACGATCACACGGCGTCGCCGATCGTCACTGGGAAAGGCTCAGTGCGCGGCCAGATAGGTGTCCCGCGTGTCTGGGCGGCGGCGTGCGCCGCCTCGGTGAGCGCGGTCCGCAGCCACGTCGACCCCTGACGGCTACGACCCGACCGGGCCTTCCCACCGGAGGCGTGGTTACCCAGACAGATCCCCGCCCAGGACGCCAGATGTCCCGCGGTCGGGAAGCGGCCCATGTCCATCCCCGCCTCAGCGATCAGACACTGCGCCGTCCGCTGGGCCACCCCGGGGATCGTCATCACCCGCCCCACCAGGTCCACGAAAGGGGCCAGCATCACCTCGACCTTGCGGTCCAGCTCCGCGACCGCGGTATCACACAGGTCGATCTGCGCCAGCAACTGACGGACCAGCAGCTTCTGGTGATCCGCCAACGGCCGGCCGGCCAACGCCTCCCGCAACTGCGGGATCTTCACCCGCAGCCGGCGCCGCGCGAGATCCGCGAGCACCTCCGGGTCCTCCTCCCCGGCGAGCATCGCCTCGATCATCACCCGACCGGACTTCCCCAACAGTTCCGAGGCCACCGACGTCAGCTTGATCCCACAGTCCCGCATGACCTTCTCCAGGCGTTGCACCGCCCGGGTACGGTCCTCGATCGTCGTGCGCCGGTGCCGGGTGAGATCCCGTAACGCCCGGATCGGTTTCGGGGGCACGAACGACGGCCGGACCAGACCATGTTCCAGCAGCTGCGCGATCCACGCCGCATCGGTCACATCCGTCTTCCGACCCGGAACATTGTGCATGTGCTGGGCGTTCAGCAGCCAGCATTCGAAGGAATCCTCCAGCATGTAATACACCGGCTTCCAGTACACGCCGGTAATCAGGCGTCGCCGTAAGGCCGTCCGTGACGGAGGTTGACGGGTCGGGAATCGGTCCGGCGTGTCGGTCACGGACTGCGAATCTG
>NZ_JPGU01000081.1:0-5683 GCF_000732115.1 Frankia sp. CeD
GGGAAGTGCCGCTCGGCCATCGCGACGACGACGTCGGCAGCTTTCAGGCTCAGCCCGGGAAGTCGATACACTGGAGGCACCCTCTTCGTGGTCGATGTGTTTTCTTTGGTAAGACTCACATTCCACGAAGAGGGCCTCTCATGCCCATGGCAGGTTGGATTTCCTGAAGTGCCGGGCGGAACGCGGGAGAATTCCCGGTTCGCTGTCGGTCGGGCTGTTTCGATCGGGTTGTCCGCTCCCCGTGCTGGCGGGAACCGATACGGGGCCTGACCGAACCAGCCGGATATCCGTTCCGAAATCGACTATGACAAGTTTCCGAAAAACTCCGAAGTGTCCCTCCTTCGTAGGTGAGTTGGGGCAGGCAGGACCGGCGGCGGGTCTTCTTCGGTNCCNGTGGNGGGCNCCGNCCAGCACCGCCGGTCCCGCGTCTTTGGGGAAGCCGAGCGCCTACCTCCGCCGGTTGGCGGCGCGCCCTACGCCGACGTCTCGATGGCGGGCGCGGTGAAAAAGCTGAGGAGCCGGTCGCGGATGACCTCAGCCAGGCGCTCCGGTGGACGGGCGCCGCAGTCCACGCGCAGGACGTCAAAGCCGGCCTGGATCAGCCGCTCGGTGGCCTGGCGGTAGAAGTGGGCCTCGGCGTGGCTGGAGCCGGGGGGCGAGCTGGAAGCGGTTGTGCGCGCCCCGCTCCACCAGGCGCCGGGCGATGATGTCGGGGTCGGCCTCGAGGATGACGCACAGGTCGGGCCGGGCGGCTTCGGCGTTGAGCGCCCAGAGGAAGGCCGGGTCCAAGCCGTCGAAGCGCTGCATGACCAGCCCCGACGGCACGTAGCGGTCGGAGATGATGGTTTGGCCCAGCTCCAGATGCGGCCGGATCTCGGTCTCGATGTGGTGGTAGCGGTCCGCCGCATACAGGCAGGCCAAGGCGTGGCCGGTGACGCTTTCGGTCAACTCGCGGGCCAGTACACCGATAGGGCCGGCGGACGGTTCGGCCGTGACGTGGACGTCCTCGCCCGCCGCGACGAGCAGTTGGGCGAGGTGGCGCACGAGGGTGGACTTGCCTGCCCCGCTCGGCCCGTCCACGCTGATGAACAGCCCTCGGCGGTGATCAGAAAAGGGTCGCAGCCGGGTCATCGTCGCCTCCAGGGGGAAGGTCGCGGAGTTCGTCAAGGGACAAGGGGCGGCTGTCCGGGCCTGTTGCCAGCAGTGCGAACAGCCGGGCCGTCACCAGGGCGTCGTAGGTGGCTCGGTGGGGCCGGTGCTGTGGGTCCAGGCCGTCAGCCAGGCTGAAGGCCTCCACCAACGAGCCGAGCCGGTAGCTGACGCGCTCGGGCCGGAGCCGCCGCGCGAGCCTGAGCGTGTCGAAAACGTCCCGCGGTTCCCAACCTGGGAAGCTGCGCCGCAGGACGCCGAGGTCAACGTGTGCGTTGTGGGCGACGATCGCCACGCCTTCCAGGGCCGCGCGGATCTCCTTTTCCACGTCGGCCAGGACCGGCGCGCCTGCGACCATGTCGCTCGTGATGCCGTGGATGCGGCGGGCGAAGCCGGNGATCGGGCGCTCGGGCCGCAGGAGCCAGGCGGNCGGCTCCCCNATGGCGCCGCCGGNGATGGGCACCACCGCCAGCTCCACCAGGTCCGGCGGCTGCTGGCCGTTGCCCTCCACATCCACCACGGCGTAGTCCAGGCTCGTCCAGTCCGTCATGAGGCGACCGGCTCCTTCCATCCGATGTCAGCGCGGCCGTGGCGCCGCGCGTGGTGAGGATGGCGCACGTCGTGAACCTGGAAGCCAAGGGCGTGCTGGAGGAAGTAACGGGGCTGTTCGTGCGGGAGACCCGCGACCACGGCGGCCCGGTCGGTGATGTCTACGACCTCAAGGTCGTCTGTGTCGGGCACCGTGCTCGCGAGGGCCACCAACTCCTCTTGCGTAGGAACCTGGTGGGCGTCGTGGCACCGGCGGATCTGGCCGACCGGGCAGATATCGCACAGTTCCCGGACGCCGTAGTGGCCGTTGTAGTCGGGCAGGCCGTGGACGAACGACACCGCGCACGAGGTCTTACGAAACAGCTGGGTCCGGCCGCCGAGGGCTTCCAGTACCCGCCGCTCCAGGGTCTCGGGCACCACCTTGCGCCGGGCGGTGGCCGCGTACGGCTCCGGCAGGCCCGCAGCCTGGTAGTAGGCGGCGATTTCGTCCCGGTAGAAGAGGCCGGTGAAGACGGTAGCGTCGGCGTGCTGGCAAAGCTCAGCCGCGCGGGCCAAGTGCTCATCGGTGTCGTTGAGGCCAGGCACCAGGGGACGCCAGTAGAAGATCCTGCGGTAGCGCCGGGGCCGGACGGCGGTTGCCAGCCGCAGCGAGGCCGCCGCGACCTCGGAGGGGTGGGGCTCGATGCGCCGGTCCTCAATGCCGGAGTAGGTAAACAGCACGGTCAGCTTGACACTCGTCAGGCGGCCCAACCGCTCACAGTCCTCCGGCCGCAGCTGGTGCCGGGTGATGACGAGCACGTGGTTGGTGAGGCCGCGGGCGTCGAGGTCCTCCAGCACCGCGAAGGTGTGGGGCCGGACGGCCGGCAGAAACGGCTCGGTCGCCCGGTTGAAAAGCTGGACAGGCGTCGCTCCCGGCCGGAAGTAGGGGNGGCCGACAAGCTGGGCCACGGCCTCGGCGTCGGTCATCAGCGCCCGCGGCTGACGCTGGTCCCACAGGCCATAGGTGTGGCGGATGCAGTAGGCGCAGTCCAGCGGACACCCCTGGACGTGGTTGAGGGACAGTCCGCTCTTGCGGTACTCGACGACTTCCCGCGCCCGCGACGGCAGGCGTTCGATCTGTCCCGCGCTCAACAGCGGGACGAAACTGCGCACCCGGCGGCCCTCCAAACCTCCCCAAGCGGGGCAGCGTGACGTTGCCTCGCGTCGGAGAGTAAGGCGTCCATACCACAGGGCACCAGAAGATTTCTTTAGATTTCTCGAAACCATGAGAGAAGACCACAGCGGGCGAAACTAGACGCCATCCTCGGGGACGCCCGAAGCAAGATCCTCAATGACACCGTTGATGATCGCGCGCGCCGAACGACCGTAGCTGGCGACGGCCGCGAGCTCCTCGAAGGCGCCCGCGTACAGTTCGATCTCCTGCGGTTGGCGCAAATCCAGCGCCGCGCTGAAGGTCTCGATCAGGACCCGTTCGGTGTCGTACATCCAGAAGCCATGCCATGGCGACGTGGCGTACTGCGTCTCAAATCCGATGATCCCCAGCCGGACGTTGGGTAGCTGGGAGAACGAAATCAGGCGGTCAAGCTGGCCAAGCATGACGTCGGTGGGGCACAGCCGAAACCGGAGCGCGGCTTCGGTCAGTACGAAGTGAAACCGCTTATCGGGGCGGTACAAGATCTCTTGCCGCCGGACGCGGGCGGCCACCGCTTCGCCTATGTCGTTCGGCAGCTTCAGCCGGCGGATGCCCTCGGCGAACCGTGCCCGCGCATACTCGGCCGTCTGGAGCAGGCCGGGGATCACCGTGGCCTCGAAGGCCCGGAAGAGCCGCGTTCGCTCGTCCCACTCGATCAGCTCTTGTTGCCGCGGCTTCAAGCCGGTCCGTAGGATGCGTTGCCACTCCGCGTGCTGCACTTCGAGGGTGTGCAGGGCCGCGAGCAGGGCTTCGGTCTCCGCCTGGCTGCCGGTGGCCTCGGTCCAGCCCCTGATGTCGTCGTCGGTCGGGGTCTGCCGGCCGTTCTCCAGCTTGGACACCTTCGACGGCGGCCATGACAAAGACTCCGCGAGCTGCCGGCCGCTCATTGCGGCTGACGTGCGAAGCTCACGGAGTCGTTTGCCGAGCGCGCTGCGCGCCTCGTGGACGTTAGACGCGCCGGAGGTGCTGTTCGGTGACAAAATCGTCCCGTCTTACGGCGTGGTGCCAGGCGGCATCACGCCAGTAGTTGTGCCGTACGACCTCGGCCGGGTCCTCGACGACCTCACCGCCGAGGAAGCGGGTTGCCTCATCGAAGACCATCCGAACCAGCTTGGATGAGTCGAACAACCAGTAGTCGTGGCCCGGCAGGCCGCCGGCCTCGGCCAGATCGCGCGTCAGGTAGCGGATGTCCTCGCCCGCCCCGTTCGTGAACTGCGCGCACCACACCCCGAACCGGCTGTAGTCGGTCAGCGGCAGGCTCACCACCCGGACGCGGGCGAACCTACGGCCGGCGGCAGTCGCCTCCCTGAGCATGTCCAACCAGCTCTGCATCCACAGAAGGTCATCCGGCTCGCCCGCGAGGAACCGGCGCAGCGACTCGTTCTCGTAGCTGGCGTCGTAGGTGTCGCGCGCCTCCAAGCGGTATGCGGTGTGCTCGAAGGAGTGGAAGAGCTGCCGGAACTCGGGGCCGGGTGGGATGAGCTGGCTCAGTGCTCCCCCTCCTGCTCCAGGTAGCGGCGGGNGNAGAANTTNAGGACTTCCTCCNGGNTCTCGATCAANGNCTCGTGGTCAGGGACGGCACCGATGTCCGCGAGCGCCTGGGGGTCGGTCACCTTCCACCCCTGGGCGATGTAGGTCACGCGGTCCGTGCGGTCGGTGGCGAACAGGGTCGGTGAGTTGTCTATCTGGGACTCGGGGTCCTTGCCGAGGAACCGGACGCGCACGGGTGCCTCCGTTGCTAGAAACATCGCGAACCGTTCGGCATCCATGGTGACGAACCGGACGGAGGACGTCAACCGAGGGCCGTCGTACGTGATCCGGAACCTCGTACTGTGCTCGCGCCTGACCGGGCTCGGCGCCGAACCGTGTCCCTCCCGCTGCCTGCGCTTGAAGGAAGTACAGGGAAGTTGCACCACCCTGGCCCGCACCAACCCTGGCCCGCACCAACCGCCGCCGGTGCGCCCGCCCTGAACGGTGCGCCACCGGCTGATTACACCTTGACAACCTGATATTGCTAGAGCCGGGCATGGAGGAACCAACCATGTCCAATGATCGAAATGAAAAATGTGAAGACCGTATCGACGCCCAGCTTTTGAACCTGGAACGGTGGTACAGGCGAAGGTACAAACGCTTAGATAAGGCGCTACGGGCCAACGACTACGCCCGCGAGGAAGAAATACGCGAAGAGCTGGCACCCTTGGCGGTGTCGGCGCGGCGGCTGGTGCGGGTGGAGTTCTTTTGGGGCGGCCCCTCGGCGCATATGGACGCGGAGGTGGACAATGGCCAGGTGGTGGCCGCCACATTCCACTTCCTGGACTGGTTTGACGGTGCGTCCCGAAGTATTAGCGACAGTAGCAACCCCGCCCTCATGCGGCTGGCCGAGGACATGGCAGAGGTGGCGCTATGATCACTTGATTCCGCCGTGCGTGCGGTACTGAAGGAACAACGACAGTTCCAATGGAGCAACGTCCTAACGCTCGCGGTTGCGGTAGGTGTTCTTGACAAGGAGTCTCAGGCGGGTTCGGAGACGGGAACAGAGTACTGGGTCGGCGAGGATCACTGGCGCCATGTGCAGGAGCAGATTGTAGGCTTGCTCGACGACGCACTCACTGCGGACGGACCGACTCGACTTCCCGATGACGCGGCAGCAATGGTGTTTGAAATTCTCCAGCCCCTTTTGGGTGGTGTTTCGGATAGCGAAGGTGTCGGTCACACGGATATGGACGCTCTGACGGCAGGGCGACGTCAAAGTAGGTACGGCGTGGCGTCTTGAGTTTGTGGTCGGCTACTGCT
>NZ_JPGU01000082.1:0-5340 GCF_000732115.1 Frankia sp. CeD
GGCCTCGGCTTTCTCCGCACACTCCTCGGCCCGCTCGGCACGCCCACGCCAGTACGCCACCTCGGTGACATCATCGGTGACAGACAGAACAGACACACCACCCAGGACACATCACCAGCGTCCTCGGTATCAGGAACTACACCCGACGTATCACGAAGAGCCCACANCCCCCCNCCANCANCCCGCGGACNCNCCGCCCGACTCCCGCCACAGCCACGACACCGCCACACGGCGGAACCAGCCCCTCCACGCCATCGCCGAATACTTACATCCTGCCTGATGGTGAGTGGATTCAGCAGGGGCAGATGGGATGGTGGGGCATCGTCACGAGGGAAGATGTGCCGAGGGAGGAGTGGCGTACCAACCGCCTGGAGGACATCCAAACACGCTACGGCGGCCAGCGCGTCGTAGCAGTTGACTGCCACATATAAGCACGAAAAACGGCGACCCGTCTGCAAACGGAGCGCCGTTACGAACAAGAACAACTGAGAACTAACCTGGCTCTAGCGTATCGGGTATCAAAAGAAACGTCAATGAGCGCAATGCCATCCCTCCCCTTACAAGTCAAGGGGAGTACGCCCGCCGTGGGCAAGCGAGGCCGGATATTCTATCTTGAAGTGCGCAGTAAATAGAGGCATACTAGGAAACGATGAACGATGAAGCAATCCGGCAATTAACTAAGCATCTCGATAAGCGCTTTGATGAGTTGCAGGCTGATACGAACCGCCGCTTTGAGCATATGGCGAAGTCCATAGACGTGCTGACCGGCGATGTAGCACGTCTGGCCGGTGTTATCCAAGCGCGGGAAGACAAGTTTGGCGACCTCCTGGCGGCCATGGATGGCTACGTGTTGCGGGCTGAGCATACGGCGGCGGATGTGGCGGGGCTGGAACGCAGGACGGATGTGCTAGAGAAATGGGTGACGGCCATCGGTAGGAAAACCGGCGTAACGCTGAACGTGGTGGAGCCGTGAACATATTTGTTGTTCAGGCTGCGTCCGCCCGTCCGCGCCGGCGACCGGAGGGAGGCGGAGCGGGTCGCCGCGGAGCGGCGCTTGAGCGACGTAGACAAGNTTTGCNCCCGTAGTACCCGCCTCACCTGGGGCGGCCTGCCGTATGCTGGTTCGACTACCGATGAAAAAGTCGGTGCAGGAGTAAGGAGTAGCCAGAATGAGCACCGACGAACACGACGAGGAAGATCCCGCACTTGAGATTGCGTCCAAAGATATGGATCGCCTCAGCGAAATCGTGTTGCGGGTGCCGCCCGGCGTCTACACGGGAATGAATGAGCAGCTTTCTCGAATGATGCGAGATGCCCTGGCGGTCAATAACTCCTCAATATCGAAAATTGCCGCACAGCTGGCTGGATCAACTGTGCCATATGAAGCAATCATCAAAGAACTTGGAGCCACCAGCTCCTTGGCAAAGATTGCCTCCATGGATCTGGCTGGCGCACGGCTTGCGGGAGTCCTGACCCAGAGCCTGAGTTCTTCGTATCTCTCGGAGACGATTGCCGCTGCCAATAAGCTGAGCGCCAGAAATCTACTGGGTCCGATGTTCACTGACCTTGAGAAGTCGCTCGTTAAGGCCGCCGAGCGTTCGCTGATTGCGGTTCCACCGCCTAATTTCTTGGCCTTCGCCAATCTCGCAGCCGACGGCTGGCGCCAAACCCTTGATGCGGCCATCGTCTCGCCGCCACCATCTCCAGGCCGACTTTCCTCTCTGGGCGCGACCACACTTCATGTAGTCGAGATCGGAAATGATCTCGGTGAGGCCGCCGAAGAAGCCAACCTTGAAGATGAACGGTGGCGGGAAGGTCGTGAACAGCTTACTGATCATCTCTCCTCCTGGCTAGGGCAAGCATGCCCTAAGGCGGTTCCGAAGCTGAGGGGAGCTTGGCACGCGCTGACCTCGAATGGGCCAGATGCGGCCTCTCAGGCGGCGAACTCGGGTGTGGAGGCACTTGACTGGACTTTGCGCACCATTGCGCCTGATGATGAGGTCCTCGCATGGCGGGAAAATGTTGGTCAATACGCAAAGGAAATTGACCCTAAGAACGGCAAACCGCATCGAGCGCTACGTGTTCGTTACGCAGTACGAGGCTTTGGCATGAAAAGCGACGGCGTCACGGTAATCATAATGATGATGACCCGGTGCCTTGATGAGTTGCAGGGCGTGAAACATGGTGTAGATGAGACGAAAACCATCGCGGCTGCACGTCGCGCTCTCCTTGCGCTCGAGAACACGTTGACAGCTTTGATGCCATATTAGTACCCCATGTGGAGCAACATGCCTGATCTTACTCTAGAAGGAATATTCAGACTACCGGCGCCGGTCGCGGTCAAGGTAGCCGTACTCGCCTCAGAGACGCCGGTTCGTATTGGCGGCATGGATATCAGCCTGGTCATGCCCTCACTTCAACTTCTGAATAATGGGCCTATCCTGACAGCCCCCGCGATGAAAACGGTGCGGAATGATATTGACTGGGACGAACGCTACCGTTCCGTGGGGAGTGCATGGGGTAACGTGTCCCACTTCAAGTCAAACGATCCGCTAGGAGCCAATGGTAACGCGCTTGTCCGCGCCTTCGTAGTTCGGCACACCATTGCCACCGCGGATCAGCCCGAAAGCGTCAGGCGAAAAGAACGCGGGCAGAACCTGTACCAGGATATTGACGCCTGGTGGAGGCTCGCGGCCGACTGGGTTGAGGTGGTAGCGCGACAAAACCTTGATCCCCACTACGATGGGGCAAGCCGCCCGGGAGATGACCTCGAACTCTGGTTTAAGTACGGTCCCGATGGAGAGAGGGTGAGAAACCCTGCTCCCATTTCCCTCACCATGTCACCGGTAAATGCCTTGGAAAGTGATCGCTGGAAGGCGATACTTAAGGCAGCGTCAGACGGTCGCCAGCCGCCCACCGAACATTTGTTGCTCCGGGACGCCATCGCGGCCAACCGCCGCGGGCAGCGTCGGAGGGCCGTACTGGATGCGGCGACGGCGGCGGAGATGGCTCTGACCTATTTGCTGGATCAGGAACTTGCTGGACTACGGTCAGACGTCGCGGGCTATGTGATAGAGAAGAGCCGCCAGATCGGCGGGCGCGTTCAGGCGCTGAAAAANCTGGGNGNGCAGCTACCCGGAGACGCGGGCAAGCGGNTCATGAGCTTTTTNGCGGNGCCTCGGAACACGGCAATCCACGGAGGCCGGGAGCCAAGCGTGGATGAGACGCGGGAAGCGCTGAAGGTCGCGGACGAGATCATGGAAACTGCATCCCCGCGCTCGGCGCTGNTTTAGCGCGGGACGGTCATCAACCCCAGCCGAATGCCACAGAGGGTATCCAACCCGTGACGGAACGTCCGAATTCGTTCCTTACATGTCCGATTTGCTGGTCAAGAACCATACCCACCAGGAGCGCCAAGGCGTCGGACGTGATGAGGGCGTCGGCCTCGGGGTCGCCGGACAGGTGGAGGGCCATGCGGCCAAGGGTAAGCCCCGCCAGAGTGATCCGGCGGGGCAGGTTGGTCAGGGACGCCAGATCACGGTGATGCGATCCGGGTCAAAACGGTTCTTCGGCCCATCGGCCTTGGACAGCACCACGGCCTCGATAACGGTGGCGATGATGTCACGGCGCTGCTCCACCTCCAGCCGAGGCCAGGACGAGGCCACGTTGGTCAGCTGGGGGCCGGAGTGGGCGCGCAGCCAGTCGTTGCGCTCCCCCCGGAGCTTCGCCACGTCCCCCTCCAGCTCCTCCACCAGCTGGAGGGCGCGGGTGCCGCCGCGCTTCGTCTCCCGCCAGGCGGCCATGATATCGGCGATCTCCGCCTCGGCCGGCTTGGGCCACGGGCCGCTTTCGGCTTCCACGTCCCGGTTTGCCAGATAGGCCAGCACCAAGTTCGTGACCAGTTCGTCAACGTGGTGGCCGGTCACGGCGACGCTGCCGCAGCCACCAGCGGTGACGGGACGGCAGGAGTAGTGATGCTTCTTCCACCCCTTGTCCCAGCCGCCGGTGAGCCGCGCGCCGCAGTAGGCGCAGCGGATGATTCCGGACAGCAGATACTTCCGGCCGCCTATGTGGATGTTCTGGTTGCCGGTCCGAGCGGGGTCGCGGAGCTTCGCCACCACCTTCTCCCAGNCCTCGACGTCCAGGATGTGACCTTGAAGGCCCATGACGGGCTGGCCGTCTACGGTGCAGGCGTAGCGCTGCTCCAAGGGAACCGTGGTCGGGCCGTGTACCCGGTAGCCCGCGAGGCGGGGAGACAGATACATGTTCTTCATCACCTGGCGCTGCCACTGGTGGCCCCGGGTCGTGAGAATGCCCAGCTCATTCCAGCGGCGGCAGAGCGTGTGCGTGCCGACCCCGGCAAGGATTTCGTCAGCACCGACGACGATCATGTCGGCCTCGGCCTTGCGGATGGTGCGCTTGTCCGGCTCCCAGCCGAAGGGCCGGTAGCCGCCCACGGGGACACCCGCCTTGGCGAGCTCGCGGTGGGCCGTCCGCACCCGCCGGGAGGTGTCGGCGGACTGCTGGTTCTTCAGGGCCACGACGATCCGGGCCACGGAGCGCCCGTTGTCCGTGAGGAGGTCAAGGGTGCCGCTGATGTCAATGACGGGCCGCCCGTACTGGACCACCACGTCAATGGCGTCTTCCAGGTGGCGCGGGTCGCGGGTGAGCCGGTCCACGTCGGAGACGATGAGGCCGTCAAGGGGCTTGCCGGTTTTGGTGGCTCCCCGCTTCAAGTCCTCCAGGGCGCCCTCGTACACCGGCCGCACCACCCGGTACACCACGGAAGTTATTCAGAAACTCTCTTGATTCTCTCGAAGCTCAGTATTCNCTCGGATTGCTGTTCGTTGATTTTCTGGAGGCCGACGGCTGNCTGGATGTCGGCATCGATACGGCCGAGGTCGCTGCGGTAANGGCTGGTGAGGATTCGCCAGTTCTTCGCGTGAGCGACTCCCCATTCGGCGGCGACCCGGACGGACGCGANCTCGGCGTTGAGTTGTTTCTGCCAGCCGGTCAGGGATGTTCCGGGCTTCTTCTTCCGCGGGGTGTGGACGGCGGGTTCGCCTTCGTAACCGAGGTCGGTCATGCAGCCACCGAAACGTCGCGCCACCCGTGTCCAGCCGGCTTCGCGGAAACAGTGCACATCNTGCCAGCTGCCCGGGAAGGCGTGGCTGGCGGCGAGGATCCGCCCGTGCAGGTCGACGGCCAGTTGGACGTTGACGCCGTGGCGGCGGTGCTTGCCGGATAGAAGATCGGTGCGGTGGCGCCAGGCGAACGTCGGGACCAGGGTCCCGTCGATCAGGCAGACCAGGCCCTTGACCTGCTGGGACAGGGCTTCGG
>NZ_JPGU01000083.1:0-5230 GCF_000732115.1 Frankia sp. CeD
CCTTCACCACCCCCACCAACACCGCCACCAACTCCACCGACCGCTCCATCACCACCCCAACCCGATCACCAGACCGCACCCCAGCCGCCACCAAATCCCGCGCCACCCGATTCGCCGCCACCTCCAACTCCCCATACGTCACCCGCACNCNCCCCGACACCACCGCCACCACATCCCGCCCCGCAGCCACCCACCCCCCAAACACCCCCGGCAACGTCCCCACCCCAACCCCAACCCCAGTGTCATTCCACTCCTCCACCACCCGCACCCACTCAGCCGCACCCAACACCGGCACCTGGCTCACCCGCAACGCGGGATCGGCGGCCACCGCGTCCAACACGGCCACCAGGCGCTCCGCCACCTTCTGCACCGTGGGCCGGTCGAACAGGTCGGCCGCGTAGCCGACGGTCCCACCGATCCCCGCCGGTTCACCGTCGGCGCCACGGTGCTCGGCCAGGCTGAACGACAGGTCGAACTTGGCGGCGTTGACCCCGGACCTGTGCGGTTGGATGGTCAGCCCCGGCAGCTCCCAGCCGGTGTCCTGCGGGGTGTTCCGCAACCCGAGGGACACCTGGAACAGCGGGTGCCGCGACAACGAGCGGGCCGGGTAGAGCTCCTCGACCAACCGCTCAAACGGCACGTCCTGATGGGCGTAGGCGGCCAGGTTCCGCTCCCGCACCCGGGCTACCAGGTCGTTGAACGAGGGATCGCCGCCGACGTCGGTGCGCAGCACCAGCGTGTTGACGAAGAAGCCGATCAGGTCATCCAGGGCGGCCNCGCCCCGGCCCGCCACTGCGGTGCCGATCGGGATGTCGTTGCCCCCGCCAAGGCGAGACAGCAGCAGCGCAACTGCGGCCTGCACCACCATGAACAGCGTTGCCCGCCGCCCCCGGGCCAGCCGGACAAGCCGCTCGTGGGTCTGCGCGCCGATCCGGATCGGCACCGCGCCGCCCGTGAAGCTCGGCACCGGCGGGCGCGGGCGGTCGACCGGCAGGGNCNGCNCCNNGGGGNTGTCGGCGNGTGCCTCCCGCCAGTACGCGAGCTGCTCGCTGATCAGGCTCGCCGGGTCGGACAGATCGCCCAGCACCGCGCGCTGCCACACCGCGTAGTCGGCGTACTGGAGCGGCAATCTGGTCCACTGCGGTACCCGCCCACGCAGCCTGGCGGTGTAGGCCACCGACAGGTCGCGGGCCAGCACGCCCATCGACCAGCCGTCGGAGGCGATGTGGTGCGCCACCAGCAGCAGCACGTGCTCCCGGGGGGACAGCGTGAACAGCCGTACCCGCAGCGGCGGCTCGCTGCCCACGTCGAACCCGCGCCCCAACTCGGCGGCCATCAGCGACGGCAGCTCCGCCTCGGTCACCGCCACCATCACCAGTTCCGGGCGGCCCACCGTCTCGTCCAGCAGGTGCTGACCCGGCACGCCGTCGACGTCAGGGAAGACCGTCCGCAGGCTTTCGTGACGCGCCGCGACGTCGGCCAGCGCGGCCTGCAGCGCCCACCGGTCGAGCTGCCCGGTCAGCTTCAGCGCGAGCGGCACGTTGTAGACCGCCCGTCCCTCCTCCAACTGGTTGAGGAACCACATCCGAGCCTGGCCGAACGACAGCGGCGCCGGGTCCGGCCGTACCCCGGCAACCAGCTCGGGCCGCGAGCGGCCACCGGCCTCGACCACACGGGCCACCGCCGCCGGGGTGGCGCCGGTGAACAGGGTGCGGATTCCCACCTCGACGTCGAGGACGGCCCGTACCCGGGCGAGCAGCCGCATCGCCAGCAGGGAGTCGCCACCCAACTCGAAGAAGTTGTCGTCGGCCCCGATCCACTCCAGCTTCAGCACGTCGACGAACAGCGAGCACAGCACCTCCTCGATCGGCGTGCGCGGCTCGCGCCCGGTCGCCATGCGGCCGAAGTCCGGCGCGGGCAGGGCCGCCCGGTCCAGCTTGGCGTTGCCGGTCAGCGGCAGCTCCGCCAGCGGGACGACGGCGGCGGGGACCATGTAGTCCGGCAGCCGTCCCGCCGCGTACCTCCGCACCGCGGAGCCCGTCACGCTCTCCCCCTCGGCGGGCACCACGTAGGCGACCAGTTGGCTGTGGTCGGCCTGGCTGGTGTGGGCTACCACCGCGACCCGCGCGACCCCCGGGCAGCCGGACAGCACGTTCTCGATCTCGCTCAGCTCGATCCGGAACCCGCGGATCTTCACCTGCGTGTCGGCCCGCCCCAGGAAGACCAGCAGCCCGTCACCGGTCCACCGGGCCAGGTCCCCGGTCCGGTACATCCGCTCGCCCGGCGTGCCGAAGGGGCAGGCCACGAAGCGTTCCGAGGTGAGGCCTGGCCGGTTCAGGTAGCCGCGGGCCAGCCCGCCGCCGGCCACGTACAGTTCTCCCCCGACGCCGGGCGGGATCGGCTGCAGGAAGCCGTCCAGCACGTAGATCCGGGTGTTGTCCAGCGGGCGGCCGATCGGCACCGACGCCGGCACCTGGTCGCCCGCGGTGAAGGGGAGGTGGGTGGCGAAGGCGGTCGTCTCGGTCGGCCCGTAGGTGGACCGCACGACCATGTCCGGATGGGTCTCCAGCAGAGTCCTCACCGCGGCCGCCGAGACCACGTCGCCGCCGGTCGACACCTCGCGTACCCCGGCGAAGATGTGCGGGGTCTGCTCGCCCAGCGCGGCGAACAGGCCGGCGGTCGCGTGGACGTTGGTGATCCGGTGGGCGGCGATGAACCGCTCCCGGTCGGCGGCATCCAGGTCACCGGCCGGCGCGACCACGACGGTGCCGCCGCGCAGCAGCGGCACCCACACCTCGTAGGTGGAGGCGTCGAAGGCGTGGTTGGCCTGCACCATGNCCCGCTCGGTCNCCTCGGCGGGCCAGGCGCCATCCAGGCAGAAGCCGACCACGTTGCCGNGGGTGACCGCCACTCCCTTCGGCACCCCCGTCGATCCCGAGGTGTACATGACGTACGCCAGGTTGGCCGCGGCCGGGGCAACCGGGAAGGGGCCGTCGCCGGCCGGCACCTCCGAGGGGACCCGGACGATGTTGGCGGCGGGCAGGCCGCCCTCGCGGGTCATCGGGTGGTCGATCGTGGCCTGGCCGACCAGCAGCGCCACGGGTGCGGCCTCGGCGATCACGGCCTTCATCCGCTCCAGCGGGTTGGCGGCATCCAGCGGCACATAGGCGGCGCCCGCCTTCACCACCCCGAGCAGCGCCACCACCAGCTCGGCCGACCGCTCCATCAGCACCCCGACCAGGCTCTCGGTGCCCACGCCGAGCGTGGCCAGCAGACGGGCGAGCCGGTCGGCGCGCGCGTTCAGCTCCTGGTAGGTCAGCGTGACGTCCCCGTCGATGGCGACGGCGTGCGGATGCTCGGCGACGCGTCGCTCGAACGCCGTGACCAGCGACCCGGCGTCCACCGGCACCGCGGTGTCGTTCCACCGCCGGATCACCAGATCCCGGCCCGTCTCGTCCAGGATGCCGACCGTGCCGACACGGGCGGCCGGGTCGGCGGCGATCGCCGCCAGCACCCGCACCATGGCGGCGGCCAGCCCCTCGGCCATCTCCCGCTCGTACACCTCGGGCTGGTAGGACAGCCGCAGCTCCAGCCGGTCCCGGCCAGGGACCACGGCCAGCGCGAGCGGATAGTGCGGCGCCTCGTGCCCCCCGGCCGGGGTGATCGTCAGGTCGCGGTCGTCAGCCATCGCGGAGACCCACGACGAGTCGAGCGGGTAGTTCTCGTAGGCCAGCAGCGTGTCGAAGGTGGCGCCGGGGCCGGTGATCCGCTGGATCTCGGCAAGGCCCAGGTAGTGGCAGGACATCAGCGCCGTCTGGCGGGCCTGCAGCGCCGTAAGCATCTCGGCGACCGGCTGGGCGGGGTCGAGCGGCACCCGGATCGGCACGGTGTTGATGAACAGGCCTACCATGTCCTCGACCCTGGGCAGTTCGGGCGGGCGGCCCGCCACCACCGCGCCGAACACCACGTCACGGCGGCCGGCCAGGCGGCTGACCAGCANTGCCCAGGCGCCCTGGACGACCGTGTTCATCGTCAGCTCATGACCACGAGCGAGGGCCCGCAGAGCTGCCGTCAGCTCGGGGCTCACCGAGGTGTTCACGCGCTCGGCCGGCTGCGGCTCGCGCACCGGATCGGGCTGGGCCACCAGGGTCGGCTCGTCCGTCCCGGCCAGCTCGACCCGCCACGCCTCACGGGCGGCCTGGCGGTCCTGGCGGCCGAGCCACTCCAGGTAGTCCCGGTACGGCGAGACCGGCTTCAGCCCGCCCGTCGTGCCTCCGGCCTGGTAGACGGCGAACAGCTCCCGCGTGAACATCGGCTGCGACCAGCCGTCCAGCAGGATGTGGTGGATGGTGAGCACCAGCCGGTGGCGCCGCGCACCGAACCGGATCAGCAGGAAACGCAGTAGTGGCGGCTGCGCCGGATCGAACCCGCGGTCCCGCTCCTCGGCGGCCAGCCGCATGGCCTGTTCCAACGCCNCTTCTTCCGCCAGGTGCGCCAGGTCGACCTCACGCCACGGCAGCCGTACCTTCCTGGCGATCACCTGCACGGGCTGGTCCAGGCCGGAGAGCTGCTGGAACCCGGCCCGCAGGTTGGCGTGCCGGTCCAGCAGGGCCTCCCCGGACGCCCGCAGCAGCGCCGGGTCCAGCGGCCCGGTCAGATCAAGGTCACGCTGGCCGGAGTAGACGTCGCCGGTCCGCCCGTCGTAGAGCGTCTGGAAGAGCAGGCCCTCCTGTAGCGGGGACAGCGGCCACAGATCCTCCACGTCGAGCTGGCTCACCGGGCTCTCCTCTCGTGCGTGTTCCGCGTTAGTTCGGCCGCCACCACGTCGAGCTCGCCCTGCGCCATGGCGAGCAGCGGGAAGTCGGAGGGGGTGTGCCCGCCCGCCTCGGGGCGCGCGGCGTGCTCGGCCAGCCCGGTCAGCGTCGCCACCCATCCCTCGGCGAGGGCAGCGACCCGCGCCTCGTCGAACAGGTCGCCGGGCCAGGACAGCAGGACGGTGAGCTCCGCGCCCGCCGGGCCGTCGCGCACGACGCCGCCGGCTTCCAGCGCGTAGGAGGCGGGCAGGGTACCGGTGTCGCCGCCCAGACCGAGCTGCCACCAGTCCGCCTGCTCGTCGCCCTGGGCCCTGGGCGCGACGGTGAAGCGGCCCATGTAGTTGAAGCCGATCTGTGGGGTGGGTAGCGCCGCGAGGACCGGGCGCGTGTCAGGGTTGAGGTAACGCAGCAGCCCG
>NZ_JPGU01000084.1:0-950 GCF_000732115.1 Frankia sp. CeD
CTCTATGGCGGCCCATTCGCATGACCTTCGCCTAACAATGCTCTTTCTGACTCCCCGATGGAACGGCAGCTCCACCTGGACGATCCCACAACCCCAGCATCGCAACACCTGCCGGCTCTCACACGACACTGGTTTAGCCTGTTCCGCTTTCGCTCACCACTACTCGCGGAATCACGGTTGTTTTCTCCTCCTGCGGGTAATGAGATGTTTCACTTCCCCGCGTTCCCTCCACATGCCCTATGTGTTCAGGCANGGGTGACAGGATTTAANGCCCTGCCGGGTTTCCCCATTCGGAAATCCTCGGATCACAGCTCGGTTGACAGCTCCCCGAGGCATATCGCAGCCTCCCACGTCCTTCATCGGCTCCTGGTGCCAAGGCATCCACCGTGCGCCCTTAATAACTTGGCCACAAAGATGCTCGCGTCCACTGTGCAGTTCTCAACGTACGGACGGCCCCAGCCGACCCGGCGAAACCCACCCCCACCCAACGGGAAGGCAGTCCTCCACCACGACCGGTCCGTTCCACCAGCAGACCCCCCACCACGATCCCCACCAGGACCACAGCACAGGAACCCACCAGCCGAGAGAGCCTCACTCCCTCAGGACCCAACAGCGTGCCACGGACCCCAGCCACCCACCCGGACCGTTCCACCCCCCNCCCCACCCGAAGATAAGGACAGAGGNNNACTAGACCCCGGACAACCAGCCGAAACCCCATCGTCAGCGTTCCACCCACGAGCAACCAGACCGGCATCCACAGCCGGCCCTGGCTCTGCACCAGCCCACCCCACTACAGGACAGACCAGCCAGACGCTCCTTAGAAAGGAGGTGATCCAGCCGCACCTTCCGGTACGGCTACCTTGTTACGACTTCGTCCCAATCGCCGGTCCCACCTTCGACGGCTCCCCCCACAAGGGTTAGGCCACCGGCTTCGGGTGTTACCGACTTTC
>NZ_JPGU01000084.1:2280-5081 GCF_000732115.1 Frankia sp. CeD
GACTTGCATGTGTTAAGCACGCCGCCAGCGTTCGTCCTGAGCCAGGATCAAACTCTCCATCAATGCATTGAGAGCGCCGATGCAAAAACATCGACAGACCCCGACATCGACAGCAGACCCTCACAGGCCCACCACCGTGTCCAAAGGAATCCCTCACAACCCAACCAGACAGCCACCCCACCACGTGGGACACCACCCAGCCAGGCCATGAACGGGGTANAACAATTGGCACTGANAATCGGCACGCTGTTGAGTTCTCAAGGAGCAGGCGCTACCAGACCTCCACCCTCAGGGCTTCGTTCTGGTGCTTCTTTAAGTTACTCGGCTTGCCCGGCGGTGTCAAATCGCTTCTTTTTGTGCGAAATGTTCACATCCGAACAGATCTTACCTTCTTGCACACTCCGGACGTTCGCGTTCAAAGCGATCAACCGGAACGTTTTTCCTAGATTATGAGCTTTGGCTTGATTGTGTCAAATCACTCCGGCCCGGTAGTTAACCTACCCACGTACCGGTGTTTGCCACTCTCGTACCTTATCGCACCGTCCGCGGCCCGTTTCCTCGGGGGGTCTACGCCCCCTCGGAGGAGATCTGGTCCTGCGCGACGCCCGGCTCCCGGAGGAGCTCGGTGGGCGACGAAGAGGAACTATACACGAGTCCGGGCATGGTGAGCGGACGCGAGGACATAACTTTCTGGCACCGACGGTTGACAGTGCGCAATCCCTGCAGCTGACAACCTCCGGGCCCCCGCGCCGATTCCCNCCCTCGCCGANCCGCTGCCGAGGCCCGCCTCGTCCCTCGTTCACCGGTGCCGTCCGCCCGCCGGCGCAGACACCGGGTCCGATGCGGGGGTACCCCGGTCAGCGATCCCCAAACCACCCGAACCTCCGATCCGCACGCTCCCTACACCTGCCCCTCCCGCGTCTACCCAGCCGCGAGGCTGTGAGGCCGGGCAGACGCGCCAGCGAGGCATGTTTGAGGAGGAGGGGACACCAGGCGAGACCGACACACCAGGCGACGTCTTAGAAAACGTCGTACCGGCCGGTACTAGCCCTCCCAGGCGTACCGCTCCGGCGCGAGGATGAAGGCGCCGGCCCCCCGAAGCGCGATCCGGCTGGGATCGGAGCTCCGTCTGATCTGCATCCGCCGGGTGAACGCCAACCCCGTGTGACGATCGAAACTGGCCGACAGCGCGTCCCAGAAGATCGGGCCGGACTGCGCAAACCCGCCAGCCACCACGGCGGCCTCCAGGTCGAGCAGGCTCGCGCAGGAGGCCAGTCCGGCTCCCACCGCAGCACCCGCGCGGGCGAGGGCCCGCCGGGCGACGCCGTCGCCGGCCCGTGCCGAGGCTGCAAGCACGCGACCGTTGGCCGGCTGATCCCCCGAAGGCACCCAGCCCTCGCCGATCGCCCAGGCCACCGTCCGCGGACCCGACGCGAGCGCCTCCAGACATCCACGTCCCCCACACGGACAAGGAGGTCCGTCGGCCTCCACCACCATGTGACCGATATGGCCGGCATTGCCGGATGTGCCGTGCAGCAACCGGCCCCCGAGAACCAGGCCGCCTCCGACGCCGGTGGAGACGGTGACGGCGAGCATGTTGCGCACGCCACGGCCNTCACCCATCCAGTGCTCGCCGGCGGCGAGGGCGACGGCGTCGTTGTGGATCAAAACCGGGCCGCCCGGGTATGCGTCCCGCAGCCGCGCCCGCAACGGGAATCCCCGCCAGGCCGGAATGTTCAACGGGGAGACCTCACCGACCGGCCAGTCCATCGGACCGCTGCACCCGCAGCCGAGTCCCGTCATCTCGTCCGGACGCATCCGCGCCGCGGCGAGCGCCTCGTCGAGGCAGTCCTGGACGACGGCGAAGACCTCCTCGGCATCGACCCCTGCCGCCCGGGCCGACGCCGGCCCAGCGCCGTCCGGATCAGGTGAAGCCGGTGAAGCCGGTGAAGCCGGACGCGGGACCGGCATGGAGCGACGGGCCTGAGCGGCGATCGTGCCGTCCCCCGCGACGACACCGGCGGCGATCTTGGTTCCCCCGATGTCGAGGGCGAGTGCGAAGGTCTTCCGGCCGTCCGCACGCGCCGGCTCCGCACCCGCGGGCTCCTTGCCCGACGCGCGGACGTCCCGCGGCCCGCCCGCCTCCCATGGCTGGAACGCCTCCTGCGACTGGGACATCGTCCTGGCGCCTCTCTGCTCGCCGATCGACCGTCGGTACCTGCGGTACCTCGTGAAACCCGGCCGTAACTGAAACCCGGCTGTGACCCGTCCGCCCTCGGCAACCCTTCCGACCACCGGAAACCGGCCTGGAGGCCGACATCCACCACCGGTACCAACCTGGTCTCTCCCGACCTGGAGCGACGGAAGAGGTGGAGCGTACCCGCGATCGGCCCGCACCGACCTCGGCCCCGCGGAACGCGCAACCCGGCGCACGAAACCCGGCAGGCCGCCACGGCCCAGTCCCGACCCGCCGCGAACCCGACCCGCCGCGAACCCGACCCGCCGCGAACCCGACCCGCCGCGAACCCGACCCGCCGCGAACCCGACCCGCCGCGAACCCGACCCCGTGAAATTGTGGGATTGAATGGTTGGGGCGGCCGGCGACAGGCCGATCCCCGATCGCGGTCGCCTCCACGAAGAAACCATCCTGAGGCGGGCTCACGGCGATCACCTGAGGTCCACGGGCTTCTCGGCCGCCGAGCACATGGACAAGCCGATCCGCGGTCGGCTAATGTCCGACGGGCAAGGACGATCACCGGTTGAACGACGGTGGCGGTTACTTCCGACGGTCCGTCCCAGGG
>NZ_JPGU01000085.1:0-1277 GCF_000732115.1 Frankia sp. CeD
GCGAGAGCGTGTGTGGGGCTGGCCGCGCGCCTGGCTGGCATCCAGGGCGTACCGGCGAGGGCGAGGCGGATGGCGTCGACGGCGGTCAGGCCGTGGTCGCGGGCGGAGACGAGGTAGGAGCGCACGCGTAGGTAGGCGGCCATGGTGGTGGGGGTGTGCCAGTAGCCCGAGACGGCCTGGTGGCGTTTCGGGAGGCGTATGGCCTGCTCGCTGGGGTTGTTCGTCCATGGGATCTTGAAGTCGGTGGTGAAGAGCCAGACCTGGTCTGCCTTCGCGGCAAGCCGGCGGGCCAGGACCAGGCCGGGATGGTTCTTCTCGTCGGCCCAGGGGCGGGACATGTTCGTCAGCTCGCCGATCCGGACGTCGGCGTCGTAGCGGGCCCGCAGCGCGTCGATCGCGGCCTGGCCGAGGCGGCTGTTCCCGGCGGCGCGGGCGGCGACGACCAGGCCGTTGGCCTCGCGGAGCAGGTCGATGAGCCGGCCCGCCCACTTCTGGACCTTCGGCGCGAGGATCAGCACCGCACGCAACGCCCTGATGAGATGGGCACAGCACAACTGCACGCCGGCGAGCGTGGGGTCGTACTGGTGCCAGCCGGCGTAGTCGTCGCGGGTCAGGTAGCCGTGCCAGCCGGTGAGGACGCCGGTGGCGTCGATCGCCCCGGACGAGCGGGAGCTGATCGCCGCATACCAGNCCAGCCCGGGCGCCGGGGTGCGCACCACCAGCAGGTGCGGGGTGCCCGACAGGGCGGTGCCGGTGNCCTCGTCANGATCCTTGCGCAGCACGTTGACNGGCGACTCGTCCCCGCANAGCACCGGNTCGGCCCGCAGCGCCGCCTTCATCGCCTCGTCGAACCCGGCNGCCTNNAGNTCCTGNGCGAGCCGNNCGTTCGCGCGGGCGACGAACCCGGNCGANACCGGCACCCCNAGCAGCGCGNNGATGACCATCGCGGCCCGCTCGACCGGCACGTTGCCCTCGGAGGCGAGCAGCACCGCCGCGCCGTGCAGCCTGGGCCCGTAGGACACCGCGCCCGCCGCCGCGTGCCGCACCCCCGGAACCACGGCGGTGGTGACCTTCCGGCAGCACGCGCAGCGCCGCCGAGGCAACACCCACTCGACCTTCTCCAGCACCGGTTCGAGTAGGTCCCAGACCTGCGCCCACCCGTCCGCCAGCACCCCCGCGTCGGACAGATCCGCCTGGCACGACGAGCATTCCGACGGCGGGTCCGCCGACAACGACCGGTCCGGCGTCTCCTCCCGCGCCAGCCCCGCCCCCGGATG
>NZ_JPGU01000085.1:1362-4739 GCF_000732115.1 Frankia sp. CeD
CGCAGCTCGGCGAACTCGAGCTCAAGCTCCTCGACCCGCCGCACGGCCCGGTCCCGCTCGGCGCGCACCGCGCCAAGCTCCACCTCATGCCGCGCGGCCGAGTCCTCCACGACCCGACGCAGCCGCTCGTTGACCGACACCAACCGCTCGTTCGCCGCCACCGACGCGGCCTGCCCGACGGCGAGTTCCTCGATCCGCGCCTCGGCAGCCGCGAGACGCGACTCCCACGACGACGCGGACAGCTCAGCCACAACCCTGATCATCCACGCCCAGCCACCAGGATCAAGCAACGNCCACAGCACGTCCCCGCAACACAAACCCCAAGGTCAGCGGGCTACCCCGGCACACCCGTGAATGGACACCACCGCATCTGGGGCGAGACAAGGCTTCGTCTCATTATCAGGTCTAGAAATCTGGTCGGCGTGAGCACCCTGGGGCATATCCCAGAATCAGGAAGAGTCCCCCGTAGGAACCGGGAGGGTGTCGAGCTGGGTCTGGACCATGCCAACGCGGTCTTTATATCGCGGATGAGCTGATGATCCATCAACATCCTTTACATGGTGGCTCCTTCGGCCTGCACCCAGATCGCCATGAAAAACCAACCGAAACAGATGAAAGAGAGGCAGGGTCGTACGGCGACAGCTAACGTCGATGCTTAGCCGTCCCTGTTCTCGCCGCTGTCACCGACGGGTCCATCAGAGGTCTGAAAGTCGCCGCGGTCCTGGATCGTGGCCAACTCCTCTACCACGATGACGAGGTCATCCGGTGGCGTCATTGCGCTGGTCTCCTTCCGTGAGCATCAGCCGTGGCGCCCGCGACGATAAGCGAGGCCGAAGCAGCCCAGATTCTGGTTGATTGCGGGCAGCGACTGAAAGATTACCGGACCGCTCCCGGAGTCGCTACCGATTTCGGGAACTCCTTCGGTTCCCACCCGGCCACGGCTGGCACGATGTGCCGGCCGCACCAGCAAGGGCGAGAGCCCCGTGACGCTGGCCTTCGTTATGACCTGCACCCCGGACGTTGCCGACCTGCGGCACCGGGCCGCTGAGCGCCTGGCGAGGCGGTCGGGCAGCGCAGCCCGGCCGGCCGGCCGGCACGATCGTCACGTTACGACCCACACCGGCAACCTTGGTTGTCAGCCAAGGAGATGCTTCGTCGCGGGTCGGGTAGCTGCCGCTTCGCAATCGACAACCGTGGTTGTCGTGCAAGATCGCTGTGCGGGTCGGGTGCCCAGCGGGGATAGTCAGAGTGGACTGGTTAATGTGGACCATTGATCGCTGGCATCGGCCGCGTACGTCACAGCGTCGCAGGTCAGCGCCCTGGTTCCACCGACGCGCCGTGTCGCTGGCTTTGCACCATCCCGCTGTGACGTCGCATCCTGCTCCGCAGGGGGCGCTTATCGGCACGGTGCCCGCGCGCCGCCCAGGCCGCCGAGAATCGTGCACAGCGTGCCGCCGTCACGGCGTGGGCAACGGCGTGTCGCCGTGACGGTGGCACTCCCGCTGACTCTTCGGCCCCTTCACGCTCGGCCCGCTAACGGTCCAGGGACGGAATCTCTCCCCCCCTGCCAGCGGGGAAGGCGGTTCTAACGTGCCAGTGTGGCTCTCAAAGGGTCATAGCGGGCAGGTACGACGAAGGCCCCGGCAGACGCCGGGGCCTTCTGCGGTGACGTGGGCTACCGGGGGTCGTTCAGGTCTCGCCACACGATCCGCACACGCTGAACATCATCACCCTCGACAGTCCCGTTTCCGCCGACGATCACACCGTCGATCAGTTGGGTGAGGATCACCCGCTTGGCCGCGATGTCCTCGCCGAGCCCGTCCCAGCCCACGGCGCCCTCCACGGGCAGCGTGGCGCGCCGTCGCGCGCTGGTGTGCATCCGGGCCTCGGCCGCGCGGATCTGGCGGACGATGGCCTTGTGGGCATCGTCGTAGGCGTCATCGTCCATCTTCCCGGATGCCCACCGGTCCGCCAGCGCGCTCTTGCGGGCCTCCAACGTCNCCAGCTCAGCGGCGGCCGGGTCNTCCNTGGCNACNGGNNGGAGNACCAGNTCGTCGAGACGCNNNCGCACGGCNNGGNNNACCANCNCGACGAGGAAGNNTTCNCCGATNCGGACCTTGGCCGNACAGCGGCCGTNNCGNCGCTGGCAGTACAGCCGCNTCCCGTTCGNGCCGTTCCCGGTCAGCTTGTGCCCGCACGAGGCGCAGTAGACGAACCCCGCCAGCATGCGCCGAAGCTTCTGCGCGTTGGTGTTGGTCCGCCGCGAGGCGTCGGTGAGGATCGCCCGGATCTGCTCCCAGGTGTCGACGTCCAGAATCGCCGGCCACACCGCTTGGCCCATGACCGCGATGGTGCCCGTGCTGCGCCGCGTGCTGCGGGTCTGGTAGCCGCGCATGCCGATCAGACGCGGGTTGACCATCATCTCCTTGAGGGTGGTCGCGTTCCACCCGCGGTACGGGCATGGGCAGTCGGTCCACGCCCGACGGCCCTTGACGTTGTTCGGGCAGATCGGCCGGTGGGCCTTCGTCACGGTCGGGACCGCCTCGGCGTTGAGCGTGCGGGCGATCGCCGCCAACGGCACGCCCGCCAGGATGTTGGCCGCGATGCGGCGGATAACCGCCGCCTCGTCCGGCACGAGGGCGTAGAAGTCCCGTACGGGCTTGCCGGCGTGGTCGGTGCCGACGATCGGCCCGTAGCCGTACGCTCGGGGTCCGCCGTGGTGGCGGCCCTGCTCGGCCCGCTGCTGTGCTGCCCGTGCGACACGCTCCGCCGTGCGCTCGGCCTCTCCCGCGTCGATCGAGAAGATGATGTCCGCCATCATCCGGCCGTCAGCGGAGGTGAAGTCCATGGTGGTGCCCCGGACCGGNATCAGCCGGACGTTGCGGGCNTTGAACAGNTCGATCACGCGCATCCGGTCGGGCCGGTTGCGTAGGAAGCGGTTCGACGTCCACGCGATTACCGCGTCGATCTNGCNNGCNNNNGCCATGGNNAGGATGNGNTCGAACTCCGGCCGGTAGTCCTTCGTGGCCGACAGGTCGTTGTCGGTCAGCACGTCGATCAGGTCGACGTCGTCACGCCGTTCGGCAAGCTCGCGGATGTCCTCGTCCTGGCGGGTGACCCCGGCTTCCAGCCCTTCACGGTCGTCGGAGATCCGGCGGTAACCGATCGTGCGCAGCTTGCGAACCACCCCAGACCCGTACGCGGCGTCCCGATTGTCCGACCAGAGCGTGATGGCGGGCCTCACGCGGCCACGCTCCCCAGCTCGTGACCGCACTTCGCGCAGTGGGAGCGATCAAAGTAGCTGGGGACGTGGGGGCAGGGAACGAGCGTCAGCCGCTCCCCGCGCGGCCACGCGCGGCACGTGAGCAGCAGGGCCT
>NZ_JPGU01000086.1:0-4724 GCF_000732115.1 Frankia sp. CeD
CGCCACAACCGTCCCCGCCATCCGGCGAACCCACGGCCGGCGACCCGCCGCACTCCCGTTCCGACGACCGGCCGAACAGCATCCGCCGCAACGTCGCCAGCTCCGCCTGCAACGCCTCGAGCTGGAGACGCAGCTCCACCACCTCGGCCTCACGCGTCGCCTCCCGCGCGACCAGCCCGGCGATGTCCGTCAACAGCTCCGCGACCCGGGCCCGCAGCCAGGCGTTCTCCGCCAGCAGCGCCGCGCCCTCGGCAACCTCNCCGCTNGCGGCAGCNCCCGCCCCCGACTCGACAACCGTCACGCACCGCAGCAAACCACCCCGACCGGCAGAACATCACCCACCACGACCATCAGGCCACACCCAGCCCCGAAGGCCGTCCCCCCAAAAGATCAACAACGGGACTTCCGAATACGTACATCCGGTCGCCCGATTCCGGGGACGCTCCGACCTCATCGGCAAGATCGACGCCTTCATCGACCGGTGTATACGGCAGCGCCGCGGTGGCTATCTGCTCGTCGAAGCCGAAGCTGGAATGGGAAAGTCCGCGCTGGCCGCATNCCTGGCNTTTNCCCGGGTGNGGCCGGCNCACTNCNCCCGCCTCACCGAAGGACGCACCCCCGAAACCGCACGGCTGAACCTCGCCGCACAGCTCATCGCCACCTGGAAACTTGACACCGCCCCCGACGGCATCCTCCCCACGGACGCCCACACCCCACGCTGGCTCTACCTTCGGCTCTGCGACGCCGCCAAGACCCGCGACGCCACACAACCCGACCAGCCGGTGGTGCTTCTCGTCGACGGCCTCGACGAAGCACCACCTCCACCTGGCAGCGAACTCCCCCTCGGCCTACCCCCAGCTCTTCCCCCCGGCACGATCATCGTCGCCACTACCCGACCCAGCACCATCACCTNCCCCGTCGGGGCACGGGTCGTGGAACGCATCGACGTCGAAAGCGTCTCCAACCGCCGGGACCTCCTCGACTACCTCACCACCATCAGCACCCACGACCCGCACATCGCCGACGCGCTACACCGCGCCAGCACCGGGGGCCGGCTACGCCTGGTGGCGGGCACCGGCCTGGACGGGCAAGTCGGCGTTGATGTCCTGGCTGGTCCTACATCCCCTACCCGGGGTGCGGGTCGTGTCGTTCTTCATCACCGCCCGCTACGCCAGCCAGAACGACCGGATCGCCTTCACCGACCTGGTCATCGAACAGCTCTGCGACCTGCTCGGCGTGTCCTTACCGCCGCTGACAGACGCCACCCGGGACACCCATTTCCTCGGTCTACTCACCAGAGCCGCCGAGCGCTGCGACGCCTATGGTGAGCGGCTCGTCCTCGTCGTGGATGGGCTCGACGAGGATGCAGGGGTGCGCGGGCCGGCCGGCCACAGCATCGCCGCGCTTCTNCCCGCCGCCCCGCCCGCCGGAATGCGAATCATCCTCGTCGCCGGACGGGTCAACCCGCCTGTCCCCCCGACGTAGCTCCGGGACGTCAGGTGCCGTTCGGAGACGATCAACAGCCTGTCGGTGCATTCCCGGCGGACGGTGCCGACCCAGCGGTCGACCGCATAGTCACCGCGGAATGGTCGACCGTTCGTGGACTCCCAGCTCGCTGAGTCCGTGCCGAGCCCACGGGCGGCAGGGGAGTCCTCCGCGTCAGTCGCGGAACTCGGGAATGATCTCCTCGGCGAAGAGCTCCAGGCTGCGCAGTACCCGGTCGAGCGGCAGGCCGCCCTGCTGGCCGATCATGAAGAGCCCGATCCACTCCAGGTCCGGAGTGCTGTTGAAGATCTTTTCCAGGCCTCGCTTGACGTCATCCGGGGCACCGAACAGGCCGACCTCCGGAATCAGGCTCGGGTCCTGGAAGCCAAACGATCCATAGAAGGTCGCGAAGTCGTTCAGGATCGAGGGATTGAAGACCCGGGCGGCCTCTTCGGTCGTGTCGGCGAGCCCGATCATCTTCAGGAAGCCGGTGTGCTCGCCGATCTTGTACTCCCGACNGAACTTGGCGCACTCGGACTGGTAAAGCTCAGCCTTCGCCCGATGCTCGTTCAGGAAGGGCGTGAAGATCCACGGGACGATGTCCTCCTGCGCGCACCGGACGATCGACCGGTCACTCATCGTGAACGGCTGCCACAGCTCCGGGTACGGGTCCTGGTATGGCCGCGGGCAGACCGAGACCGCGCGGACGCGGCCCTGCTCGTCGATCTCGTCCGCAGCGCCGTACGCGCGGGTCCATTCCACGGCCGGCCAGTCCGCGATGCCGTCAAAGGGCTGCGGGATCGAATAGCCGTCCAGAATCTCGCTCCGGTATCGCACGGTCTCCTGAGTCCAGCACATCTTCATGATCTTCAGGATTTCGCCGAACACCTCGAAGTTGCGGTCGTCGGTGTGTGAGCCGTCGCCGCTGGCGTCCGTCACCTCCCAGCGTTGGCCGAGGACGTTGACCCATCGGTTCTGGAAACCCCGGGCCAGTCCGAGCCGGAGCCGGCCGCGACAGAACTGGTCGAGAAGGGCGACGTCCTCCGCTGCGCGGACGGGATCCCACGCCGGAAGCACCATGCCCAGCGGAGCCAGCAGCAGGCGTTCGGTTCGCGCGGCCAGGTCGGCCAGCACCATCAGCGGGTTGACCGAGAGCTCTAGGCCCTCAGAATGAAAATGGTGCTCGCTGAGCATCAGAGCGTCGAAGCCGGTCTGGTCGGCCTGTACCGCGATGCTGCGCAGCTCGTGGAGCATTGCCTGGTAGGAGTCGGTGTCCCGCCCGATTGGTCGCTTCGCCCCGACGTGCTGTTCAGAAAGGTAGCCCGATCCGGGAACCTGCGGATTCAGGAAGATAGAGAACTTCATGCCGTCTCCAACATGGTAGGCGTATGTGATGGTCAGGACACCCGGAAAGGAGGCTGATCGGGCTTCAGGCGTGCCCGTCACCACATAGCTTGATCCACGCCCGCCTCTGCGTCAGCCTGAGTGTCTGCCTAGATGCTCCACGGTTCGCTATCACGAAGCTATTGGCGATCGGCCGGTCACGGGCANCTTGGGTCGCCTCGGACCGCCAGCCTGATGGCTGCATGAAACTGCCGACTGTTCCAATTCGGGCCGTCGAGTCGCATGCAACACAATGGCGCCGACCGACCGGGACGAAGAGCAACGGACCACGGAGCCAAGGCGGTTACGATGTCAGCACCGACCCTGCCCGTCGGGCGTCAACGGCTATCGAGCGACCTTCCGGTGGTAGCCAAAGCGCACGGCAGCCGCATCTACGACGAGGACGGGCGTGAATTTATCGACGGCAGCTCCGGCACGATCTGTGTAAATATTGGGCACGGATCGACCGATGTTCTGGCCGCGATGCGAGAGCAGGCGGAACTCGTCACGTTCGCGCACCGAAGCCAGTTCACGAGCAGAAGCGTATTGGCGCTGACGGAGAAGATTCTCTCGATCGGTGGGCCTGGATATCGCGAGGTCGTCTACACGAACTCCGGTTCGGAAGCCACCGAGACTGCCCTGCGCCTAGCCCTTTTCCACCATGCTCTGGCAGGCAGTCCCGAGCGTTCCATCGTGCTCACCCAGCAGCCGAGTTACCACGGCATGACGGCTGGCGCCTTGTCCGTGTCGGGCCACCCACCGCGACGCGAGCACCTGGACGCGCTGGTCTCGACGGGCGTGTCGACGGTCCCGGTCACGTCCGACGATCCCGCCGCAGATCCGCTGCCGGCCACGTCGGCCTGGGAGGAGGCCTTCGGCCGGATCGGGCCGGAGCGGATCGCCGCCGTCCTCGTGGAACCGGTGAGCGGCGCCGCGGGAGGTGCGGCGGTTCTGCGTGACGACGTGCTCCGGCGGCTCCGCGAACTGACCAGCGCGAGTGGCGCGCTCCTGGTGATGGACGAGGTTATGACCGGCTTCGGGCGGACCGGCGACTGGTTCGGCTATCAGCGCTCCGGCGTCACTCCCGACCTGGTCGTCACGGGCAAGGGGCTGAGCGGCGGCTACACGCCGATCGGAGCGGTCCTCGTCGGCGCGTCCGTCCTGCCGGGCAGATCGGCCTCCGACCTCGCTCTGGGGCACACAATGAGCGGTAACCCCCTGTCTGCGGCCGTGGCGCTCGCCGTCCTGCGGGTGACCGAGCAACAGCGCCTTCCCGAGCGGGCCGAGCGAATCGGGGCGGAGCTGCGTCGTCGCCTTGAAGAAGAGGTCACCGGGAAGGTCGGTTTCCTCGACCAGCCCCGTGGCCGTGGCCTCCTGCTTGGGCTGCCGGTGCGTCAGGCCGCCGGCGCCCACGCCCGGGCGCCACTCGCCGCGACGATCTGTCGGGCGGCGCGCGAGTTCGGACTGGTGGTCTATCCCGCTGGCGTGAACCACTGGACCCAGGCTCTCCTGGTCGCGCCGTCGCTGACGATCGAGGACGCCGAGCTCGCCGAGCTTGTGCGACGCCTCGCGCGGACCGTCACCGCCGTGGACACGCAGCTCGCGAGAACGCGCGGGCGCCGCTGGTGAGGTCCTGGGCTGCGCCGCCGGCCACGTCACCCGGTCGGCTCCGATTCCGCGAGAGCGCCGGCCGCCCGTCGGCCGCGCAGGCGCTGACCAGCTGAACGCACGGATCTAGAAAATGTTCGAACCCATTCTGGCAGGTAAGAGTTCGGTGATGGCGTGGGTGGGCGGGCCGAAGGCCCGGCCGGTGTTGCCGGTCGGGTGGTTTTCGGCTTGTGGGTGGGGTTAGGGCT
>NZ_JPGU01000087.1:0-4554 GCF_000732115.1 Frankia sp. CeD
CTGCGCCGGCCTGACCCTCTACGGAGTCCTCCGCACCCTCCAGGCCCTGCTCGCCGTCTGGACCGGCGCCTGCCCCACCTGCCAACGACCCTTCAACCCCACACCCAACGTCACACAACACCTATCCGGAGTCACCTAGCGAAGTCCTACTAGTATCGGCTAACGGACAGCGCGCCTCGCCCCGGGCTGATCCTCCTGGATCTCCGAGTCTGCCGTGAGGGGAAGGGTGCGCCCGGCGCGACGACGCCGGTGATGCGGCGGCCGAGCGGTGCAACTCGCGCAACACTCGCTGGTGGGCGAGGCATGGACCTTATGATCAAGCGCGGCTGGGGTCGACCCAACAAGACTCGAACCCACAGTCGCAGGTCGATGTACTGCAGCCATCGGCCTCGCTGGTTGCAGACCGCCCCATTGGGTAGTCAAGCCGCAGGTTATGGCATATGTCGATCTTCGTTGGCGTCGGTGAGTGCACCCAACCAGCACTAATGCGAACCTAAACCTGCAGGTCAACGGCCCGACCGTTTCCGTCGAGCCCGTCCACGCGAAGATCCGGCGGTCCGGCTACACGGCGATGCGAACGCCAAGAAGATCGGATAGGAACCGGGCGTCGCGACCATGGCGCGAGTCCCGGCGGCGGTATCAGCGGTGATACCGTCGGGTGGTGGCGATGACACTGCGCTTGACGGATGACGAGGCAGAGGCTTTGCGTCTGCGTTCGGAGTTGGAACAGCGGTCGATGCAGGAGATCGCCCGGGAGGCGATCCGGGAGTACATCGAGGCACACAGCCGGGCGGAACTGCTGGATCAGGTGCTGGACGAGGAGCTGCCGCGGTACGCCGAGGCGCTCCGCTGGCTCGGCGAATGATCTACCTGACGCTTCGCGAACTGCTGTACATCGCCGAGCGGGCCATCGGTTCCGATCCGGTGGTCAGGGACCACGGCCTGCTCGAATCCGCTCTCNCGCGCCCGCGGGCGACGGTGTTCGGCCGGGACGCCTATCCCTCTCTTGACGGCAAGGCCGCCGCGCTCCTGCATTCACTGGCTCGCAACCATGCCCTCGTCGACGGGAACAAGCGGCTCGCCCTTGCCGGTCTGATCGCCTTCTACGGTGTCAACGGCCGTCGCCTGACGCTGACCAACGACGAGGCCTACGACCTCGTGATGAGCATCGCGTCCGGTGTCCACGATTCCGTCGAGGACATCACCAAGATCCTTGAAGGGGCGACCCGGAGCCGTCGGTGAGGACCCATGGCCGTCCGGAACTTGTCAAGATTTTTAGGACAAGATTCTTTGTGAACTAGCCTGTGTTCCGTCCCTGTCGTGATCTCGGTCGAGGGATGACTTCTGATCGTTCGGGCACGCCGTCGGCTGGTTCGGCCTGGTCATCCGGCGTGTCATCCGGCCCGCCGGCCAGCACGCCGACGGGCTGTGATGATCAGCGGGGCACCGTAGTGCGCCATGGCCTCCTACAGGGCAGGTGGACAGTCCATCCCGCGCATGCAGGAGCCCGCGCCTAGCGTCCGCGGGGTGTCCCGCCGACCACGTGACGAGATCGTCACTATCGGGGACCTGGAAGACGCCGTAGACATCGATCAGCTCCGCGATCTCCTCGGACGCGGTTCCCGAAGTGGCGAGCGAGTCTCGCGCGAGTACGCCAGCCGCATCGCGAACGCGAAGGGCTTCCCCGACCCGATCTTGGATCATCCCCGGCTACGACTCTGGCATCGGGCCGACGTGGAGGCGTGGCTGGATCGGAACCGCCCCGGGTGGAGGGGTGAGAAATGACGCTCGGACGCGCTGCGTGAGCAAATGTCCGATATGAGCTACCCCGTTGGCGCGTCGAAGCGGGGTACATGCGACCGGAGGAAGCCATGATGTCGATGTGACTGTCACGGTGTTGGAACGTGAGATCTACTCGATGAGCGAGGCCGCTCACCTGCTCGCGGTGAAGCCTGCCCGGCTCCGGTCGTGGATCGACGGCTACACCCGTGGACAGACCCACTACGAGCCGGTGATCCGTCCCGAGCACACCGGCCGCGATCTGGTCACGTGGGGCGAGTTTGTCGAGGCCGGCTACCTGCATGAGTACCGCGTTCGCGGTGTTTCGCTACAGAGGATGCGGCTCGTCGTCCAGCGGCTACGGGAACGCTTCGGCGTGCCGTACCCGCTTGCGCACATGCACCCGTACGTCTTCGGCCGCGACGTGGTCATGGCGGTTCAGGAGGAAGTCGGCCTGGCGACCTCGCTGGAGATGGTCCGCGTCCACGACGGCCAGCTCGTGCTCGCGCCGAAGGCGCAGGACTTCTTTGCCAAGGTCGAGTTCGCTCCCGGCGACGGCAAGGGAGGTGAGGCTCTGCGGCTATACCCGGACCCCACCGGCCGGCAGGTGGTACTCGACCCGCTGCTCGGCTTCGGCGCGCCCGTCGTACGAAACACCCGCACCGCGAACCTGTACGAGCTGTGGGCTGCGGGCGACTCGATCGCAGGGATCGCCGAGGTCTACGAGCTCCCCGATGCTGATGTTGAGGCCGCGGTCCGCTATGAAGCGCGTCTCCGCGAGCAGGAAGAGACCGCAGCCTGAGCATGAACGCCGCCGCCGATCTCCAGGCGCGCTTCNTCGTCAACGAGAACACCCTGCCCCTGGGTAAGGCGCTCGCCGCGGTGCGAACCGACGTCATCCATCCCGGCCACAGACGTTGCCCGATCACGCTGGGGACGAAGGACGTTCGCTGGCTGCCCTACGTCGGCGAGGAAGGCCTGCTGCTGATCACGCGCGACAACATGATCCGGTGTCGCGCCGTCGAGAAGCAGATCTTCCTGGCCAGCGAGGTGAAGGGCCTCTTCTTGACCAAGAGCGGCAGCATGTCCCGGTGGGACATGCTGCGCATGGTCGTCCAGCACTGGGGCAAGATCGAGCCGCTGGTCGAGGAGAAGGGGCCCTTCTTCTACTCGCTGACCCAGGCCGGCGTACGGAAGCTGACGCTCCCGGTCCCGCAGGACCTCAGAGGGCAGGAGGACGAGTCGTGAGGTGAGGCGTTTCCGCTGGTGTCGGCGTGAACTACCGCTCGTCGAAAGAGGACGAAGTCCTCGCATGGATCGCCGGGCATCGGCACCCTCTGGACCCGCCGGCTAGCTGACGCGACGGGGGCTGATCAGCCGGCAGGCATCACCGAGGCCGAGGCGCTCGTGCTCGTTCTGAGCGCGCCGCGACCGGCCGGCGGCGCCGTAGCGGCGGACCATCTGCGTGGTGCTCCACCCCATGTGGTCGGCGAGGGTCTGCTCTCCGCCGCCGGCAAAGAGCCAGGCGTCGGCGAGCGCGTGGCGGAACAGGTGGGGGTGGACGTCGATGCCGGCCTCGCGGCCGCGGCGCCGTACCACCTGGTAGACGCCCGACGGTGTCATCGCGGTGCCTCGGCCGGCCAGCCACAGCGCGGGCAGAGTGGCATGTCGGTGGTGGCCGCGCCGCAGGTACCGGTTCAGGCTGAGCGCGGTCTGAGCGCCGATGGCGATGTGTCGCTGTCGGTCGCCCTTGCCGGTGACGAGCAGGCGCTTGCGGCCGAGGTCGACGTCGGCGACGGTCAGGCCGGCGACCTCGCTTCTACGGCCGCCCGAGTCCGCGAAGACGCGCACGAGCGCCTCGTCACGTCGACTGGTGAAATCCTTGCCCTTGCACACGGCGACGAGGGCGGACAGCTGGTCGAGTACGAGCAGCGGTTTCACCCGCTCGCCGATCTTGGGGGGCTCCATGCGCTCCATCGGCGAGGCGTCGAGCTCCTCCTCGGCGAGCAGCCACAAAAAAACTGCTGGAGCGAGCGGAACGCCTGATTCACCGTCGAGCCGGATCGTCCGTCCGGGCATCGCGGTGTCCGCTCGGTCGCGAAGGAGATCAGGAACTGTTCGACGTGCTGCCGGCTGATCTCGTCTGCCGCGCCCGGCCGGTATGTCGGCATCTGCTCGGCGCCGGCGTCCGCGGCCGCGCGCCGGGCCGCGCGCCGCTCGACGCCAGTCCGCGGCGGTGTCCAGCCGGCAGGCGCCGGCGGCAGTGCCGCGAGCCAGTTGACGAACGCCACGCCGGCCTTGCGCTACGCGGTCCGGGTCTCGACGCTGCGCCCGACGGTCTGCAGGCTCTGGTCCCATCCGTCGAGCAGGAGCCACCAGACGGGATCGACCCCAGAAATGATCTCCACTATGACAAAACGTTACCATCTCGGTCACCGCTGAGCTTGACGGATCAGACTGCAATTACTACGTTGCATGCCTGGTCAGTGCTGCGATGTGCACCCAACCAGCACTAATGCGAACCTAAACCTGCAGGTCAACGGCCCGACCGTGTCTGTCGAACCGGCCCACGCGAAGATCCGTCGAGCCGGCTACGCCGGCAACGCGAATGCCAAGACGACTGATAGAGGTTGATCGCTCCGGTCGCGCGGCACTCGGCGAATCCCGAACCCGACTCGGTTGCGATCACGGCTGCAAGGCGGCTCGTTGGTTGATCGAGTTCCGGTCCGTGCTTCGGATGTCTTGCTTCCCGTCGGTAATGCTACGAAACGCGCG
>NZ_JPGU01000088.1:0-4466 GCF_000732115.1 Frankia sp. CeD
TCTCGGTGGTGCCGTCGTCGCGCCACTGGCCGAAGTAGTAGTACACCGCGGACGTCGGGGGCAGGTCGTGGGGCAGGTAGCGCCACTGGCAGCCGGTCCGGGCCTGGTAGAGGACCGCGTTCACGATCTCCCGCATGTCGTAGCCGCCCTCGTGCCCGCTGGCCGAGGGGNGCCGGGCCTTCCACGCGGTGAGGACCGGGNNGATCAGGTCCCACGCCTCATCGGACAGGTCACTGGGGTACGGCTTGCGTTCTGCCATGTCTTCCAGCAGAACGCGCCAGCCGGCGAACGCAAGACGATCAACTCCGCACCCCAGAGATCAACTCAAGCTGAGNCCCGGCGAAAGCGTGCAGAACGCCCACTCAGGAGCTGGTGGGCGGGTGGCTGGGCCTGACACAGGCGCAGCTCAGCCGGATAGAGAACGGCCGCGCCCCCGAAGAGCTGACCAAGCTGATTCGCTACAGCCAAATCCTCGGCATCCCGGGGGAACTGCTCTGGTTCGACCGTCCCGGGGAGCCGCGCACCCGGGCCACCGGAGGGAGCCAGGCGCCGGCGCTCACCGTGCCGGTCATCGTCGGCGGGCAACAGGTGGCGCTTCCCATTGACCGCGCCGCCGCGCACTCCCACGGCCTCACTGATCTGGTCGCGGAGCTGGCTTCGGACTCTGGCGAGGCGGGCGCGCCCCAGGTGCCGATGCCCCGGGGGGAGCGGGCCGCGCCCGGGTCGGCCCACGTCGTCCCACTGGCGAGCCTAGAGGAAATGCAGCACTTGGCCGCCGCGATGCAGGACGCGGGCCGCTACCTGGATGAGACGGTGGTGGGCTACTTCGGCCAGCAGTTCACCCGGTGCAAGGCCAACGACGGCCAGATGGGGCCGCTCCGGGCGCTGCCCCTGGTGTTGGGCGTCCTCGATGCCATCCAGTCCCGCGCCCGGGATGTCCGCCCCCAGGTGCGGCGCGCTCTCCTCAGCGTCGGGGCAGACGGGGCAGAGTTCGCGGGCTGGCTCTACCGCGACTTGCACGACGCTACGTCGGCGGCCTACTGGTACGACCGGGCGATGGAGTGGGCGCAGGAGGCCGGGGACCTGCCAATGCAGGGCTACATCCTGCTTCGTAAGTCCCAGTCCGCCTATGAGGACCGTGACGCGACGCGGGTGCTTACCCTCGCCCAGGCGGCGCGCTACGGGCCGTGGAACCTGCCGCCCCGGGTTCAGGCAGAGGTCACGCAGCAGGAGGCACGCGGTCTGGCGATGACCGGCGACCCCATCGGCGTCGTGGAGCAGAAGCTTGACGAAGCTCGCGCGCTGCTGGGGGCGGCCGACGACGACCCGGATTCCCTGGGGGCCGGGTACGACGAAGGAACCTGGTTGTTGCGGTCGGCCACCTGCTACATCGAGGCGGGAAAGCCGGGCCGGGCCGCGGCCCTCTACGGCGAAGTCCTGGCAACCGGCGCGCTGTCCCGCCGGGACGAGGGCTACTACCGGGCACGCCGGGCTGTCGCTCATGCGTTAGGCGGCGAGCCTGACGCCGCCGCCGAGGAAGGCCTGACCGCCCTGCGGCTGGCGACGGCCACCGGCTCCAGCCGCACCACCCGGGAGTTGACGCGGGCCGCCCAGATATTGACGCCCTGGCAGACCCGGCCCGGNCCCCGCCAGCTGCGCGCCGCCCTGCTGGTCTAACCCGCCGTGAGCCAGTCCGCCACCGTGCGGATGACGAAGGCCTGCCACTCCTGGCTTTGGGGGTCGACGTAGGTGGGGTCCTCGTGGACGGCGAAGCCGTGTTGCGCGCCCTCGATCTCCACGAGCTGGTGTTCCGCCTGGAACCGGGGTGCCGCCGCCCGGGAGGCGTCCACCGAAATGAAGGTGTCCTTGGTGCCGTGGACGATCAGGGTGGGCGCGGCGATTTCGGCAACCACCTGAATCGGCCTGATCCAGAACACCTCCGCGAGCATCGCCCGGCCGTGCCGGACCGTCGGGGAGTGGTGGATGAAGCCGTCCTTGGNCAGTCGGGCGGCGGCTTCGTCGTCCAAGAAGTCGCCGTGCCAGTACGGCTTCTGGTCCACGTACCGGTTCTTGTAATCCAGCTGAGGGTTCAGGAGCACCAGCCGGGCCAGCTCCTCCGGCCGCTTGGCTGCGTAGTAGGCGGTCAAGCCGCCGCCGAAGCTGGTGCCAAGCAGGTGGATGACCTGCGCCCCGGTGTCCTCCCGCACCCGCGCCAGCGCCACCGCGATGTCGTTGAGGTGCGCCGTCAGCGTCGTCTCCTCCTGGCGGCCTTCGCTCTCCCCGTGGCCCCGGAGGTCAAAGCGCAGCGAGGCCACTCCCGCCTCCGCCAGCCCGGCGGCCAAGCGCGTGAAGAAGCCGCCCTCTTCCCGGGTTACCCCGCCGCCGTGGACCAGAACCGCGGCCCGTTCGTACGTCGCCTCCGGCGTCACGAGGGTTCCGGCCAGGTGCAGGCCGTCGAAGGTGCGGAGCGAAACGGCGGTGTCGCGCGAGGGCATGGCACTCCTTTGATGATCGGCTGCCGTCCCCTCCATCCTCCGGCCCCGAGCGCACCCAGACCAGAGGTGGCGGCGGCCGGGTGCGGTCACGGCCGCGCGTCTTCACCCGGCGGGAGGTCCCAGTCCAGCGCGCGGAGGCCGTCAGCCACCCGCCGGAGCACCACCAGGTCCGTGAAGACCTCGGCGGGCTGGGCGGGGCCGGATGAGGCCGGACGGTGGGGTAGCGGTTCGGCGTCCTCGGGGAGGACGTGGGCCGGGGCCGCCAGAGGCAGGCTGCACCAGACCACCTTGCCGCCGGAGCGGGGGCGGTAGTACGCCCACCGGGCGCTCAGGGCGTCCACCAGCAAAAGCCCGCGCCCACCTTCGGCGTCGTCTCCAGGCTTTCGCCGCACCGGCGCGGTCTGGTTGGCATCCCAGACCTCAATGACCAAATCGGCGTCCGTGCGGGTCAGGCGCATGGCGATCACGCCGCTCCGGCCTGCCGACGCCCGGCACGCGTTGGTCACGAGCTCCGAGGCCAGCAGTTCCGCCGTATCCGCAACTGCGGCCAATCCCCAGGCAGCCAACGTCGCCGTGGTGTGCTGGCGGGCCGCGCTCACCGTCTTGGCCGTGGCCTCGAACTGCCGGACCGTGGACGAGCGCGCCAGGCGTGGGCGTGCGCTCGTCGAGGTCGCCGGGGCCGTCACGACGGCTGAGCCCCGACGTCGTCGCCGGCGGCCGCGGTCGCAATCAGCCGCGCACCGGCCTCACTGATTTCTGCTTCGATTGCGCGCCGTGCAGCAATGAGCGAGGAGAGGTGATAGAGGTCGGGAACGATGACGATGGCACCGTCCGCGCGCCGGACCGCATCCAGTAGCAGCGTGAGGCCGGGGCGGATGAGCTGGCCCGGCGGCATGTTCCGGTCCACGAACACATCGGCGAGGGCCTGGCCCCGGCGGCGGCGTGGGAACCGAGCCGATCATGCAGGCGGTCTACCTCGGCTTCGTCGTCGTCTTCCGTCCTGATGTAGCCGTACACCGTCCCGGGCATCCGCGCTCCCTCGCTGGCCGTGGTGACGACCCGGACCGGGGAGTGACCTCAACCCGGCCCGGGACGCCTACGGCAACGGTGAGCGGCACATCATGGGGGGCGCCATGCATGTCGGGTATAGCGACCATCCATATAGTCCAATATCCAATCCAGATCGGCGCCTAACCTCGCTGGGCCGAATTAAATTCAGGATTGATCTGCCGCGCCGACTTTGAGTACGTAATTGGTGTGTAGGAGCGTTCGCGCTTCGCTCAGAACTTCCAATAGGACTTCTGCCACCAGGGGAGCCTCGGCTGAATCTCCGGCCAGCCAGCCGCGTAGCTTCGCTTCCAGCTAGAGTTTCGCAGTTTTCTTGATCCAGATCAGTGTCTGGCAACGGCTGGATAATTTTCCCGATTGCTTTCGGGTGGATGATTCCCTGGTGCCTGCCGGTGGTATCGCGGTGCGTGGCGGAGGGGTGGAAGGCCAGCGCGAGGGGCTGGTGGCGGGAGCATCAGCGTTTCCTGTACCAACCCGAAAGTTGGACGCCGATGCTCCCGGACGTGACGATACCGGTTTCTCTGGCGGTGCTGCTGGAGGGTTTCCGGCCGTGTTTCACCGCGCCGTCGTTCCGGACGTTCCGGGCGCTCGTCGTGGGGATGCTCGCCACCGGCGGGCGGCGCACGGNGTGCGGGNTGCTCGTCGGCGCGGGCCTGTCCACGCTGTGGCCGCACGACCGGGCGCACCGGTTTTTCGCGCGGGCGGTCTGGTCGCCGGAGAAGGTCGGCCTGGCGCTCGCCCGGCTCGTCGTCGACCGCCTCGTCCCGGCCGGGCCGCTGCACGTCGTCGTCGATGACACCCTGTTCCACCGGGCGGGGAAGAAGGTGTGGGCGGTGGGCTGGTTCCACGACGGATCCGCGAAGGGGCCAGACCAGGTCGGGTTCGGCAACAACTGGGTGATCG
>NZ_JPGU01000089.1:0-4411 GCF_000732115.1 Frankia sp. CeD
CAGCTCGCCGCCGCTGAACGTGCCCTGGAACGGTTGGAGATCACCCGGGAGACGGTGCTGGACCTGGCCGCCGAGAACGACGCCGCACCGGCCGAGCCGCTGCCGCCGGGGTATCGGGAGGTGCTGGCCGTGTTCACCCGGGGCGGGAACGGGCTGCACGCCAAGGACGTGTGCCGGGCGCTGGGTGGCGGCACCGAGCCCCGGCATGTCGAGAGCATGCGGGCCCGGCTGAAACGGCTGGTAGAGCGGNGNGTTCTCACCGAGCCCGATCCCGGCCTGTTCGTCCTGCCCCAGCCCGACCCACCGGCCACCCCAGAGATCAACTCAAGCTGAGGCCCGACGAAAGCGTGCAGAACGCCCACTGAGAGATGGGTTGGGCATGGTGGGGATGGGTCCGGTAGGCAAAGATCACCCGGCCCATGTGCCACGTCGCCAGGGCGTCGCTCATCTGATCCAGCGCCCAGAACTCCGGGGGCACCTCGGGCGGGCGGACCCGGGCGTCGATGACGGCGCGCTGGCAGGTGCCGCACATGGGCTGCGGGTTGTCGGCGGCCAGGCGGCGTTTGCACCGGGCGCAGTGCCGTAGGTCAGGCGTGGTCGTCATGCCTGGCCATCCCCCGTTCCGTAACCGTTTGGGCACGATCCGGACCCGACCGTAACACCCTCCGGCGCAGTGTCTATGCGTCTCGCGTATGCCCGGCACGAACCACAGGCGTGGTCCTCCACGATCCCCGGCCGGACCCTGAGGACATCTCAATCCCCGTCCCCAGGGTGCGAAAGGGGGATGCCGTGACCCTCACGGTTGCCGTCCCGGTCTTCGGACCTCCGGCCGCTGGCAAGACCACGCTGACGGCGCGGCTCAGCAAGGCCCCGGCCACCGCCGTGTTCCGCCTGCGTGAGCACGTCCCCACCACGATCTTGGCGGCCACGGCCACCAGCGCGGAACGCCTGGGCTGGATTGACGACTTCACCGTGATTGCCACCCTCCGGGCCTACCTGGAGGACTTGGTCACGGCCGGGGGCACGGGGACAGTCATCTTCGACAACTTCCCCGGCAATGCCGCCCAGGTCCGGCACTTCTTGGCGGCGCTCCGGCAGACGGCCCCCGGCTGCGCCGTCGTCGCCGTGGAGCTGACGGTGAACGTCACCACGCTGTACCGGCGGGCCTATCACCGCCGGGTCTGCCACCGCTGCGAGCGCGACCCCATCCGTGACCCCCGCCTCCCCGCCGAGGCCCGCGCCGACGACCCCCAGCGCTGCGCGCGGTGCGGCGGCATCCTCCACCCCCGCCGCGGGGACGCGCCCCGGCTCCTCCGCGCCCGGCTACAGCGGTACCGCCAGACCGCTGACGGGATCAAGGAGGCGTTCGCGGGTGGCGGCGTCACCGTTCACGCGCTCGACAGCGGCACCACCCCCGAGGACACCGCCCAGGCCGTTACCGCCCTCCTCACCGCCAGGAGCAGCCCCGCATGACCACCTTCCTTGATCTTCCCCACCTGCGCCCGAGGGNCGACTATGGCCACGCCCGGATGCCGCGCCGGGCTGACGCACCTGCCCCGGAACACATTGACCGGATCGCCTACGGCCGGTTCCGGAATGTGTACCTCTACATCACCGAGGCCTGTCAACTGCGCTGTGAACACTGCTACATGGGCGAACGACTGGAGCGCGCCTTGAAGATGCCGTTGCCCCAGATCACGGAGACGCTGCGGACCTGGCGACGGATGGGCGGCAGCAAGCTGACCATCCTGGGCGGGGAGCCGACGCTTCACCCCAACTACATCGAGGCCATCCGGCTCGGGCGGCAGCTGGGGTACGAGGACGTCATCACCACCACGAACGCCCAGAAGCCCGCGGCACGGAAGTTCCGCCAGCTGGAACCGGCGGACTTCGCCTACGTCCAGGTCAGCCTCGACGGCGGGAGCGCCGCCACCCACGACCAGGTACGCGGCGAGGGCACCTTTGACGTGGCTCTGGAGACGACGGCGGAGCTGGCCGGACGCGGCTTCGACACCCGGATCATCTGCACCGTCAACCGGGCCAACCGGGGCGACGCCCTGAAGCTGTTGGACCTGGCCGACGAGATCGGCGTGTCCCTCGTGAAGTTCCACGTCTTCTCCACCATCGGCACCGGCCACGGCAACGCCGACATGGCGATGGGTCCATCAGCCTGGGTGACGTACTGCGACGTCATCAACCAGGTGGCCCCGGCCTACAAAACCCGGGTCTGGTACCAGCCCACCTACGCCCGGCGAAACCAGATGAGCCGCTATGCGGCGGAGGGATACCAGGGGTGCATCGGCCGGACGCTGGACCGCATTTCGATCTTTCCCGACGGGCGCTGCTACGTCTGTTCGTACCTGTTCGACACGGACCTCAACTTCGCCCGGATGCAGGACGGGCAGGTGGTGTTGAACCGCGAGGCCAACGAGTTCGACCTGTTCNCCCAACCGCTGATGACGAGCGCGTGCGGCGGGTGCAAGGCCTCCGCCTGCCAGGGCGGTTGCCCCGCCGAGGAAGTCGTCATGGGCGGCTCCTCCTGCGCCGCGGAGCCGGACATCGTGCCGGTGTGCCGGTTGTGGAAGTCGTCCGCCAAGCCCGAGGACTGAGGGAGACACCCTGATGAATGAGATCATCAAGCCCCTCCGGGGACTGGACTGGGACGACCTCGACGCCGTGGAGAGCGGCACCCGCAAGGCGCTGGCGCAGGTGGCGGAGGACCCGGAGGCGGTGAGGGAAGCCCTGCTCCGCCTGCCGACGCGGCCGGAACTGCTGGCCCTGTGCGAGCACTACGACATCCTGGACAAAATCGTGCTGTACCAGGATGACGCTGGTGTCCGGGTCCGGCTGCACGTCTTCCTCCCCGGCTACTTCGACCGGCCTCACAACCACCGCTGGAGTTACGCCAGCCTGGTGCTGCGCGGGGAGTACCGCCACCACCTCTTCGGCAATGTGGACGTGGACGACGCCCCGGCCCCGGACGCGCTGAAGGCGCTGGTGGTGCGGCCGGAACCGGTGGGCAGCAGCTACGCCCTGCATCACTCGATGGTGCACGCCGTGGTGGCGGAGCCGTTCACGGTGTCGCTGGTGATCCGCGGCCCGGCCGTCAAAGATCGCTTCCTGGTCATGGACCGGAAGACTGGGGAGCGCTGGTGGCAGTTCGGCGCCGCCCAGGAAACGGCCGCCGAGGCCGCCCGCAAACGCCTGACGCGGGACCGCCTGGACGAGCTGACCACTTCACTCCGGGAGTGGGACCTGTTTTAGACCGCCCCGCCGCCCCATGCCTGGCCGCTGCCGGTGCCGAGGCGCGGCCGACGCCCCCGCATCCAAAGGAGGTGCCGCCCATCAGCGACTAATCACCCGCCGCCGTAGACCGACCAACCGCGTTCACCCCGAAGAGCCCGCCCCTCCAACGGCGTAGGGGCGGGCTTCTCGTTCGGTCAGCCAGCGGCCGGGGCAGCCAGACGAGCGCGGGAACTGATGAAGGCGCGCAGCTGGTCCAGGTCCGGAAGGGGTTCGTGGTGGGGACGCTCGCAGCGAAGGCTTCCGCTGGCCGCTGCCAGCTCCAGGGTTTCCCCCATCGGCCAGCCGAGACGCAGACCGTAGAGAAGGCCGCCGGAAAAGGCCGCGCCGGCGCAGTGGGTGTGCCGTACCACGATCTCGAAGGCGGGAACGGATACCCGGCTGGTGTCGCTGAGGGCGACCGCGCCGAAGGCTCCGGCCGTGACCACCACCCAGGAGGCCCGGGTCTGGCTCCGCAGGGAGGCCGCCGTCGCCAGGGCCTCCCCGTGCGCGGCGTCGTCCACGTTCGTCTGGATCACCAGCAGTTCCGGCCAATCCCGGAGCGCGGAAGCCACCTCCGGGCTGAGGCTGGAGCCGCCGAGGTTGAGCAGCAGCGGAACCCCTGCCCGGCGGGCGGCCTCGATGGCGCGGAGGCTTGCTGGTTCGATGAGCTGGTAGCAGTCCACATAGGCGAAGGATGCCGAGGCCAGCGGTGTGAGGTCCACGGCCATCAGCCCATCCAGTACCCCGGGCAGGTACGGAAACCAGGTTCGGGTGCCGTCATCGTCGGCCACGATCACAATGTGCGACGTTGACTGATCCGGCACCGGCCGGGCCGTGGAGGCCACCCGGTGCCGCTCTAACCAGGCCTGGATTTGGACCCCGCCCGGATCATCGCCGAAGTCGTTTGAGAGCACGAGCGCCGGGACCTCGAGGGCGGCCAGGACGGCGGCGGCCATAGGGCCATCCGCCGCGATGGACGGCTCCACCGTCCGGACCGCCGCGCCGTGGTTCGCCGAGGGGAAATGACCCACTGAGCCTTTCCCTGCAACGTTTGGTGACGCTCCGTGAGCGTCGCTGGGTGTGAGCGTCCCTGGGGGTGGAGACGATGAAGGCGCGGGGCTCCGGT
>NZ_JPGU01000090.1:0-4247 GCF_000732115.1 Frankia sp. CeD
TACCTGCTCACCCACCACGCGATCAGTGCGCTGACCTGCCAGGCCGCGACCGCCGCCGGGATCGACCCCGACCGGATCAAGTTCAAACGCGCTGTGAGGATCATCCGGGACCGGGTCGTCACCGACCCGGCTTTTTCCCCCTGACCAGCGGGCACGCACTCAGGGTGAGNCCNCCNCCGACANCNCCCGNCCGNCCCGGCTCAACNCCCGCCGCGAACGCACCTACCCCCGCGTCGTCCNCCGGGCGCGCCACAACCAGTATCCGGTCAAGAAACCCGGCCAGCGCGGCCTCCGCCACCACGCCCCGCCCACGATCAGGCTCGCCAACCCCACGAAACCCCAGGTAGCAGCTTGATCGACTTAGTGGAAGTGGCATTGGGGCTCCGGGTCGTCTGTCTGGACGGTTCGGCGGTACTGCGGGTGGTCGAGGTCCATCTGTTTCGCGGCGTGTAGCGGTACTGGGTGGNGGATGCGGTCGGACCAGGAGATCGTCTGGTGGCAGAGTTTCGCGGTCGCGATTGCGAAGGCGTCCGCGGGGACGGCGTCGGTGTAGGCCAGCGGGTAGATCTCTGTTGCGGTCATGGTGTACCAGTTCTGGTCAATCTCGCCTTTGCGTCGTTCTGCCTTGTTGTCTGACCAGACGGAGCGGCGAGCGTCCCAACGGGTGTATTTGGAGCCGAGGCGGCCGGCGCCAGCGCCATCGTAGCTACGGGGCACGTTACAGAGAATCCACACCGGTGTACCGAAGTTGGTGGTGACCTGGTAGAGGGTGGTGGCAGTCTCACCGTCGGTCGGCGGGCTGTCGAGGTCCTTGGAGACGCGGGTGGTGCTGACTGGGGGCGGCACCTCGTCGTCCTCGATGTTCACGCGGATGACCGCTTGGGGTCGGTCGTCTCGGTGCAGAGTGCTGCCGGGTAGCCAGTAGCGGCTCGTGCGGGTCTCGGCGGAGGCACTTTGGTGAATGTTCTGGAGGCCGTGCCACATGCGCCGGGAGGCCATTGCGTCGACGGTGACGGCGTAGGGGATCCCGTCGAGCTCGTCGGCGAGGTCTTGCAGCGCGCGCTCGACGATGTCCGCAGCCTCGTCCCACCGCTGCCGGTAGGTCCTGCTGTCTGTTCCTTCCGGGTAGGCAGTGGCATGGAAAGCGGGTTGGGCGGTGCGGTAGGGCTGCCATTCGGGCCGGGTGGAGCTCCAGCCGAGGAGGGTCCAGGCGCCGGCCGGGTCGGAGGGCGGGACGAGGGCCGACGCGGTGATGACGACCTTTGGTCGGCCGCGCTCGCCCTTGCGGCGATTCTGCTGGCGGACGTGGATACCGACGTGGGCGACGCGGTCGACCGGGTGGCCGGTCGCGGGTGGCTTCAGCGCGTTCGCGATGCGGTCGTCGATGATGCCGAGGGAGCGGTAGAGGTCGAGGAGCGCCCACTCGGCGGGGTGATCCCGGCCCTCCTTGGGTTGGATCACCCCTTTTTCGTCCGAGCCACGTAGGTACTGGGTGGGCACGCCGAGGGCAGAGAGGATGCCTCTGGTCTGGTGCTTCGCGTCCAGATCGTCGGCGTCGGCGTCCGTGACGTCTTCCGCGGTCGGCATTTCGGTTTCGCACCAGGCGCCGACGAGAACGCCATCCCGGGACTCCAATGCGAACCGGCTGTTGCGTAGAGCTTCTTCGCGGCTGGCGGCGCGGCCCGGTCGGAGGAACTCGCCCGCCTGGTGGAAGACGGCGCTGATCGTGCCGGGGTGGAGCTCGAGATCCTGGCCATCCTGGGGGTCCAGGACCCCCTGGTCGAGTGCGAAGACACTGCGCAGGGTGTCGAGCATGCGCAGACGGGTTTCGTCGCGGTACCACAGGCAGGCGATACGCAGCGTGTCGAAGCCGGCGGCCTTGACGGAGGCGACGATGGCCTTCGGGGATGGGAAGGCGTTTCCGGGCTCTGCTAGCGGACCGCTGTCGCCGCTGTTCGCGCGTTCCTCCTTCCGGCGGGCACGCTCTCGAGCGGACACCNGCTCCGGGTCTGTGGGCCGGCGCGGGAACTGCATGCGTACCTCACGCGACTCCAGCGGTTCGGCGGCGTCGGCGAACACCAGGGATGCGTGATCGCGGAGTCGGCGCAGGTGGTGCATGCCGGTGCCGACACCGATGGGAAACGAGGCGCTCGTCGGGCGGATGGGCCAGACCTGCTCGGGACGGTCACGGGGGAACCGCGCGGGTTTGTTCTCGGCGCGCGCCTGCGCGAGGAGCTCCTGCTCACGGGTGGAGCGGGCGGCGATGGTGCGCAGGATCGAGTAGTCCATGTCGAGTCGGCCGAGTGCGTCGAGGGCGAGCCGGTTGATGGTGCGGGCTCCGCCGCGGCCGTCGAGTTCCAGTTCCAGCACGGGGCGCCCGACCCCTGGCTGCTGCGCGAGCGCGGTCTTGGAGAAGATCAGCGAGTCGGCGATGCGGGTGACCCGAGACGTGAGCAGGAGGAGCGGGCTGGTGATGTTCGGAAGGGTCTTGAGGGCCAGCCTCGTGCGCGAGAGCGCGAACCGGCCGCCGCGGTCGTTCTCCCAGGGGTCATCGAGGGTGACGAGGCCTCCAGCGGTGTCGGGCCACAGCGTCACTGTCCGGCTGTCGGAGATCGCCCACGGTTCGGCAGCGAGGCGCCGTGCGAGGTCCCAGGNGACCGTTCTGTAGACCCAGTTGGGGGTGTCGGGCTGTGTGCCGGACCGGGGTGCAAGCTGGTCGGCCAACAGGTGGTGCTGCTCGGGAAGGTCGGCGATTCGTTTCGCGAGGTCCGGCGGGGTGGCGAGATCGATGACGTCGATCTTGTCGCCGAGAGCGAGTCCGTGGGTGAGGGTGAAGACCCTGCGCAGGAGCCGGCCGTCGAGGGGCTCTCGTGACGCGAGGAAGGGCGCCCGCCTGTCTGGCTCGAAGTGTACGTAGCCGCCGCTGAGGACGCCGAGCACGAGGGTCGCGATGGAGTAGGGGGCCTGCGCCGAGTCGTTGCGGTACCGCCGCTTGCACTGGCGGTCGAGATCGTCCCAGAGCTTCCAGGTCTCCTCGTCGAGATGCCGGACATGGACCGCGGCGTCCGCGACGAGGGCGGGGGTGCAGCGGAACGCGAGCGTGTTGAGGTATTTGCCGGGCGCGGGCGGGGTCACGGGTCCTCTTCTCAGGGATGTCACGGCGTGTTGGGGTGGATGCCGGCGTAGTCGAGGAAGGCGTTGAGCGCTTCGCCGTAGAGGTCGTTCATCCGTGTCCGCACCGCGGGGGTCCACTGGGAGTGGATGCGGCGCAGGATGGTCTCCAGGTCGGAACTCCACGTGTCCTCGTGGAAGGCGTAGTCGACGAGGTGCAGGACGGCGTCGCCGCCGCCGCGCCGGGCGCGGCCGGCGAGCTGGATGAGATCGACGATGACGCCCGCGACGATCTCTTCCTGGAGCGGCTTGTGCATCGCGGTGAACTGGGGCGCGGTCCGTAGCAGCAGGGAAAGTCGTTCCCAGGCGGCCGTGCGGGCCTCCGCGAGCGCTTGGGCGGGGTCGGCGCTCCCTCCCGGGGGCAGCGCCCGTAGGCCGGCGGCGTTGATGCTGCCGTACATCTCGGCGGGCTCGCCGAGTAGCGCGAGCGGGCGGACGCACAGGTAGACCGAGCGGACCGCGGAGCGGGTCCCGACCACGATGTTCAACCCGCGGGCGACGATCTGCAGAGGTACGACAAGGACGTTGCCGTACTGCGGGAAGTCTTCGAACTGCTCCGCTGTCAGCCGGGTCGCGATGTTCTCCCGGGGCAGGTCGGCATGGGCGCTGTGCCGGTCTTCTTCCCGGACCGCGACGCACAGCCCGCGGCTGTATTTGCCGGCCTGGGAGATCCCCCGGGCGAGCCAGGCGCACTGTTCGTAAGTGGGCGTTCTGCACGCTTTCGTCGGGCCTCAGCTTGNGTTGATCTCTGGGGTGGCCGGTGGGTCGGGCTGGGGCAGGACGAACAGGCCGGGATCGGGCTCGGTGAGAACACCCCGCTCTACCAGCCGTTTCAGCCGGGCCCGCATGCTCTCGACATGCCGGGGCTCGGTGCCGCCACCCAGCGCCCGGCACACGTCCTTGGCGTGCAGCCCGTTCCCGCCCCGGGTGAACACGGCCAGCACCTCCCGATACCCCGGCGGCAGCGGCTCGGCCGGTGCGGCGTCGTTCTCGGCGGCCAGGTCCAGCACCGTCTCCCGGGTGATCTCCAACCGTTCCAGGGCACGTTCAGCGGCGGCGAGCTGCCCGGTGAGCCG
>NZ_JPGU01000091.1:0-3550 GCF_000732115.1 Frankia sp. CeD
CCACCCGAACCGACACACCACAGCCAGCCAAGATCCAAATAGTGGAAGTGGCATTGCGCCCACACCCCACCGTGCCTACCTGCTAGACGACGACACCGTGGCGGATATCACCAGCCGCTATCCCACGCCACCGGCTCTACCCGCCCGGTCGGACGGGCCGCACACGGACCATAACCCCGACCCCAACAGTGCCCTGTGGACTGCCCTCACGGCAACACCGGACGGCGCCAGCGTGCCCGACCTGGTGACCGCCACCGGCCGGTCCCGTCGATGGGTGTACTATGCCCTACAGCAGCTCCAGGAAGCCGGCAAGGNGCGCCAGGCCGCGCCCGGCCGTTGGCACGCCNCCCCCCNCNGCCCATGACCCACCGTCACGGAACCGCCGTGCACACCCCCGTGCAACGCCGTGCACCCCGGCGTGCATGCACGGCCCTACGCGCGCGCGTGCGTGCGCGCCTACGCGCGTAGGCACCCACACACCCCCACCCGTGCACACCACGGCACATCGCCACAGACAGTCACATCACCGGGCGGACCCACCCCGCACCCCTACACGCGGGTAGGGCACACCCACACCCACACCGCGCACGCCCGCGCAGCGACCACCCCCGCCACACCGCACCCAACCCCGGGAACGCCGCCCGCTAGCACCACGCCCGNGACCAGGTAGCGGCAACACCCCATGCCCGCACCCCGCGCACCCCCGGTGATCTGAACAAACACAGCACGGTCGCGGTAGCCGTCCACCCCCGGGTGCCACGCGACCGNCCCGANCCNCCCCCGCCGACCCCCACCCGGCGCAACCGCAACCCCCCNCCGGTCGTCACGTGACGACCGGCGGGGGGTCAGGGAGCCGCGATGACCAGCACGCCGGACCACCCTGCCGACGAACCGGACGACGAACACACGGCGATCCGCCGCGCCGTATGGGCGATGCCCCCACTGACCGATGAACAGATCAACGCCCTCGCGGTGCTGCTCGCCACCATGCGGGACCATCCACGCCCCCGACCCCCCGACCCACCCCCCACCGACTGACCCCAACATGCGGCAGGCCCCCCGCACCGTATCCGGTGCGGGGGGCCTGTTCCTGTAAGCGTCTAGCAAGCGGCTACGGGCGTGGGGTCCGGGGGACGAGACCGATGCCACGGATCACTCCGCCGCTGGCCCGCAACATGGCCTCGTGGCATAGGGCGCACGCCAACGCCGTTTCTCTCCCATCGGAGACGATCACCAGTGCGGGTGCGGCACAACGGGGTGTCTCACACGTCGGCACGTCGCTCATCGCGCGTCCCCCGGTCCGGCCGTGACCAGATGCGCCCGTGTCTGCCTGCCGTAGCGCACGGTGAACCCCAGCGCGTCGAGCGTGGCCGCTACCGCGTAGGTCAGCACATCACCCACCCCGGCCGGGACGGGCCGATTCGCCGTGGGGATGGTGGCCATCCGGGGATGGGTAGCCCNCCCCAACGCCNCCCCCCGGTACGCACCCGTGCGCACCGGGACAAGCAGGNCCCCGCCGGTTGCCTCCCGCCCGGTAGTGTCCGCCACCGGCACCCCCGCCAGCACGAGCGCACGCGCTACCCGCACCGTGAGCAGCGCGGTAGCGTCCCGGGTCGCGCGCACCCTCCCCCCATGGTCATCGGTGAGCCGCGCGACCTGTTCGGACCACAGGCGATTAAACGCGAGATCATCCGGTGCGGAACGGCTCGTCAGCGTCCCGTCCGCCGCTACCACCCCGTAGCCGACGGCGCTACCGGGATGGTCATCCCCCGCCCGGACTGCGTCATACCGGTCCGCCCACGGGCCGGCAACCACCCGCCCGTCCACCACCGTCCAGAACGCCGGAACCGACGCCCGGTCGTGGCGGGCACGCGGTCCGCGCGTCGCATCCTGCGAGGGATCGGTGCGCCCCGCATGCGGCACGGTCGGCACCCACCCGCCGGACGCGAGGGGACCGTCCGGGACGGTCGGCGCGTCGTTCCCGGCGGTCGGGAACGGAAGTGGAAGGCCGTCGACGTGCGTGGTCGGTTGCCTCTGTTGCTACACCCGTTGCTACACCTCCCCATGATCGCTGCGGCGCCCCAGACTGTCGCGCTGGGCTTACCGGGTTGATCGTGTCGTCATGGTCGGTCTGGGGTTCCCGGATCCGGCTGGCCAGATCGGGGTGCGGCCCGTGACACCCGAAAACGTCCGCCATCGACGTATGGCAGCAGCCTCGCCGCCCCGGCTGGGTTAGGGCTTCCTCTCGTGGGGCAATGGCGGCCTCGTGACGGGGACCGTGCGTAGGAGCCGTTCCAGGCCGGTGTAGTCGCCGGGGTTGGTGGTGAACAGTGGAAGGTCCTCCGCGACCGCCGTGGCGGCGATCATCAGGTCCGCGGTCCGGCGGCGCGGTTTGCGGCCCGCGGCGACGACGGCCGCGGTCAGCCGGCCGTAGACCCGCGCCGCCTCGGCGTCGAACGGGATCGGATCGAACTCGTTCTCGGCACGTTGGAGGATCTCCATCCGCCGTGCCCGTTCCTCATGCTCGTCGTACAGGTCCTGCTCGTCGTTACGCCGCACCTGGTGTGGCCCGGCGGACAGCTCCGCCAGCGTCACCACGCTGATCGCCATCTCGTCCGGAAGCTCGGCCACGTTCACCCAGCGGCGCAGGATCAGGATGTTGGTATCCAGCAGGCCCTGCCGGACGGGCTCACTGGTCATAGGCATCCGTCGCCTCGTGGTCGGCCGCGGCCTCCTGGTCGGCGCGGAACGCCTCCAGGCCGGTGTCAGGTGCGTTGCGTGACATCGCGGCGAACTCCTGCCGCGAGACGAACCGGCGCCGGCGCCGGATCGGGACGAGCTGCCCGATCTGGTGACCATCCCGAGTGACCGTGAACGACTGCCCATGCTCGACGGCGTCCATGATCTCCCGCGACCTCGACCGCAGGTCCCGCTGCGTGATCTCAGGAGTGCTCACCACGCCAGCGTAGCACCCGGTGCTACAGCGTGCCGCGACGAAGATCCAGAGTCTGGCCAGGCGATGTTGACCGCCCGGCTTCGCCATACCGCCGTGTGCCTGCGGTCGCCTCCTGCACGAAAGACGCTATCCGCAGCGCTCAAGAATATTGCGGATCCGCCGGGCGCCTGGATGATCGTCGTCATACGCGGCTTCGACGATTCGACGATTCCCATTACCTGCCGCGTCAGGTCCTTCCTGCATTCGGCGGCCCCACGATCCGGCTATCCGGATGAGGCCGAGTAGTTTGCGCGTCAGCGATGCTGCTGTGAGCTACTCATCTACCTGATTCCGCCCAATTTGCCGGACGCCGTGAGGTGGTCCTGTGTCGCGTCCAACCAAACCCAACGAGCGCCAGCTCGCGGTTCTCCGCTGGATTGGCGACGGATGCCCGCCGCGAGATTGGCCCGACCAGAGCCACAAGCTCACCGCGCGGGTCTTGGAGGGACGCGGTCTGGTCCAGGTCAGTGATCATGCCGGCTTGCGCCGGCACCCTGTCCTGATGAGGATGTTGGTGCCGTCCGGTCCGACGTCGTCCCTCTGTGGTGCCTGCGA
>NZ_JPGU01000092.1:0-3323 GCF_000732115.1 Frankia sp. CeD
CAGCCGTCGGCCTCCAGAAAATCAACGAACAGCAATCCGAGCGAATACTGAGCTTCGAGAGAATCAAGAGAGTTTCTGAATAACTTCGCTATCTACGCCACGTACCTGGCCGAAGAGTCAGGCAGCACTGGTTGGGACGGCCAACCTCAGCCGCCTCGTCGTGGTAGGTGGTCACGGGCTTGATCTCTTCCGTCAGATCATCGGAGACTTTTGCGAGGTGTCCGCAACTCTCGCAACCCGCCTGCCGGTCGCCGTCATAGCGGACTCGGGGGAGCGGAAACCGATCACAACGCCGGACCAGATCCTGGTTACCGGGACCCTGCGCTCGGGTGGCGTGGCTTCCGTGCACATTACAACCGGCAGTCCGATGGGCTCGGGTTATCGCTTCGAGGTACACGGGACGGCCGGGCGGCTACTGATGGTTGCGGATGGTGACTCATTGGTTGGCCCGCAGTTCATCGTGTATGGGAGTCAGTCACACGGGCAGATGAGACGGATCGAGCTCCCGCCGGAGTACCCTGCGGGGTCTCCGAACATACCGATAGCGGTGCACAATGTGCGTCGGGTCTACCATGACCTCGCCGAGGCGATCCATACCGGGGTCGAAGTGGAACCCAGCTTTAAGAATGGTTGGCAGGTCCACCGGCTTCTGGACACGATCGAACGTGCCGCCCGCAGCGGCAAGCGGCAGCGTCTAGACGACTAGAGGGAAAATGAGGTGACCGGTCAGCGTGGCGTGCCCACGTGCGGCGACCATGCTGGGATGCCAGGGTCGAGTAGCCGGGAGGCGAANCCCCNCCCGGCTACTCGNCCCTGCCGCAGCCGCCAACTCGCCGCCGCCTGGCGCGCCAAGGAACTCCTGCGCGACGTGCTTGCGCTCGCCGCGCACCGCTCCGGCCGCCCGATCACCCGCTACGACGTCTCGCACGCCTTGACCAGGTTCTTCACCTATTGCGCCACCACCGGTGAGACCATCCCTGAAATCGTCACTCTCGCCGAGACGATCTCCACGTGGCGTGTTGAGATCGCCAACGCAGTCCTCTACTCCCTGTCCAACGCGGCCACCGAGGGCATCAACCGGCTCGTCAAGCTCGTCTACCGGATCGCGTTCGGCCTGCGCAACGTCACCAACCAGCAGCTCCGCGCCCGCTACTACGCTNCCCACGCANCCCGCCCCACCTGGCTACATACCGTCATCNCCCCGCCGCAGATGCCGTGATCAGTCGACCACAGATTCCGGCGAACTGGGAAGAGCCCGATATCTGCACGCCGTCGACGTGGCCACGGGTCTGTCCAGGTAACGGCTCTGGTGCACATTCGGTGGTGACCGTGCGTTAGTGCCGGTGGGTGGGCGTCGGTCGGCCGTCTAATCGGGCAGCTCGGCGTCGGCACGAAGCCCGGCGATCTGCGGCGCGAGACGCNCAAGCCTCGTGATGCGGGGCGAAACGGGCGTCGGGCTGCTATTCACGTTGAGTCATCACCGAATCTAGGGCTTGCAGATTATTAACGCGCAGGTTTGATCTTTGGGGTGAGAGTGATCCCGTGGGCGGCGGCGTGAGCGGTCAGCTCGCTGAGGGTCTTGATCGGTGTCGGGGCTGGCGGGATCGGGGGGCCGTACTCGTCGAGTAACGCCTCTGTCTGGCGTTCCGCGTTGGTGATGGTGCCGGTTGAGACGCCGAAGAGGGTGGCCAGGGCGGGTTTGGGTGTGCCGAAACGGCGGCGGAGCACGGTGGTCAGGATCTGTTCGGCGAGGGTGAGCGCGGGTGGGTGGCCGGCGCCGGGCTTGCGGGTCGGGGGGCCGCCTCGGGCGATGTGCAGGGCCACCTCGCGTTGGACGCGGTGGGGCGCGGCCAGCGTGGAGATCAGCTGCTTCCAGGTGGCGGTATCGAGGCCGGTCAGCGCGGGGTGCGCCCACTCGGGGTGCGCGGGCTCGCGCGCCGGCGGCGGCGGTGGGGGCGGTGGAGCGGGCGGTTCGGGACGCAGCGTGTAGTTCCAGTCGCCGTGCCAGTCGTGGCGGTCGATCGGCAGTGAGGTCATCCGCTCGTCGCTGATTTTGATTCCGTCGGGGTAGGTGCCGGGATCGAGGGTGGCGGTCACGGTCAGCCCGGTGCGGGTGGTGGTCGCGGCGATGGTGTTGACGATGACCTCGTGGCTGGTCAGCGGCCTGCCGCGCCAGTGCAGCGTGATGTGCGAGAACAGCCGGTGTTCGATTTTGTTCCATTTCGACGTTCCGGGCGGGAAGTGGCAGACGGTGATCGCGAGCCCGGTCCGCAGCGCGAACGCGGCGAGTTCGGATTTCCACGCACGGGTGCGGTAGCCGTTGGAGCCGCCGGCGTCCGCGGTGATCAGCAGTCGGCTGGCGTTCGGGTAGGTGGCCTGGCCGGCCGTGGTCCACCAGCGGCGGATCGACTCGACGGCGAACGCGGCGGTGTCGTGGTCGGTGCCGACGTTCACCCAGCCGGCGTTGGCCGCCAGGTCGTAGATCCCGTAGGGGATGGCCTTGCCGAGCGCGGCGTCGGGGAAGTCGTGGGTGGACACCTCGGCAGGCTCGCCTTCGGGGCGCCACTCGCGGCCGCCGTTGCGGAACGTTCCGACGTTCTCCTTCTTCTTGGTGTCCACGCTGATCACCGGGTCGCCGCTGGCATGGTGGGCGCCGGCCTGTTCGGCGATGTACCGGAACTGGCCGTCGCGGTCCGGGTGGCGCTGACCCTCGAGCGTCTTGGCGTTGCTCTGCAGGCTGAACTTCTCGGCACGCAGCAGGTCGGCGACGGTGTCAGGGCCGACCCGGTGGCCCTGACGGGTCAACTCTGCGGCCAGCACCCGGGTCGACTTCGTCGTCCACCGCAGCGGCGACATCGGGTCACCCCGCTCGTCGCGCTCGACCAGGGCCAACAGCGCCAGGCGTAGTCCCGGATCGAGATCGGCGGCGCGCTTACGCCCGCCGCCTGGCCGCCGCACCCGGCCCAGCGGCTCGCCACCCGCGTCCAACTCGTCGACGCCCGCCGACACGGTGGCCTCCCGGACGCCCGCGGCGGCAGCCACCAGCCGGATCCCGCCGTGTCCAAACGCCCGCGCCTCCGCGGCCATCAGCAGCCGCCGCTGCCGCTCATCGAGATGCGGAAAGATCACCTCGAACTTCGCCGCCAGCAGCTCCCGAGTGACCGCAAACCCGCCCATAGCAGAGGATCATGCTGCATCCTCGGAACCTACGGGTTATTTTCCGGCAGACTCTTATTGTGGTGCACCAGGTCCACCTCTTTTCTGATCATGACCTTGACCTGGGCGAATGTGGTTCTCGATCTATCATCTGAGTTCCAGCGCCA
>NZ_JPGU01000093.1:0-3188 GCF_000732115.1 Frankia sp. CeD
GATCGAGATCGCGGGGACGGCCCTGGGCGCGGTGCCAGTCGGGGAAGTGCCGCTCGGCCATCGCGGCGACGACGTCGGCAGCTTTCAGGCTCAGCCCGGGAAGTCGATACACTGGAGGCACCCTCTTCGTGGTCGATGTGTTTTCTTTGGTAAGACTCACATTCCACGAAGAGGGCCTCTCATGCCCATGGCAGGTTGGATTTCCTGAAGTGCCGGGCGGAACGCGGGAGAATTCCCGGTTCGCTGTCGGTCGGGCTGTTTCGATCGGGTTGTCCGCTCCCCGTGCTGGCGGGAACCGATACGGGGCCTGACCGAACCAGCCGGATATCCGTTCCGAAATCGACTATGACAAGTTTCCGAAAAACTCCCGGGAGCCGCTCCTCCGCGAATCTTGCGGTTGCGCTGATCGACGAGGCCGAACGCCCTGTTTCTCGCATGCCGCTGCCGCCTGTCATGTGCTCGCCGCAGAAACCCGAACGGGCTGACACCGGTTATGGTGTGAGAGCGGATTCCCGTCCTCGGACCGCGTCCGCTCTCCACGCCCACTCCTTGCGGGAGATCCAGCGCATCGCCGGCTGCTCGACCAGTGTGAACGTCAGCCAGGACAGCACCAGGACTATCACGAAAGCAATGGCCGCCAGTCCGCCTACCTCCCAGGCGGGCCATCGTGCACTGGCGCCCAGGGCGCGATGTCCGAAGCTGAGGACGAGTCTGTGCCACAGGTAGAAAGCGAAGGAGATCTCACCCAGGTGGACCATGACGCGGCTGCGTAGAAATGNGGGACNANCNCCGAGANCGCGAACGGCGACCGCCGGTATCACGAGGGCCAGAGGTATGACCGTCACCGCTACCACGCTGTAAATTGTGGGCGCCTCGGGAGCAAGCGCGTACGCCCCGAGAGTCAGCATCACGACAGCGGTCAGTGGCAACCTGACCCATCTGCCGCTCGACAGGATGCATGCCATCAACATCCCAAGAACAAACTCGGGCAATCTGGCCGGCGGGAATACATAGACGAACCAGAATTCGTACGTGGAGACCGACCCTGCCCAGGGGAGAGCCGGTTTGGATGGCAGGATGAGCCGCCCGATCAGGGGCATACACCAGACCAGCCCCGCAACGGCGCCAGCCCAGTACCACAGGAGGTTCACCGGTATACTTCTGATCGCCCGGAGAAGGAAGGGGAAGCAGAGGTAGAAGAAAAGCTCACAGGACAGGGACCAGGCTACAGGATTGGCGCTGGTCTCGATGTCGCCCTGGGGGAACCAGGACTGCACGAGAAAGAGACCGGGGAGACATCTCCAGTCCCCGAGCGATACTCCGGCGACCAAGGAACATACTATTGCCGCGACATAGGTGAGAAGATGATTTGGAAATACCTTCGTCAGCCTCCTCTCCCAGATCCTACCGACCCTGATCTGCAGTAAGTAGTCGGAAGTCGCGTGGGGGAATGCTGACGGGNGGTGTCACCGGGTGTGACACCGCTGGAGTCGGGCTGGCGTGGCTGGGTCAGCCGGGAGGCTTCCTCCAGCGGGCGAGGTCGTCGGGGTTGGCAGCCCAGGGCAGGAACCGGTCGAGGTCCGTCCCGGTGGGTGCTCTGGCGCCGGCGCGACCGCAGGCGTCGAGGTAGTCGGCCAGGTAGGTCAGTGGGTTGAGGCCGTGCAGGTCGGCGGTCGCGGTGACGGTGAAGATCGTGGCGGCGCGGCGGGCGGCGTCGTCGGNGCGGGNGCCGCCGGNGTTCCGCCGTGTGATCACCGGTTTGCGGATGATCCTCTCGGCCGGGTTGTTGTCCAGACCGATCATGGGATGGTTGCGGTGGGCGACCAGCCCGGTCCACTCCCGGTCCATCGTGGCCAGCGCCCTGCGCGCGGGTTCGGGCAGGCCGGGGGACGCCATGTGCTCGCGGCGGGCGGTGTCGATCGCGTCGATCGCGCGGTCCCAACCGGTGTAGGCGGTCGCGAGACGCCGCTCGGCCGGCGGGCTCGGGGCCGTGATCGCCGCCTGCCAGGCGGCGGCGAGTTCGGCGTGCGCCGCGTAGAGCGCGGCGATCCGCTCGCGCCACTGCCGGGCCCAGATCCCCAGCTGCGCGGGGTTCGCGTCGCCCGCGCGCAGGAAGTACCGCCGGACGTGGACCCAGCAGAACAGGTTGACGATCCCGTCCGCCTTCGCCCCCGCGGACGCGTAGACGGCGTAGAAGTCCGAGGAGATCACCAGCCGGCGCGGGCCGCCGGCGCCGTCGTCGCCCGTCAGCTGCCCGGTCTCGGCATCGATCCCGACATGGTCGGCGAGCACCGCGGCCGAGCGGGTCGGGTCCATCACGAAACACACCGAGTCCGGCCCCAGGAACACCCACAGCCACCAGCGCGCCGAGCCGNCCCCGCCGGTCGGGGTGAACACCCGCCAGGTCGTCTCGTCGGCGTGCAGGTGCCACGCCCCCCGCGACCGCCCGACGATCTTCTCCGCGAGCGGGGCGAGTAGGTCGCCGACCTGGGCGCACGCCCCGGTCAGCGTCGCCGGCGAGATCTCCGCCCCCTGCCGGGACAGGCCGGTGACCAGTGAGTTCTGGGAACGGCCCGCGACATAGCGCTCCACGACCAGCAGGGCGAGGAACCGGTGCGTGAACAGACCCTTCCCGATCGCCTTCGACGGGCCCGGCGCGGTCACCGTCACCGGCCCCCCGCACCGGCAGCCTCGCCGGTAGCGGCGACGCCGCGTGACCCGCAGCCGCACCGACACCACCCAGTCGAGCTGCTCGACGACGTGCTCACCCCACGGCGTGAACGACGCCCCGCACGACGGGCACGTGTAACCCCCGCCCTCGAAGTCGCCGTCGACCTCGTCACGCGCCAGGTGGTCGTAGCTGCGCCGGCCCGAACGCGCCCCCGGCCCCCGCGGCCGGCCCGTCGACCCACCAGCCCCCTCACCAGCCGCCCCGTCCCGACCATCNCCGCTGTCCCCTGCGCCGGCGCAGGCCGGCGGCCCGCCCGACGCGCGCTCCGACGACCGGCCGAACAGCATCCGACGCAACGTCGCCAGTTCCGCCCGCAACGCCTCAAGCTCGGCCGCGGCCGCGGTCTCCCGCGCGAGCAGCCGGGCATGCTCCGTCCCCAGCTCCGCGAGCTCGACTCGCAGACGGCCGTTCTCCACCAACACATCCGCCAGCGCCTCACCACCAGCAACGCCGCAAA
>NZ_JPGU01000094.1:0-3071 GCF_000732115.1 Frankia sp. CeD
TGTCGAGGTTACCGGCCATCGGGCTGGCCTCGTCCCAGGTCGCCGGTCGCGCGGCGGGCCGTGGCGTCGGTGCGGGCGACGACCCCGGCGCCGCGGACTGGCTGCCCCTGCGCGGCGGTGTCGGCGTCGAGGGCGGCGATGACCGCTTCGAGGGCGGCCGCCTCGCGGTGGCGGCCGGCGAGCCAGACGTTGTCGGTGCCCATCGGGGTGCCGGTGCGGGCGGTGAACGCTGCCTGGCGGGTGTCGATGAGGGTCAGGGTGCGGCGGTGCTGGGCGCGCAGTTCGGGCAGGAACGTCGCGTCGGNGGNGAACTTGTCGCACGTCAGGCAGGCGTTTCCCCGGTCGCAGGACTGCCGTGGTGGCAGCAGGCAGTAGCCGTTCGGCAGGATCCGGTCGGTGCGGCTGTCGAGATGCAGCAGGTCGTAGAGATCGGCCGCCGGCATGGCGAGTTCGCGGGCGTCGGCTGTGCGCTTGCGGTAGCGCAGGAACTCCGCCTCGTGGGTCTCGGTGAGGGTCTTCGCGTAGTGCATCGTCATCGTCGGGGACAGATGCCCGAGGTAGCGCTGCACGACGTGGATCGGCACCCCNGCGTTGAGCAGGCTGGTCGCCTTCGTGTGCCTGAAGCGGTGCGTGCGCTGGAAGTCGACCAGACGGCCGACGTCGTCGCGGATATCGAGCCGGCGGGCCATCTCGGTGAGCATCCGGTGCAGGGTGCTCGACACGTAGGGCCGGTTGCCGTGGCGGTTCATCTTCTCGCCCAGGAACAGGTAACGCGGCGTCGCTCCCGGCGCGCCGTGGCGAGCGATCCATCCGGACGCCCATTCCTGTTGCGCGCGGATGATCGTCACGATCTCGCGGTCGACCAGGACCGTGTCCGGCGCACCGTCGATCTTGGTCTGTTGGTAGCGGAGCCGGGCGGCGAACGCGTCTGGCTCCTCGTCGGACGGCGCCTGCATGGCGAGCGCGCAGAGCGGGTCGTGGTCGAGCAGGAGCAGTTCGCTGATCCGCCGGCCGAGCCGCGTCTGCAGCATCATGATCCGCATGGCCTGCTCGTCGCCGAACCCTCCGTCGGCCACCGGATCGCCGAGCATCCCGATGCTGGCCATGATCTGCGTGAACGCGGCCTCGGGGATGACGTTTTGCTCGGTGTCGCGGTGCGCCACGGGGCGGGGGATCTCGCCGCGCCGGTAGAACGCCGCATNCTGCGGTCCGAGGCGCAGCCAGCCTGGGTCGCCCAGTGCCGCCGCGGCCTCGTGTTTGTGGTCGTGCATGAAGGCGTAGAACTGCTCGACAGAGATCAGCAGGATCTTCATGTGGTTCGCGGACAGCGGCTGTCCCTCGGTCGGCCCGCGGCTGGCACGCGAGGCACGGACGTGGCCGAGGTAGTCGAGCATGAGGGCCCGCACCCCCTCCGGTGTGTCGGCCAGGTGGGTGGGACGCCCGCCGCGGCTCGCGAGGAACGCGTCGAACATGGTCATGGCGAACACCCGCTGGCCGACGGTNGACCATCGCAGCGCCCCGGTCTCGAGGCTGATCTTGCAGTACCACTGCAGGCCGAGGCGCAGCCGGGACGCACTGACGCGCTGGAAGTAGATCGCCTCGCGACCCTGGGGCTCGTGCGCGCGCAGCGGGATGCGGGGATCCTCGACCGGGTTCCAGGACTCCCGCTGCCACCAGGGTCTGGTGTCGTAGGCGAGGGCGAGCAGCCGCAGGAACCGCACCAAGGTCTCCCGCACGGTCTGCGTCGAGCGCGCGGTCGGCAGCCTGCCCTTGCGCCGGTGGACCGCCAACGAGAACTGCTGACACCAGTCCCGCGCGGGCAGGTCCATCAGCGAGACGGGGCCGCGAGCGCCGAGGTCGGCGACGGCCTCGGCGAGGCGGCGGGNCAGCATCGCCACCCCCGGTAGCGCGATCTTCCCGCCCAGCTCGATCACCCTCAGGCAGCACCAGGTCAGCTCGCGGCCCATCGGCTCCGGCAGTCTCTCGACGAGGATCGCGTTGCTCGGGGCGGCCGCGGTGAACGCGTTGCGGTAGCGCTCGGGCACCGTCGCCGCCGACAGCCGGCCCAGCCGCAGGTCATCAGGAACCGTCGCCCACAACTGGTCCAGGATCACGGGGGCATATCCGCACCCCGCGGCGGCCAGGTTGTCCATGACTTCCTCGACCGTGATGTTCACGAGCACGGTCCGATCTGCCCGCCGCCGGCCACGGCCTGGGGGCGCCAGCCGGCGGTGAACGCCCGCCAGCTCGCCGCTGCTCGCGCGTCGGTGTCCTCGGTCACGTGGGCGTAGATCTCCAGCGTGGTCTGCACGTCGGCGTGGCCGAGCCGGCGGGACACGACGTGCACCGGCACCCCTGCCAGCAGCAGGGCGGTCGCGTGCGAGTGGCGCAGCCAGTGGGGCGCCCAGCCCGTCGGGACCTTCCCGGCGAGGTCGCGGCGCAGCCGGCGGACCAGGTCGTAGACCGTCTCCGGTCGCCACGGCGCGAATCGCGTCCCGCCCGCGACGTTCACGAACACCGGCGCCGTGTCCAGATCGGCCACTGCCTGGTCGACGCCGGCATCGCACAGCTGCCAGAGGTACTCGCCATAGAGCCGGTCGAGCACGTCCGACACATAGATCCGCCGGTAGCGGCCGCCCTTGACCCGGACCCGGTGCGGATGCTCCCGCGGGACGACCTCGAGGAACGGGGTGTCGCCGCGGCCGGTGTGCCAGTCCCGGTGCTGCAGACCCAGCGCCTCACCCAGGCGCAGGCCGCTTTCCGCCAGCAGCGACCACAGCAGCCGGTCACGCACCTGCCCCTGCCACCTGCCCGTGGCCGCGTCGAACGTCGCGCACGTGTCGCAGATCAGCTCGATCTGCGACGGCGTGAGCACCGGAGGTGCCTGCCGCGACGGGGTGCGGACCCGCACGNCCGCCCGCNCCCGGCCCCGCCTGCGCGCGACGTGCTCGAGCATCGGCCGGTAGGCCGCCCGCCCGCCATGCACCAGCCGAACGAGGTCGCCGCCGAGCGGCACGCCGTTGAGCTCGTGGTAGCGGTAGCAGGACGTCATAGCCCGCAGCCGGTTCGCG
>NZ_JPGU01000095.1:0-3068 GCF_000732115.1 Frankia sp. CeD
TAACCACGAGCCAGCCCCGGACCCGCAAGATAAAGCTCACCGACCACCCCCGGCGGCACCGGCTGCAGCAGATCATCCAGCACATAGGTCCGGGTACCGGCGATCGGTGTGCCCAGGCTGACGCCGCCGCCCGCCGTCAACTGCCGGCAGGTCGACCAGATCGTGGTCTCGGTCGGGCCGTACATGTTCCACACCTGCGCGCAGCGCTCGATCATCGCCTCGGCCAGGTCCGGAGGGAGGGCCTCGCCGCCGCACAGAGCCTTCAGCCCGGGAGAGCCCGCCCAGCCGTCGTCGACGAGCATCCGCCAGGTCACCGGCGTAGCCTGCAGCACCGTCGCGCTGTGCCGTACGATCTCCGCCGCCAGCCTCCTGGGGTCCAGGGCCACCTCGCGTTCGGCCACCACCACGCGCCCGCCCACGACCAGCGGCAGGAACAGCTCGAGCCCGGCGATGTCGAAGCCCAGCGTCGTCACGGCCAGCAGTACGTCGGCCTCGGTGAGGCCGGGGCGGATTCGCATCGCGGCGAGGAACGTCACCAGGTTGCGGTGTGAGATGACCACGCCCTTGGGTGTTCCGGTGGAGCCCGAGGTGTAGATCACATATGCCGGGTGCCGCGGGTCGATCCGGCCTGACGCGGTCGGCTGCCGGGCCGCCGGGGCCTCGGCGGTCCGTGGGTCGTCCAGGACCGTCCGTACGGCCGGGTGGCCGGGCAGCGCCCGGGCGGTCTCGGCCGTGCAGACCACGGCGGCGGGATCGGCGTCGGCCAGCATGAACGCCACCCGCGAGGACGGGTATCCCACGTCTACCGGGAGGTAGGCCGCGCCGGTCTTCAGCACCGCCAGCAGCGCCACCAGCATCTCAGCGGACCGCGGCAGGGCCACGGCGACGACCCGCTCCGGCCCGGCGCCCTGCTCGGTCAGCCGCGCGGCAAGTCGGCCCGCCGCCGCATCCAGCTCCGCATAGGTGAGGCCTACGTCCTGGAAGACCACCGCGACGGCGTCCGGGCTGCGCCGCACCTGGGCCTCGAACAACTCGGGCAGCGTCCGGTCCGAGACCTTGAGCGCGGTGTCGTTCCAGGCGGTGTCGTTCCAGGCGTGCACGACCTGGGCCCACTCGGCCTCGTCCATGACCGGCACCCGGCTCGCCCGCAGCGCGGGGTCGGCGGCGACCGTTTCCAGCAGCCGCACCAGCCGCCCAGCCAGCTTCTCGGCCGTCGCCCGGTCGAACAGGTCGGCCGAGTAGCCGACCGCCCCGTCCAGCCCGGCGGGTGCGCCGCCGGCGGTGTGGTGTTCCCCGACGGTGAAGGACAGGTCGAACCTGGCGGCGTCGGAGCTCGACCGCTGTGGTTGGACGGACAGGCCCGGCAGCTCCCAGCCGCCGTCCTGGTGGGTGGTCTGGAAGGTCATCATGACCTGGAACAGCGGGTGCCGGGCCAGCGATCGGTCCGGTTGCAGCTCCTCCACCAGCCGCTCGAACGGCACGTCCTGGTGGGCGTAGGCGGCCAGGTTCACCTCGCGAACCCGGGCGACCAGGTCACTGAACGACGGGTCGCCGCCGGCATCGGTGCGCAGCACCAGCGTGTTGACGAAGAAGCCGACCAGGCCATCCAACGCAGGGTCGCCCCGGCCCGCGATGACGGTGCCGAGCGGGATGTCGGTGCCCGCGCCCAGGCGGGACAGCAGCAGCGCGACCGCCGCCTGCACCACCATGAACATCGTGGCCTTCCGGTCCCGGGCGATCCCCGCCAGCCTGGCGTGGGCCTCGGCGCTGACGCGCAGCGGGACAGTGCCGCCGGTGAAGGAGGCCACGGCCGGGCGCGGACGGTCGACCGGCAGCGTCAGCTCGGCAGGAAGACCGGCCAGGGACTGCCGCCAGTACGCCAGTTGCCTGCTGATCAGGCTGTCCGGGTCGTCCTCGCTGCCCAGGATCTGGCGCTGCCAGGCCGAGAAGTCGGCGTACTGGACCGGCAGCGCCGCCCATGACGGCTCCCGGCCGGCGAGTCGCGCCGCGTAGGCCGTGGACAGGTCACGGGTGAGCACTCCTATCGACCAGCCGTCGGCCGCGATGTGATGCACGACCAGCAGCAGGACGTGCTCGCGCTCGGCCAGGACGAGCAGCTCGGCCCGCCACGGCGGCTCGCTGCGTACGTCGAAGCCACGTGCCGCCTCGGCCGCCAGCAGGTCCGCGAGGTCCCGCTCGCTGGTCGCACGCACCACGAGCTCGGGGCCGCCGTCCAGGATCTTCTGGAAGGGCACCCCGTCCCGGTCGGGGAACACCGTGCGCAGGGTCTCGTGCCGCTGTGCCACGTCCTTCAGCGCGGCTCGCAGCGCGTCCCGGTCCAGGTCACCGCGCAGCCGCAGCGCCATCGGCATGTTGTAGACCGCGCTGCCCTCCTGCAACCGGTTGAGGAACCACATGCGGGTCTGCCCGAACGACAGCGGGATCTCCTCGGGCCGCTGCCCGGCCACCAGGGGGGTACGGGCGCTCCCGCCGCCGGAGGCCAGCCTGGCGATGCCCGCCGGGGTCGGCGCGGCGAACAGCTCGCGGATGTTCACCTCGACGTCCAGCACGGCCTGCACGCGGGCGATCAGTCGCATGGCCAGCAGGGAGTCGCCGCCGAGGTTGAAGAAGTCGTCGTCGGCGCCGACCCGGTCCAGGTGCAGGGTCTCAGCGAACAGGCCGCACAGCAGCTCCTCGGCGGGAGTACGAGGAGCACGCCCGGTGACCAGACCCGCGAAATCCGGAGCGGGCAGAGCCTTACGGTCAAGCTTCCCGCTCAGCGTCAACGGCAACTCCGCCAACTCCNCCNCCGCCGCCGGCACCATGTACTCCGGCAACCGCCGCGCGGCGAACTCCCGCAACCCGGCAGCATCCACACCCCGACCCGCCGCCGCCACCACGTAGGCGACAAGATACCGATGACCAGGCTGATCCTCCCGGACCACCACCGCAACCCGACCCACCGCCCCATCCCCCGCCAAAACAGCCTCAACCTCACCCAACTCGATCCGCAACCCACGAATCTTCACCTGCGCATCAACCCGCCCCACATACACCAACACACCATC
>NZ_JPGU01000096.1:0-2939 GCF_000732115.1 Frankia sp. CeD
GCTGGTGGGGGAGTGGAATGCGACGGGTGCGGTGGTGCCGGGGGTGACGTTGCCGGGGTTGTTTGAGGCTCGGGTGGTGGTGTCTTCGGGTGCGTTGGCGGTGGTGGATGGGGATGTGCGGTTGTCGTATGGGGAGTTGGAGGCGGCGGCGAATCGGTTGGCGTGGCATCTGATTGCTGGGGGGGTGGGGCCGGGGGGGATTGTGGCGGTGGTGGTGCCGCGGNCGGNGGATCTGGTGGTGGCGGTGTTGGCGGTGTTGAAGGCTGGTGCGGCGTATCTGCCGGTTGATCCGGATTATCCGGCGTCGCGGGTGGGGTTCATGGTGGATGATGCGGGTCCGGTGGCGGTGGTGTGCACGGTGGCGACGGAGGGTCTGTTGCCTGAGCATTCCGCGTTTCGGGTGGTGGTGGATGAGGCTGGGACGGCTGGGGTGGTGGCGGCGCGGCCGGCGACGGTTCCGGGTCGGTTGAGGCCGTTGTCGGTGGCTGATCCGGCTTATGTGATGTATACGTCGGGGTCGACGGGGGTGCCGAAGGGTGTGGTGGTTTCTCATCGGTCGGTGGTGAATTATCTGGCGCATGTGGGGGAGCGGTATCCGAGTGTGGCTGGCGGGTCGTTGTTGCATTCGTCGGTGGCGTTTGATCTGACGGTGACGGCGCTGTTCGGGCCGTTGCTGTCGGGGGGGNGTGTGTTTGTTGGGGAGTTGGCTGCCGGGTCGGGGGAGCGGTTGTTGGTGAAGGTGACGCCGAGTCATCTGCGGTTGTTGGCTGAGTCGGGTGTGTCGGTGGGTGCGGGGCATCTTGTGGTGGGTGGGGAGCAGCTGACCGGGGAGATGCTTGCTGTCTGGCGTGGGCGTCATCCGGCGGCGGTGGTGGTCAATGAGTATGGGCCGACCGAGGCGACGGTTGGGTGTCTGGAGTATCGGGTGGAGCCGGGGGAGGTGGTTAGTCGGGGTGTGGTGCCGATCGGGCGGCCGATTCGTAACGCGCGGGTGTTTGTGTTGGATTCTTTTCTGCAGCCGGTGCCGTCTGGTGTGGTGGGGGAGTTGTATGTGGCTGGGGTGGGTGTGGCGCGGGGGTATTTGAACCGGCCGGGTTTGACGGCGGAGCGGTTTGTGGCGTGCCCGTTCGGGGGNGGGNGGNTGTACCGGNCTGGTGATCTTGTTCGCTGGTCTGGTGCGGGTCAGTTGGTGTATGTGGGCCGGGTGGATAGTCAGGTGAAGGTGCGGGGTTATCGGATTGAGCCGGGTGAGGTTGAGGTGGTTTTGGCGGGGTGTCCGGGGGNGGGTCAGGTTGCGGTGGTGGTGCGGGAGGATCTGCCGGGTCAGCGGCGTCTGGTGGCGTATGTGGTGCCGGCTGGGGGGGTGGCGGTTGATACTGCTGGGATTCGGGGGTTTGCGGCTGCTCGGTTGCCGGAGTACATGGTGCCGGCGGTGGTGGTGGTGCTTCCGGTTTTGCCGTTGACGGTCAATGGCAAGGTGGATCGGGTGGCGTTGCCGGTTCCTGATTTTGCGGATCGGGTGGGTGGTCGGGAGCCGCGTACCGCGGTGGAGGAGGTGTTGTGTGGTTTGTTCGCGGAGGTGCTGCATCTGGAGCGGGTCGGGGTCGAGGACAGTTTCTTCGATTTGGGTGGTGACTCGATCGTGTCGATGCAGCTTGTTGCTCGTGCCCGCCGGGTGGGGGTGGTGATTACGCCTCGTCAGGTGTTTGAGTGCAGGACTCCGGCGGCGCTGGCCGTGGTGGCGGGNGAGGGTGCCGGTGGTGGCGGGCCGGNGGNTGTGGGGGNCGGCGAGGNGCCATTCACCCCGGTCATGCACCGGATGGCCGGGCACGCGGGCCTGGCCGGGCTGGCCGGGCGGTACTCCCAGTCGGTCCTCGCCGTGGTCCCGGCCGGGTTGGACCAGGATCACCTGAACACCGCGGTCCAGGCCGTGCTGGACCATCACGACGCGCTGCGGGCCAGGCTGGTCTGCCCCGACGAGCACGACACCGCGTCGTGGCGGCTTGACATCCCCGCCGCCGGGTCGGTGGGTGCGGTGGGGTCGGTGGCCGGGGAGTTGGTGCGGCGGGTCGAGGCGGTGGGCCTGGACGACGACGAGCTCGCCGAGTTGGCGGCGGTACAGGGCCGGGCCGCCGCCGAGCGCCTCGACCCGCGGGCCGGGGTGATGGTCCAGGTGGTGTGGTTGGACCGGGGCCGCGAGCTTCCGGGCCGGGTGCTGCTGGTGGCACACCACCTGGTGGTCGACGGCGTGTCCTGGCGGGNGCTGGNGCCGGACCTGGCCGCGGCCTACCGGGCGGTGGCCGCTGGCAGCCCGGTGGAGCTTGACCCGGTTGGCACCTCGTTTCGGCGCTGGGCGCTGCTGGCCGCCGCGCAGGCCCAGGACAGGGCGGCCGAGCTTCCGCGGTGGGAGCGGATGCTGGCGGTGGAGGAGCCACTGATCGGTGGCCGCCCGCTGGACCCGGACCGGGACGTCGCGGCTGACATGCGCCGCGTGTCGCGGAGTGTGCCCTCCGAGGTCACCGCCGAGTTGCTGACCAGTGTTCCGGCGGCGTTCCATGCCGGGATCAACGATGTGCTGCTGGCGGGGTTCACGGTGGCGGTCAACGAGTGGCGGGGGACTTCCGGCCCGGTGCTGGTGGATGTGGAGGGGCACGGCCGTGAGCCGTTGGCCGAGGGGGTGGACCTGTCGCGCACGGTCGGCTGGTTCACCGAGATCCATCCCGTCCGGCTGGACCCCGGCAGCACCGACTTCGCCCGGATACGCGCCGGCGGCGACGCCGCGGGGCAGGCGGTCAAGCAGGTCAAGGAGCAGCTTCGTGCCGTGCCGGGCGACGGCCTCGGCTACGGGCTGCTGCGTTACCTCAACCCTGACACGCGCCCGGTCCTCGCGGCGCTACCCACCCCACAGATCGGCTTCAACTACATGGGCCGCTTCACCG
>NZ_JPGU01000097.1:0-2919 GCF_000732115.1 Frankia sp. CeD
TAACCACGAGCCAGCCCCGGACCCGCAAGATAAAGCTCACCGACCACCCCCGGCGGCACCGGCTGCAGCAGATCATCCAGCACATAGGTCCGGGTGTTGTCCAGCGGATGCCCGATCGGCAGCGGCCCGGGGACCTCCTCCCCCGGCCGGATGTCGAACACGGTCGCGCACATGGTGATCTCGGTCGGGCCGTACAGGTGCCGCACGACGGTGTCCGGGCACGCGGCCGCGACGCGAGCGACGGCGGTGGCGCTGACCACGTCCCCGCCGGTCAGCAGCTCGGGCAGCCCGGCGAAACAGCCGGGGTCCTCCTCGGCCAGCGCCGCGAGCAGACCGGCGGTCACGTGCACGGCCGTCAGCCCGGCACCGGAGATCAACTCGGCCAGCCCGGCGGCATCCAGCGGTCCCGGCGGGGCGATCACGACCTGGCCGCCCGCCAGCAGCGGCACCCACAGCTCCCATGTCGAGGCGTCGAAGGCGTGCGGGGCGTGGAACAGCACGCGCTGATCAGCCCCGCCGGACCAGTGCCGGTCGGCGGCCAGGGAGACGNCCCCGGCGTGCGTCACCGCCACGCCCTTCGGTACGCCCGTCGATCCCGAGGTATACATCACGTACGCTAGGTCGCCGTGGCCTGCCACGACGTACGGCGGCGTCAGCGGCGGCCCGGACAGCACCCAGTCGCCCACCGGCACCACGCCCACGCCCGGCGGCGCGGCGANCCCCGCCGAGGCCACCACCACACCGGTCCCGGCCAGCACCTGCGCCACCCGGGCCGAAGGCCACTCCAGGTCGACCGGCACGTAGGCCGCGCCCGCCCTGAGCACCCCGATGAGCACCGCCACCAGCTCGGCCGAGCGCTCCAGCGCCACGCCGACCAGGTCACCCGGCTGTACGCCCGCCACCGCCAACCTGTGCGCGACCCGGTCCGCGGCCTGCGCCAGCCGCGCGTACGACAGCCGCACATCTCCTGCCGCCACCGCCACCGCGTCCGGGCGGGCGGCCACCTGGGCATCGAACGCCGCGGTGAGCCTGGTGTGGCCGAGGGGTACGCCGGTGTCGTTCCACTCGCCGACGATCCTGGCCCGCTCCGCGTCGTCCAGCACGTCGACCTGGCTGACCCGCAGGTGCGGGTCGTCCGCGACCGCCTCAACCACCCGGACCAGCCGTACGACGAGGTCCTCGGCCGTCCGCCGGTCGAACAGGTCGGCCGAGTAGTGCAGTTCCCCGTCGATGCCCGCCGCCGCGCCCGCCTCATCGCGGTACTCGGCGAGGTCGAAGGACAGGTCGAACTTGGCGGTGGCGGCCTGCGACGGCATCACCTGGGTGTCGAGACCGGCCAGGTGCCACTCCCGCTGCGGGGTGCTCCGGAAGCCGAGCATCACCTGGAACAGCGGGTGGCGGGCCAGGGATCGGGCCGGGTGAAATTCCTCGACCAGCCGCTCGAAGGGCACGTCCTGGTGGGCGAAGGCGGCCAGGTCGCCCTCGCGGACCCGGCCAACGAGTTCGACGAAGGTCGGGTCACCGCCGACATCGGTGCGCAGGACGAGGGTGTTGATGAAGAAACCGATCAGGTCGTCCAGCGCGGCGTTCCCCTGGCCGGCCACTGCCGTGCCCAGCGGGATGTCGCTGCCCGCGCCCAGCTTGGACAGCAACAGCGCTACGGCCGCCTGCACCGCCATGAACAGCGTCGCAGCCTGGCCCCTGGCCACGTCGGCCAGGCGGGCGTGTGTCCGCGCGCCGAGCCGGATGGGCACGGATCCGGCCTGGAAGCCGGGCAGGGCGGGGCGGGGCCGGTCCACCGGCAGGTTCAGCTCGGCGGGCAGGTCGGCCAGCGCCTGCCGCCAGTACGCCAGGTGCGCGTCCGACCGGTCCTCGCCGGCCGCGACCTCGCGCTGCCAGATGGAGTAGTCGGCGTACTGCACGGGCAGCGGCGCCCACGGCGGGGCCTGCCCGTTCCGCCGCGCCGCGTAGGCCGTGGCCAGATCCCGGGCGAACACCCCCATCGACCAGCCGTCCGCGGCGATGTGATGGACGACGAGTGACAGCACGTGGCTGCCGTCGGGCACGGCGAACAGCGTGGCCCGTACCGGCAGGTCGCGGCTCACGTCGAAGCCCCGGGTGGCCTCGGCCGTCAGCCGGCTGGGCAGCTCGTCCTCGTCGGTCGGTACGACCACAGGCGTGGGGCGTGCGGCCTCAGCGGTCAGGATCTGCTGCCGCGGGATGCCGTCGGGGTCGGGGAACACCGTCCGCAGGCTCTCGTGCCGTGTGACCACGTCGCCGAGCGCGGCCCACAGCGCGGTCCGGTCCAGGTCGCCGCGCAGCCGCAGCTGCACCGGGATGTTGTAGAGCGCCTCGCCGTCCTCGAGCCGGTTGAGGAACCACATCCGGGCCTGGCCGAACGACAGCGGCACCGCCTCGGGCCGTTGCACGGGCGCGAGCACCGGCTCGTCGGCCGCCGGGTCGCCGCCGGCCCGCACCAGCGTGGCGACCCCGGCGGGTGTCGGCTCGGCCATCAGCTCGCCGATGGTCAGCGCCGTCCGCAGCAGGTTCCTGATCCGTGCGATCAGCTGCATGGCCAGCAGGGAGTCACCGCCGAGGTCGAAAAAGTCGTCGTCGGCCCCGACCCGCTCCAGGCGCAGCACCTCGGCGAACAGGGTGCACAGCGATTCCTCGACCGAGGTGCGCGGCTCCCGGCCGGTCACCAGGCCGGCGAAGTCGGGGGCGGGCAGGGCGGCACGGTCGACCTTGCCGTTGGCGGTCAGCGGCAGCGCGTCGAGCACGACCACGGCTGAAGGGATCATGTGGTCGGGCAGCAGGCCCGCCACGAAGTCGCGGATCTGGACGGTGTCGAGCACCTCCCCCTCGGAGGCGACGACATAGGCGACCAACCGTTTCTGCCCCGGCTCATCCTCACGCACC
>NZ_JPGU01000098.1:0-2890 GCF_000732115.1 Frankia sp. CeD
CCCGCCGTAAGAAGACCACGACCAGCCCGGCTGCGACCTCGACCGAGGAGTTCTACCTGGTCACGAGCCTGTCCACCGACCAGGCCAGCCCCGCGCAGCTGGCCCGGTGGGCTCGTGGCCACTGGACGGTCGAGGCCATTCACCATGTCCGCGACCGGACCATGGACGAGGACCGCCACACCATCCGCACCAAGAACGCCGCCCTGAACTGGGCCATCGCCCGCGATACCACGATCAGCGCACTACGCCTGGCAGGCTACAAGAACATCAGACAGGCCCGCCGAGCCACCATCAGAGACCCTGGGCTCGTCCTCCAGATCATCGCCCTGACCAGCCAAAACAGACTTTGACGGAGCCCTGGTATCCGGGCGTCTTTCTCACGTCCGGCTCTCCCTTCCCCGGACGTGGGAGGGCCTCGGAGGCCTCGGGGCGGGAGGATAAGGATCCCCCCGGGGCGGTCCAGCGGAGTCGGGCAGGTGCCGTCGTTCAGCGTCCCGCGCGGCGGCTGTTCTTCCTGCCGAGGTGTCAACTGCCGCGTATCGTCGCGCAAACGAAAGTACACCGTGTCCTATATCACAGATTCGGGGGCCCGCGGAGTCCGTAGTAGGACGACCTGACGCGGTCTGTGCCGGTGGCACACTGGCCGGGTGACCGACGGGGGCAACACGGACGACGCGACCGGTTCCGATCCGGACTGGGACTTCTTCGTCTCGTACACGGCAGTTGATCGCGAATGGGCGGAGTGGATCTCCTGGCAGCTCGAAGCAGACGGCTACCGCGTCCTCGTCCAAGCCTGGGACTTCGTCCCCGGATCGAACTGGCAGATCCGCATGCAACAAGGCGTCCAACACGCCCGACACACCCTCGCCGTACTCTCCGGCGCCTACCTGACCTCGATCTACGGCCATGCCGAATGGCAAGCCGCCCACGCCGCCGACCCTCACGGCTTCAAACGCAAACTCCTCCCGGTACGGGTCGAAGACTGCCCACGGCCAGGACTCCTCGGCGCCGTCGTCTCCATCGACCTGTTCCACCACGACGCCGACAAAGCCGGCCGACACCTCCTCGACCACGTCCGCCACACCCTCACCGGACGCGCTAAACCCACCACACCCCCCAACTTCCCCACACACCGACCGAACCCACCAACCCACGAACCGGCCTTCCCCGCAAACGAACCCGCACCCACCGACACATCCCCTGACCCGCATGACCAGCAGAGCACCGAAGATCTACTCGCCCACCAACGCCGCACCCTCGGCCCCGATCACACCCACACCCTCGCGACCGCCAACTTGCTCAGGTCGCCCCTGGGCAACCTTGGCGAGCACGCCGCGGCACGCACCCTGTTCGAGGACNCCCTCACCCGCCAACGCGCCACCCTCGGCCCCGACCACACCAATACCCTCACGACCGCCATGGCGCTCGGCTGGACCCTGGATCGGCTTGGAAAGCGGCATCTCGGACGTTAGTGATCATTCGGAAAAGATGCCCCCCGGCTGGGTGTATTTGCGCTTTCGGGATCTTCATCGCAGAACCGAAAGTACACCGTGATCTGCGACACAGAACCGAAGTGGATGCGGACGTCCTGCGGCGATCCATACAGGTGGCGACCGTAGTACTTGGTTGGAGTCTCTGGGGATGCCGCCCGACGGTCGGGCCGACTGGGCGCCGAACCTCGCTCGCAGCTCGGTCCGGCTCTCCGTCCCAGCCCTTGGTCTGGCGCTCGCTCCGCACCTCGGGGCTGCCCGCATGGGGTCCGACGACACGAACGGCCATTCCATGAATGGAGGCAGGAAACGGTGACCATGCCGGCAAAAAACGGCGTGGGCGTTTCCTGTGAAACATTCCCATCCGCGCGAAATGCCTGCATGGTGTGGATCTTCAGGGTCTTATGGATGGTGGAAGGTAAGTGAATAGGCGGCCCGGAGTGGTGTTACCAGCACCAATCTCCGGGCCTTGATCCCAAATCCTGCGTGAACAGGAGTGTGGAACCCATGGCCATGGTGCCATATGGGCCGATCGGTGGCGGTAACCGGTCGGTGACGAGCGTGGATCTCCAGGTGCATCCGGCGGAGTCGGCGGATGTGCATCTTCCGATGCCGGGTCCTCGGTTCTCGGTGATGCGTCCGACCCTGCTGCTTCCGGCCGGGGTGCGGGTGAGCGTGGCCAGTGACATGCCGTACGACGTGGCGGCGCGCTGGTGGGACTCGCTGACGGTCGCGGGGTCGGCGGCGAGCCAGTGGTACTACTCGCAGATCAACGGCTGGCCCGGTGGTCATCGTCGGGACGGGGGCCGGTGATGGCGGGCTCGCTGCGGGCGTTGCACTTCATCCGTCAGGATGCCGGCGGCTACGGCGACCTGGCAGACCAGCGGGCGGTGTTCGCGGCGGCGTGCACGGCGCGCGGCTGGCAGGCCGGAGGTGCGGTCCGTCAGATCGGGTCGGGCCCGCACGCCTGGTCGGCGGTCGTCCGGCTGGTCAGGTCGGGGGCGTACGGCGTGGTCGTGGTCGACACGCTGGAACGGCTCGCGGCCACCGAAACCGGGCGGATGGCGGTCCTGGGCCTGCTGCGCCGGACGGGGGTGCGGCTGCTGGTCGCACGCGAACCCCTCGACACCGGCGACGCGATCGGCCGTGCCCTCGCCGATTCCCTGCTCGACCCGGAGGAACAGCGGACACCGCTCGCGGCATGACCTGACCCACGGCTGANCAAACCCGGGTTCGGGGGCTTCCACGCCACCCGACCCGGGTTTTGATCTTTCACAGAGCCCCGGCTGAGCTGATCTCCTCCGTCGGTCGGGCGGCGGAGGCGATCAGCGGACGTGCCGCGCCTTCCCCCTCCTCCAGAGTGAGGGCCGGGGTTTGGGGCGGAGCCCCAACAACCAGCA
>NZ_JPGU01000099.1:0-2668 GCF_000732115.1 Frankia sp. CeD
CGGACCGGCTACTGACCCTCCTCAACCGCAACGACGGCAACGACGGCTACGACGACGACGTCACCCTCCTCCTCGCCCACGCCCGGCGGGGTCGGCGAGCTCAGACCGAGAGCAGCCCATGCTCCGCGCACCGGGCCGACCAACCCACCGGGGTGACCTGGACGACCATCCGCCGCCGGCAGGCTCGACAGTAGCGGGGTGGCTCCAGATCGCGGGCCCGCCGGCAGGCCTCGTGGCTGCCCACACTGGCCAACTGACCGCAACGGTCACAAAACGCGGCGTCCATAATGGGCAGCTTAGGACATCGCCCGAGGCATCGGATCTCTCAGCCGCTACCCCGCCGAACAAGGACGATCAGGCGGCGGGGAGCGGCTCGACCACGGCGATCAGGTCACCGTCCTGGACGACGTCGCCCTCCTGCACCGCGATCCGGGCGACCGTCCCGCCGTCCTCGCTGATCACGGGGATCTCCATCTTCATCGAGTCGAGGATCACCAGGGCGTCACCGGCGCTCACCGGGTCTCCCACACCGACGACGACCTTCCAGACGTTGGCCACCATCTCAGCGCGGACTTCCTCGGCCATCAGGCTCCCTTCAGCGGCGGTGAATCTGGCAAGAGCGTAGTGCGCCGAGGCTGTCCGACCAACGTCCCTGGGCCCCGGATGTATCCGGGCCGGCACGCTGGGGCGACGCGACCGCCCGGTGCTGGGACTGTCGCTCATAACACCGCACACTACGCATGTGCTCGTACTTCTGGTGCTGACCCTGCTATGCGGTCTGGGCGTCGGCCTCGCCCGCGGCGGAACTCTCGGCGCCCTCGCCCGCATCGATGTCTCCCGACCATGGCTGCTCGCCGCGGCGGTCCTGGTGCTCGCGATCGGCCGACTCGTGCCCGCCCTGCACAGCCCGGCGTGGATCGCGGCCGCCGTGGTCACAGCCCTGTTCGCCAGCGCGAACAACCGCCTGCCCGGACTCGGTCTCCTGGTCACCGGTCTCATCTCCAACGCCGCCGTCATCACCGCGAACGGCGGCCAGATGCCGGTGTCGCGGTGGGGGGCCGACCACGCCGGTGTACCGATTTCCGACATCTTGACCTCGGCATTTCACACGCCGGCCGGGGATGGTACGGTCCTGCGCCTGCTCAGTGACATCATCCCGCTGCCCCTGCCCTGGACGCCCGCGGTCGTCAGCGTCGGCGACGTGGCGATCGCCGCGGCGCTGGGACTGTTCGGAACGCTGGCCCCCGTGCGGGCGTGGCGCACGTTGCAGGCCCGCCGCCACGCCAGGGCGGTACAGTCTCCGGCCCAGGGGAACCTCGGCGATGGCTCACCGGATGGGTTCGGCGACGCCGACGAGGACGACGGCCTCGACGGACCCGCCGGTCACCTCCCGTCGGTGCGGACTGGCACGATGACTGCACGTCGAAGCAGAACGGAGGGAGATTCCTGATGGCGAAGAAGAAGCGCAAGCGGCGCGCACGGGCGAAGAACAAGGCCAACCACGGCAAGCGCCCGAACACCTGAGCCACCCGGCGGGCCGTGGCAGCCACGGCCCGCCCCCGGGCTGCCCGATACTCCGTCCGGCCCCAGCTACTCCGGCGGGCCCCAGCTACTCCGGCCGGTACTCGGCGGCGTCGATCTCCACCCGGGCGGCCCGCAGCCGGGCGAGCAGGCTCGCCCGCAGCGACTCGGGCGCCCGCTCCCCGCCGCACTTACGGGCGACGAGCATCTTCACCTCGTGCTCCACTCCGAACTCGCGCAGGCAGGGGGAGCATTCGTCAAGGTGGGCCCGAATCAGATTCTGCTGCCCGCCCTCACACTCACCGTCGAGATACAGAAAAACCGCGTCGAGCACTTTCCGGCAATCGATCTCGTGTGGACCGCCGCAGCTCACGACGCACCGCCCTCGCCGTCGGCGGAACCGGCCGCCACGAGCCCACGGTCCAAGGCGTACTTCTCCAGGGACTTCCGCAGACCCCGGCGACCGCGGTGCAACCGGGACATCACGGTCCCAATCGGCGTACCCATGATCTCCGCGATCTCCTTGTAGGCGAAGCCCTCGACGTCGGCGAGGTACACCGCCATGCGGAAGTCCTCGGGCAGGGCCTGCAGGGCGTCCTTGATGTCACTGTCCGGCAGGTGTTCCAACGCCTCGGTCTCCGCGCTCTTGAGCCCACTGGACGTATGCGACCCCGCCTCGGCGAGCTGCCAGTCCTCCACCTGCTCGGTGGGGCTCTGCAACGGCTGGCGCTGCCGCTTGCGGTACGTGTTGATGAACGTGTTCGTCAGAATCCGGTAGAGCCAGGCCTTGAGATTCGTGCCCGCCTGAAACTGGTGGAAGGCCGCGAACGCCTTGACGAAGGTCTCCTGCACGAGATCCTCCGCGTCGGCGGGATTACGGGTCATGCGCAGGGCTGCCGCATACAGCTGGTCGAGGTAGGGAAGGGCGTCCTGCTCGAAACGGGCGCCTCGCTCCTCGGTGGTCTCGTCGACCAGGATCACTTCCTCACCGTCATGCTCCCCGGCGGCCCACCCCGCGTCCACCACACCTGACCGGGCGACACGCGACCGTCCTTCCAGAGCGGACGATACCCCGGCCAAAGCCGGAGCGCGCATCGGCGCAACGCTCGGCAAAGGCCGGCCGGCGGCGGTCCGCGCCTGCGCGGAC
>NZ_JPGU01000100.1:0-2642 GCF_000732115.1 Frankia sp. CeD
TAAACAATTCACCACACACCCCCACCGGCACTGGCGCCAAACCCCCATCCAGCACGAACACCCGCGTATTCGCCACCGGCCGGCCCACCGACACACCCACACCAGCCGTCAACTCTGTCGCCGTCGACCAGATCGTGGTCTCCGTCGGGCCATAGAGGTTCCACAGCCGAACGCCTGCGCGCAGCAGATCCGCGGCCAGATCGGCGGGCAGGGCCTCGCCGCCGCAGAGGGCGAGGAAGCCCTCAGGGCAGTCCCATCCGGAGTCCAGGAGCGTCCGCCAGGTGACCGGGGNCGCCTGCATTGCGCTAGCGCCGGCCGTGCGCAGTAGCCCGGCGAGCTCGGCTCCGGACGTGGCCTGCTCCCACGTCGCCAGCACTGTGCGCATTCCGAGGGTGAGTGGCAAGAACAGCTCCAGCGCCGCGATATCGAAGGCGTGGGTGGTGACCGCGACGAACACATCGGTCGCCCGCAACGGAAGCATGTCGCGCATCGCCGTCAGGAAGTTGGCCAGAGCGCCGTGGCTGATCATCACGCCCTTGGGCATGCCAGTGGAACCCGAGGTGTAGATCAGGTAGGCGAGGTCCTGGGCGGTCAGGCCCGTGGACCAGTCCGCTGGTTGTGCGTCCGGTTCGCCGTCGCCCACGTCGGCGATCACAAGGCTGGCCAGGCCGTCTGCGAAAGGCACCGCAGGGTCGTCGAGCAGGATCAGTGCGGGAGCGGCGTCCGCGACGATGTGACGCAGCCGCTGCGCGGGGTGGTGCGGGTCCAGCGGTACGTACGCGGCGCCACAGGCCAGCACACCAAGCAGCGCCACTACCAGGTCGGGGCCACGCTCCAGGCAGACGGCGACGCGGTCGCCTCGCCCGATGCCGCGGCGGCGCAGCGCCTCGCGCGTGGCCTCGACCCGGGCGATGAGACGCCGGTAGGTCAGCGTGACCCCGCCGGCCTCCAGAGCGACGGAGTCCGGGGTCAGCGCCGCCTGCGCGGCGAGCCGCAGCGGGACGGGCCCCGGCTCGGGGACAACCATGGCCGTCTCGTTCCATCTGGCCGTGATCCGGTGCCGCTCCTCGGCCGACAGCAGCGGCACCTCGTCGACCGGCCGCTCCGGCAGGTACGCCACCGCCGACAGGGCGGCGAGGAAGTGGTGCTGCAGCCGCTGCACGGTGGCCTCGTCGAAGAGCGCCGTGCGGTACTCCAGCATCCCCTGCAGCTGGTCGCCATCCTGAGCTAGGAAGAGCGACAGGTCGAACTTGGCCCCGCCGGGGTCGTCCGGCAACGGGGTCAGCATCGCCTCGCCCAGCCGGATTGGGCCAAGCACGGCCTCGTGCATGCCGAGCATCACCTGGAACAGCGGGTTGCGGTCCGGGGTGCGGTGCGGATGCAGCGCCTCCACCAGGGACTCGAACGGCAGCTCGCTGTGCGCGTACGCGCCCAGGCACTCATCCCGCATCCGGCGCAGCAGCTCCCGGACGGTGGGGCGCCCGCCAAGATCTGCCCGGATGATGACGGTGTTGGCGAAGAAGCCGATCAGGGACTCGAGCTCCGGCAGCGGGCGATTCGCGACGGGGGTGCCGATGCCGAAGTCCTCCTGGTTGGCATGCCGACCCAGCACCATCGCCCAGGCGGCCAGCGCGGCCATGTAGAGCGTGACGTCCTCATCCCGACAGCGCTGACGTAGCGCCCGGACCAGCTCGGCCGGGACGGGGAAGCGCCGAACGGCGCCCTCGAACGTCTGCACCGCAGGCCGCGGACGGTCGGTGGGCAGCTGGACGAGGTCGGGCAGGCCCGCGAGCCGCTGTGACCAGTNCNCCCGCTCGCGCGCCCGCCGCTCGCCGCGCTCGGTGCCGCGCAGCCAGCGGGCATAGTCCGCGAACTGGAGCCGAGCCGGCGGTCGCGCCGTCGCGCCCGCGCCGAGATGCGCCTCGTACCGCTCGACCAGCTCCCGGATCAGGATCTGCACGGACCAGCCGTCGGCGAAGATGTGGTGGGTGGTGACGGCCAGCACGTATTCGGTCTGGCCCAGCCGGTACAGCGTCGCCCGTAGCTGAGGGGAGCGGTCGAGCTGGAACGGCCGGCGGCCCTGTTCACGCGCGGCGTCCCGCATGGCTGCCGGCCGCCGCTCGTCCGGGACCGACCTCAGGTCCACGGCGCCGAGANCCACGCGGGCCTGCGGATCGACGATCTGCCGTAGCTCCGCGCCGAGACGCACGCAACGGCTCCTCAGCACCTCGTGCCGGTCGACCACGTCGTTGAGGGCCCGCTGCAGCGCCATCCGGTCCACCGGACCTTCGATCCGGAACGTGCCATGCAGGTGATAAGCGCGACCCGCGTCCTCGTCGAACTGCTGCAGGAACCACAGGCGCTCCTGTGCGTCGGTCGCCCGGGACTCGTCCGGAACGCCCGCCACGCGCGACGCCGCCTCGATCGGGGGGAGACCAGCGCCGGCCGACGCGGCGCCTTCGATGCGATCACAGAACTCACCGAAAATCGGGGTCTCGAAAAGCATCCGCACCGGAATCGGCACCCTGAGCGCCTGCTGAAGGCGGGCGACCATGCGGGCTACCAGCAGGGAATGACCACCCAGATCAAAGAAGTTGTCTCGCAACCCCACCCGCTCGACACCGAGCAGCTCCTCCCACACC
>NZ_JPGU01000101.1:0-2590 GCF_000732115.1 Frankia sp. CeD
CCGGAACCAGTGCCCGTTCAATTCGTCAATTGGTGATCCTTAACGGCCGAAAGAATCAGACAAACAGAGATTGAAAAGGCTCAGTAGAGAGCGCAATCGCTAAACCAAACGATCCGGCATCCGTAGATGCTTACACAAAGGCTATTCGCCCGACACGACGCGAGACGCGAAGAGGCACACGATCACGGAGACATGGACGCAGCCTTCTAATCGGCAGATACGGTCAACAAACGCATCTCAGGCGATCTCGATCATCCAACGAATCTCACACAGCCGCGAGGCTGATCCCACTCGAAGGTTAAGATCGACCGCACAGGATTCTTTTAGTGACGAGTCACCCCTCCCGCAGCCGGAGTCGGACACGTCGGCCGCGCCAGCAATCCGGCCACGGAGACCCGAACACGAGAAGCATCCATGAAGACACTCGGGGGTGTCAAGGCTTGACATCAGGACTGACAACACAGCGACTCTGCGTTGACCCGTTGCAGAACGTTACGAGAAACGAAGGGGCTCCGTAGCCAGCGCCTCGGCAAAATTGTCGGTTGACAAGCAAACCTAAGATCACTTCTAGGCATTGCGCGATACGGCTTACTTAACGATCTTTTCCCATGCGGTCAGCTTTCCAGCAGGTCAGAGTCGCTGCCGGGGCGGAGAATCCGAGGAAGTTTGGCCGTCGCGGACGCGAGGCAGCGGCCGCCACCGAGTCAGCAACGATCGACATCGGCGACGGAAGCAGAGGAGGCGACTAGGTCGCTACATTGGGTAACGGATCGACGAACGAGCATCACGAAGGGCAAGCCATGGGTAAAGATATGATATTCATCACTGGCGGAACGGTGACTTTGTCGGACCGACGCACCGAGAGAACCTGGCAAACGGTGGTTGCTTCGTACGCGCTCGCGACTACCGCCGTCACTCGATCGGAGTACCAGCGGGTCACCGGAGGCCCGCCACCCTCCCCCGCCGACGGGCCCCTGCCCGCCGTCGAGATCTCCTGGTGGGACGCAGCGGCGTTCTGCAACGCTCTGTCACAGCAGGAGCGGTTGAGTCCCGTGTACAGGTTGGACCCGCTCGCGGAGGTTGCTGAGTGGGACGAGACGGCGAACGGCTACCGCCTTCCGACCGAGGCGGAATGGGAACACGCCTGCCGGGCCGGGACGACCGGACCCCATTACGGCGCTCTCAACGACATCGCCTGGTACCGGCACAACTCCGATGAGCGGTCCCATCCCGTCGGCGGCAAGCAGCCGAACGACTGGGGCCTCCACGACACGCTCGGCAATGTCTGGGAATGGTGCTGGGACGTCTACGACCCGGAGGCCTACGGCACCTACCGGGTTCTGCGCGGCGGCGGCTGGTTCGACGAACACTGGAGCTGCCGGGCATCCGTCCGCCGCCGGAGCCACCCCACACTGCGGCTCGATGACGTCGGCTTCCGCGTCGCCCGCTCCGCGACAAAGTCGTAGCACCAGGCTCGACGGACTTTGTCATCGACGGCACCATACGCACCAGTCGTCTTGTCCGGTGATCAGCTGCTCACGCTATGAGCAATGGGGCGCCGGCCGCTTCGGTCGGACGACTGCCGCATGTAGGCGTAGTCGCCCTCGAAGCGGGGCGCGTAGGTCACCTCGGGCACCAGCGATCCGGAGCCGTCCGGCAGGCGCCGCACCCGCAGAACAGCGTTGAAGCCTTCTCGAACGGTCGGGTTGCCCTTGGCGTCGACACGCATCGATGTGAGCTGGCCGCTGGAGTCGCCGGCCTCCAGCGGCCAGGCCCCGCGGTCGCTCAGCCGGGCAGCGTGCGGACCGTCGAAGCTGGTCGTCGCGCTCTTTCCCACCCGCAGGTACGCCTCGCACGACACGTCGGTCGCTGTGAACGCCCCACCGGGCGCGCAGATGATCACGCTGCCATGCTCCTCATTGCGCCACGTTCCGGAGATTTGGGCCTGGGTCAGGGGCCGGATGTAGTCCAGCATGTCGCAGACGTCACGAAGCAGATCGCGGCGCACTGCGTGCGCCTCGTAGACAATACGGGCTAGTCACCCTGACCCTTGGGACGCCGCGACGGCGTGAAAGGATCAGCCCGGCTGCCCGCTTACGTCGTCCGCTTCTTGGTCCTGGAGGCCGTGGGCTAGTCTGCCGCNGGGACCCGACCCGCAGGGTCGCGCACTATGCTTCGAGCACGCCGGTCAGAGTTCTGATCTCCCTTCGGTCCCCGGGCAGCCGTTCGGTGTCCGCCCGTGAGGTCAGGAGGTCCGGCAGCGCGATGAACCCGCCCGTCGAGGTCGTCGACGACGCGCACGAACAGCTGGTGGCGAGAGTCGCCGCGATCGACGTCGCCAAGGCGTCCGGCAAGGTGTGCACCCGCGTCCCGCACGAGACCAAGAAGGACAAGCGGTATACCCAGACCTGGAACGTCGCGGCGAACACCCCCGCGATCATCGAGCTGGCCGACCATTTAGTCTGTCAGGGCATCGAACGGGTGGTCCTCGAGAGCACGCCGGTAATCAGGCGTCGCCGTAAGGCCGTCCGTGACGGAGGTTGACGGGTCGGGAATCGGTCCGGCGTGTCGGTCACGGACTGCGAATCTG
>NZ_JPGU01000102.1:0-2517 GCF_000732115.1 Frankia sp. CeD
CACCGCCACACCCTTCGGCACCCCCGTCGACCCCGACGTATACATCACATACGCCACATCATCCGCACCCACCCGCACCGCCGGCGGCCCACACTCCCCCTCCCCATCCACCCAGCCACCCGCCCACACCACCCCGACAGACTCGGGCAGATCAGGCGCCCAGTCGTCGGCCACCACCACCCGCACCCCCGCCTCAGCCAGCACCCGCCCCACCCGCACCACCGGCCACTCCACATCCACCGGCACATACGCCGCCCCCACCTTCACCNCCCCCACCAACACCGCCACCAACTCCACCGACCGCTCCATCACCACCCCAACCCGATCACCAGACCGCACCCCAGCCGCCACCAAATCCCGCGCCACCCGATTCGCCGCCGTGTCCAGGCGCGCGTAGGTCAGCGTGACGTACCGGTCCTGCGCAACCCAGTTCGCCGCCGTGTCCGGGTGCGTGTGGGTCAGCGTGACGTACCGGTCCAGCACTGCCACCGCGTCGGGACACTCGGCCACCCGGGCGGCGAACGCCCCGGTCAGCGTGCCGTCGGCCACCGCGGCCCCGGTGTCGTTCCACTCCTGGAGGACCCGGTGACGCTCGTCCGCACCCAGCACGGGCACCTGGCTGACCCGCAGCGTGGGATCGGCGGCGACGCGCTCCAGCACGCCCAGCAGACGTTCGGCCAGCCTCCGCACCGTCGAACGGTCGAANAGGTCGGCGGAGTAGCGCACCACGCCCTCGATGCCGGCCGGTGTCCCGGCGGCGGTCCTGCGTTCCTCCAGGCTGAAGGACAGATCGAACTCGACGGCGTCCCCGTCACCCTGGACCGGCCGCACAGTCAGTCCCGGCAGTTCCCACGGCGTGTCCAGCGGCACGTTCTGAAAGGCCAGCAGGACCTGGAAGACGGGGTGACGGGCGCGGCCACGGAACTCCTCGGCCAGCCGCTCGAACGGCACGTCCTGGTGGGCGTAGGCGGCCAGGTTCCGCTCCCGCACCCGGGCCAGCAGTTCCTCGAACGAGGGGTCGCCGCTGACGTCGGTACGCAGCAGCAGGGTGTTGACGAAGAAGCCGATCAGGTCGTCCAGCGCGGTGTCACCGCGGCCGGCGACCGGCGCCCCGATGGGGATGTCGGTGCCCGCGCCGAGCCGGGACAGCAGCACCGCGATCGCCGACTGGACCACCATGAACAGCGTTCCCCGGCCGCCGCGCACGAGGTCGGTGAGCCGGGCGTGCACCGCGGGGCTGATCCGGATCGGCACCTCACCACCGGTGAAGCTCGCCACGGCCGGGCGCGGCCGGTCGGCGGGCAGGGCGAGCTCGGCGGGCAGGTCGGCCAGTGCCTCGCGCCAGTAGGCCAGTTGCTCGCTGATCAGGCTGTCCGGGTCGGACTCGTCGCCCAGCAGGTCACGCTGCCACATGGCGAAATCGGCGTACTGCACCGGAAGCGGCTCCCACGACGGGGCCTGCCCGCGGGACCGCGCCGCGTAGGCCGTGGGCAGGTCCCTGGCCAGCACGCTCATGGACCAGGCGTCGGTCGCGACGTGGTGGATGACCAGCGACAGCACGTGCTCCCGCTCGGACAGCGCGAACAGCCGGGCCCGCAACGGCGGCTCACGCCCGACGTCGAAGCCGCGGCCCGCCTCGGCCGCCAGCAGACCGGGCAGCTCCTCCGCCGCGGCGAAGACGATCACGAGTTCGGGGTCCTCCCGCAGGATCTGCTGGCGGGGGACACCGTCGGTGTCGGGGAGCACGGTGCGCAGGGCCTCGTGCCGCCGCACGACATCGGTCAGCGCCGCCTGTAACGCCGATCGGTCGAGGTCTCCGCTCAGGTTAAGCGCGTACGGCGTGTTGTAGACCGCGCTGCCCTCCTGGAGCCGGTTGAGGAACCACATCCGGGCCTGGCCGTACGACAGCGGGATCACGTCGGGCCTGGGCCTCGGGACCAACGCGGCGCGGGCCGCGCCGCCCTCGCCGACCAGCCCGGCGACACCGGCCGGGGTGGGCTCGGCGAACAGCGCGCGGATGTCCATCCCGACGTTCAGCTCGGCCTGCACGCGAGCGATCAGCCGCATGGCCAGCAGCGAGTCGCCGCCGAGGTCGAAGAAGCCGTCGTCGGCCCCGACNNNCNCCAGGTCCAGGACCTCGGCGAACAGGGCGCACAACCGCTCCTCGACCGCGGTGCGCGGCCCCCGCCCGGTCGCCAGAGCACCGAAGTCGGGGGCGGGCAACGCCGCGCGGTCCAGCTTGCCGTTGGCGGTCAGCGGCAGCTCCGCCACCTCGACCACCACCGCGGGGACCATGTACTCGGGCAGCCGCCCGGCCACGAACTCCCGGAGCTCCCCGGGATCGAAGCGGGTGCCCGAGGCGGGCACCACGTAGGCGACCAGTCGCTTGCGGTCAGGCTGGTCCTCCCGGGCGAGCACCGCGACCTGGTCGACGGCGGGATGCCCGGACAGCACGGCCTCGATCTCGCCGGGCTCGATCCGGAAACCACGGATCTTCACCTGCGCATCCGCCCGCCC
>NZ_JPGU01000103.1:0-2513 GCF_000732115.1 Frankia sp. CeD
CACCACCCGCACCCACTCAGCCGCACCCAACACCGGCACCCGACCCACCAACACCCCCGGATCCGCCGCCACAGCCTCCAGGATCCGTACCAACCGGGCCAGCAGCTCCGCGGCCGTCCGCTGGTCGAACAGGTCGGGCCGGTAGTCCACGTGCAGCGCCAGCCCGTCGCGGCCAGGCCGTATGCCCAGGGTGAGGGGATAGTGCGCGGCCTGCCGGCCACCGCGCGAGGTGACCCGCAGGCTGTCCGGGTCGGCCGCCGCGGGTGCCGCGGGTGCCACCGTCGGGTCGAACGGATAGTTCTCGTAGACCACGAGCGTGTCGAAGACCGCGCCGGGCCCGGCCTCGCGCTGGATCTCGGCCAGGCCGAGGTACTGGTGAGCCGTCAACGCGGACTGCCGGGCCTGCAAGGCCACCAGCATGTCGCAGACCCGCTGGGCCGGATCCAGCGGCACCCGGACCGGCAGCGTGTTGATGAACAGGCCCAGCATGTCCTCCACCCCGGGCAGCTCGGGCGGACGACCCGCGACGACCGCACCGAACACCACGTCGGACCGGCCGGCCAGGCGGCTGACCAGCATCGCCCACGCCCCCTGCACGACCGTGTTCAGCGTCACCCCGTGGGCCTGGGCCAGCTCGCGCAGCGCTCCGGTCGGCTCGGGGCCCAGGCGCAGCTCGGTGAGCTCGGTCATTACCGGATCCCGGCCCGGGTCCGCCACCACGACTCTGGTTGGCTCCTGCTTGCCGTCCAGCTCACGGCGCCAGGCCGCTCGCGCGGCCTGGCGGTCCTGCCTGCTCAGCCATACCAGGTAGTCACGGTAAGGCGGCACGGGCTTCAGCCCGCTGGAGTCGCCGCCCGCCCGGTACACCCCGAACAGCTCGCGTTTGAAGATCGGCAGCGACCAGCCGTCCAGCAGGATGTGATGGTTGGTGATCACCAGGCGGTGGCGCCGCGCACCGAACCGGATCAGCAGGAACCGCAGCAGCGGAGGTACGGCCGGGTCGAATCCGCGGTCCAGGTCCTCGGCGGCCAGCCGGTCGGCCTCCGCCTCGGCTCCGGCCGAAGGCAGCGCCGACACGTCCGCCTCACGCCATGGCAGCGCGACCCTGGCGGCGATGACCTGGACCGGCTGGGCAAGCCCGGCCGTCTGCCGGAACCCGGCCCGCAGGTTGGCGTGCCGGTCCAGCATCGCCTGCCCCGACGCGCGCAGGACCTCGGCGTCCAGCGGTCCCTCCAGCTCCATGACGTGCTGCCCGGAGTAGACGTCCACAGCCTGCTCGTCGAACGTGGCGTGGAACAGCAACCCCTCCTGCAACGGTGAGAGCGGCCATACTTCCGACAGCGCGGAGCGTTTCATGACGAGGTCCCCTTCTCGATCTCTGCCGCCATGGCCTCGAACTGCTCCACCTGGCGCTGGCCCAGCTCCAGCAATGGGAAGTCGGACGGGGTATGTCCCCCCGCCTCGGGGCGCGCGGCGTGCTCGGCCAGGCCGGTCAGCATCGCCACCCAGCCCTCGCCCAGTTCCCGGACGGCAGGCTCGGCCAGGACGCCGGGCGGCCAGGCCAGCGAGACGGTGAGCTCGGGGCCGTCCGCCCCGTCCCGCACGGCTCCCCCGGCCTCCAGCACGTGGGCTGCCGGAAGGTCGCCGGCCTCCCCGTCGAGGCCGATCGGCTGCCAGTCCGTGTCTTCGCCGGTACGACGGGCACCGGCGAAGCGGCCCAGGTAGTTGAAGGCGATCTGCGGGGTCGGTAGCGCCGCCAGGACCGGCCGCGTAGCGGGATTCAGGTGGCGCAGCAACCCATAGCCCAGGCCTTCGCCGGGGACCGCCCGCACCTGCTCCTTGACCTCCTTGATTATCCGGCCGGCGGCGGGGCCACCGGCGCGCAGGTCCGCAAGGTCGACGTCGGGCAGTTCCAGCCGTACGGGATGGACTCTGGTGAACCAGCCCACTGTTCGGGACAACTCGACGTCCTCGGCCAGCGGCTCGCGGCCATGTCCCTCCAGGTCGATCACGATGGCCTCCGACGCACCGTCACCCCGCCGCCGACGCCATTCGGTCACGGCGGCGGCGAGCCCGGCCAGCAGCACGTCGTTGATCCCGGCGTGGAACAGCGTAGGTACGGTCGTGAGCAGCGCCGCCGTCACCTCCAGGGACACCGAAAACGACAGCTGCCGCATACTCGACGCCACATCACGGGCCGGATCAAGCGGCCGGTCACCCAACAGGACGTCATCACCGGTAAGAATCCGCTGCCACACAGGCAGTTCCGCCACCCGAACCGGATCCTGCGCCTGAGCCCGAGCCAGCAGAGCCCAACGACGAAACGCCGTCCCCACCGGCTCCAACTCCACCCCACCACCAGCCACACAAGCCGCATAAGCCGCCGCCAAATCCGGCAACAGAATCCGCCAGGACACCCCGTCCACCACCAGATGATGAACAACCAGCAACAGCCGCCCGGAAACCCCCACCCCCCGATCCAGCCACACCACCTGAACCATCACCCCCGACAC
>NZ_JPGU01000104.1:0-1686 GCF_000732115.1 Frankia sp. CeD
ACCCCGACCGGATCAAGTTCAAACGCGCTGTGAGGATCATCCGGGACCGGGTCGTCACCGACCCGGCTTTTTCCCCCTGACCAGCGGGCACGCACTCAGGGTGAGACCGCCACCGACATCACCCGACCGACCCGGCTCAACACCCGCCGCGAACGCACCTACCCCCGCGTCGTCCACCGGGCGCGCCACAACCAGTATCCGGTCAAGAAACCCGGCCAGCGCGGCCTCCGCCACCACGCCCCGCCCACGATCAGGCTCGCCAACCCCACGAAACCCCAGGTAGCAGCTTGATCGACTTAGTGGAAGTGGCATTGAGCGAAGCGCCGTCCCGAATGCTCTGTGGCTCGCCCTTCTACAAGAAACTTCGAGCGTGCTCGATATCCTCGTCTATGCAGGTCTACACCTACCTGAAGCCAACCCGTCCTGGGTGCCGGAANTCCAGAGGCGTTGTGGCGATGGGGTGCAAGTACGCATCGCGTTCGGCGACCCCGAATCAGAGGAAGTGCGAACGCGCGGAGAGGAGGAAGGGGTTGGCGCTGGGATGGCTGCGCGCATTAGATATGCGCTCTCCTGGTATCAACCGATACTCGGAGTAGAAAACCTTCAGGTCCGCTTTCATGCAACGGTGCTGTATAATTCGATCATCCGATTCGACGATCAGATGTTGATCAATCCGCACATCTACAGCATGCCCGCATTCCGCGCCCCGATTGTCCATCTGCGTAAGATCGACGGCGGACCCCTGTTCGAGACCTACGCTGAATGTTTTGAGCGAATTTGGGCGCAGAGCCGAGTGCTGGAAAACAAGGAGGGGTGACCTGTGCCTCGTGTTGACTATTTGAACGATCCCGAAGCTCCAGCGGCTAACAGCATTGTTCCGGCTGTAAGTGCGATCGTTCCCGATAGCGAAGGACGGATTCTCCTGACCCGTCGTACTAATGGGAATGAAAGTATCTGGACAAAGTGCAACTCGGCATGATTTAATCATTGCATGCGGAAGCCCGACGGTCGGAAAATTGACCACGGAACACTGGAAACAATCAGGATTCGCGTGGCGCGCCAGATTGTTGACGACGGCGCCAACGCCGACGAGTTGGCAAAAGCACTGGGCTTCAGCCGGGCGGCGGTGTTCTCGTGGGCGCAGCAGTACCGCGACGGCGGGATTGAGGCGCTGCGAGCCAAGCCGATTCCTGGAAGGCCAAAGAAAATGACGGACCAGCAGGCCGACCAAATCTACACGATCCTCTGCACCAAAACCCCGGACCAGATGCAGTTCGACTTCCAACTGTGGACCCGCTGGCTTGTACGAGACCTCATCGCACGGCTGTTCGGAATCAGTATCACTGAACAGGCGGTCGGAAGGATGCTGCGGCGCTGGGGAATGTCCCCGCAACGGCCCACCACGCAGGCGACCCAGCGCGACGAAGCAAAGGTGATGCGCTGGAAGACCGAACAGTTCCCGAAGATCCGTGCTGAGGCGAGGCAGGTCGGAGCCACAGTCTACTTCGGGGACGAGGCCTCGGTCCGCACCGACCANCACGGCGGCGCGACTTGGGCTCCCGTCGGTGAAACCCCGGTGATCAGCCGAACAGGAGACCGGAAATCGGTTCTCATGCTCTCCGCGGTCAGCGCCCAGGGAAAGCTTCATTTCATGCTCCAGCAGGGCGGGTCCGTCGACTCCAAGGT
>NZ_JPGU01000104.1:1911-2436 GCF_000732115.1 Frankia sp. CeD
AAAAATGATTACATCGGTCTCGGATCTTTACTCCAACGCCCTCACCGCACTTCGCAGGCTCCAGGAGAACTCTGCGCTTGTCATCGGCTTCTTCGGTGACCCCCACCTCGCCTACATCNGCTGGTAGCCGGTCCAGCTACTTTCGTTCTCCTTAGTGTGCGCCCAGCGGGACGGGAGGTGAAGCCGTGAGGTAGCGGTGGATCCTGCTGTTCGTAAGCTCACCGTCGCTTGCCGGNGAAAGTCCGGTCCGGGTAGCTGCCAGGAGGCCCGGTAGCAGGCTGGCGGCTTCGTCTGGAAACGGGCGGGGTCGAAGCCCAGCGTCAAAGGCCCTGTGAGAGGGGGAGCGAGAGCGCGGTCCGTAGCATAAAGCGAAGCCTGCGGCGTCGTGAGGATCCTGCCCTCCGGGGTGGGAAAGGGAGTGCCGAGCCTCTCACTATCGGGGCGAAGGCCACGGAAGCGGCGAAGATCCTGGAATTGCAGCCGTGAGGAACTCCCCGGCGTATGGGGCGCGGAACGTGCTGACAG
>NZ_JPGU01000105.1:0-2336 GCF_000732115.1 Frankia sp. CeD
AACCAGCGCCACAACGGGCTGCACAAGCTCACGACCCGGCTCGCCCGGTCCCACGACACGGTCGTCGTCGAAGATCTGCACGTCGCCGGGATGGTCCGTAACCGGCGGCTCGCCCGCGCGGTCGCCGACGCCGGCATGGCCGAGGTCCGCCGGCAGCTTGCCTACAAGACCCGCTGGTACGGATCGACGCTCGTCGTCGCCGACCGCTGGTATCCCAGCTCGAAGACCTGCTCCGGCTGCGGCTGGCGAAACCCAAGCCTGACGCTGTCCGAGCGCACNTTCACCTGCCAGTCCTGCGGGCTGGTACTCGACCGCGACCACAACGCCGCGATCAACCTGCACCACCTCGTCGCCGCCAGTNCACCGGAGACGGNAAACGCCCGTGGAGCCGACCNNAAGACCCGCGCNAGCGGGCNGGTGGCTGGGAAGCGGGAACCCGGCACGGCCACGGCCGGTCAGACCGGGGGCGCCTCGCCGAGAGGCGAGGCGGCATAGGTGATGAGCGCTATCGATCATCACGATGCAACGGTGCCCGCTGGTACCTCGTGCTCTCGTGTGACGACGTTCCCGCCGCGGTGGTGGAACCCACGGGCGCGGTGGTCGGCCTGGATGTCGGGGTCGCGTCGTTGGTGACTACCTCGAACGGCGACCACTACGGCAACCCGCGTTTCCTCGAACGGTCCGCCGAACGCCTTGCCGACGCGCAGCGAGACCTGTCCCGCAAGAAGTGGGGCTCGAAGCGACGGAAGAAGGCCGTGGCACGGGTTGCGGCGCGGTCCCGCGCAGTCGCCCGGCAGCGGGTCGATCTCGCGAACAAGACCGCGCTCGAACTCGTCCGCGACCACGACCTGATCGCCGTCGAAAAACTTAACATCAAGAGTATGGTCAAGCGGGCCGCGCCCAAGCCTGACCCCGACCGGCCGGGAGCGTTCCTGCCCAACGGGCAGGNCGCCAAGACTGGGCTTAACACGTCGATCCTCGACGCCGGGTGGGGGGTGTTCTTCAACGTGCCGCGTGCCAAGGCTGAAAGCGCCGGGCGGACGGTTGTTGAGGTGAACGCCCGCCGCACCTGGGTGACCTGGGTGGCGTCGGCGAACCAGCGCAGCACGAGCACCGCCTGCTCACGACTGGTGAGCTTCCGTTGTCACCGCCCCCCTTCAGCCACCCAGCCGCCTACCGTCCGTGATGCTCACGCAGAGCTATCGATCGTTGCGCGGAAAGGCTCACTGAGGTGAGGAGTTGACCGAAGTCGTCGGCGGACAGGACTGCGTTTGCTCGCGGCGGCAGCCCCGCTGGAGCAAGGCAACGGACGCGTGAGGAAGGGGTCGGTGCTTCGTCAGGCTTCCGGCGCCATATGTGCAAGCAGGGGGACATCGGCGGTGCTCGTACCGGCACGCTGCGGTCTCGCCGCTCAACGCCCGCGGTATGCGTCGGCGCGGTGCTCTACGGCGGTCACGAGAACGATGCGGTTCTCTTCGTCAATCTCATAGAGCACCCGGTACATGCCTCGCCGCGCCGACCAGGTTCCAGCGTAGGGCGGGTAGAGGAGACGCTTACCGAGCCTGTGCGGGTTCTCCAGGAGCGTCGTGGTGATGAACTCGTGTACGGCCGTGGCGACCTTTTCCGGTATACGTCCAGCAAGCGCGCGGGCCGCCGGACCGGTGATCTCAAGACGGTACGGCCCGGCAGCGCCCGTCATGACGAGCGTCTCCTGGCATCCGGCGCGGCGCGCTTGGCCATGAGCGCCGCCAGGTCCTCGGCGTCAAGCACGTCGCCGGCCTCGACAGCGGCGCGGGACTCGGCCAACTGCCGCATGGTCTCGCGGTTCGACAACACCTCGACGGTCTCCTCCAGCGCCGCGAGGTCGTCAGGCGAGACGAGGATCGCCACGGCATGACCATGGCGTGTGATCTCTACCCGGTCATGGGTTCGCTCGACGTCGTCGAGCAGCTCCGAGAGGCGGTTCCGAGCATCCGTGAAGGGCAGCGTCGTCACGATCTCAGTCTACGCTCAAGTGGCGTGAAGTTAAGGCAGAACTCGCGGCTCGAATCGGCCACAGAGACAGTCGGCCCGGAGGCCAGGGCGCACTGGCCATGCGCACTGGCCAGGGCGCCCTGGGTGGCAACTCGGCCGTCATCCGCGCAGATCCCGAGCCCGCCGCGTGGGGCCGAGCCGCGGCGGGCACCCGGGCCACACCGACGACGAAGACTGCCGAGCCGTCCTACAAGTGCGTGTGCAACCAAGGGGTGGTGCAGATCGTCCATCGCTGGCGGGCCGAGGTGACCCCGGACGGCCCGACCGATGCCCAGGTCAGCTGGTACGGCGGTGTCGCCCGG
>NZ_JPGU01000106.1:0-2202 GCF_000732115.1 Frankia sp. CeD
AGCCGGGTCTGTTCGGTACGTGGGGGGTTCGGGGGGTTCGGCCCGCCCGGTGGACATGGCGGAACGACAAGGTCCGCCTCCGCGCGGACACGGTTGACCCAGAGTGGAGCGGGTGACCGGGATCGAACCGGCATGGCCAGCTTGGAAGATCTCCCGTTACGGGTGGTCTACCTGCTCTTGCCCTGATAGAGGGCGATTCGTGCTGTCCCCTGTTGACCGCTGGCGACCGGCTGATTCCGGTACTCCTGGCACGGCACTGGCACGGCTGGTGCTCGATCGTCACGTGATGTTCGCTGGGTTCGCTCGGTGCCCTGCGACGTTCCGACGTGCCGAATGGGGTGGTGGCCGACGCGCCACGGGGTGCCGACCGGAGGGAGGCGGGGCCCCGTGCCGCGCGGCGAGTCACCTGGGGCCCTGTTCGGCGCGGCGTGTGCGGCGCGGGGCTCCGCGGGCCCGAAGGGCCCGGCTTGAACAAGTAAAGAAAGTTGGCACATCGTCCCTGGGTGTGTGACCGTGAACTGATCAGATAAGCTTGTCCAACAAGAGAGGGGAGGGAAATCGTGGCCAGACAGCTTCGGATACATCAGATCGTCGATGACCTGCGGCGCAAGATCGACCGTGGGGAGCTTGGGCCGGGGGCGCTCGTGCCATCTGAGCCTGAGATAGCAAGGGAGTATCGGGTGAGTCGTCAAGCGGCTCGCTCCGCATTGCAAATTCTGGAACAGNATGGCTTGGTAATCGTCCGGCCACGTCGGGGCCGGATCGTTCGCGGTCACGGTAGGCTGGTATGGCGGCTTTCTGAGTTTGAGCTTCCCGAGAATACCGGCCTTGCTTCGTCTGATGCTTGGGAGACGGATATTGAGGGTCAAGGGCATGACCCTACTCGGCAGGATCTGGAGGTTGAGGTCATCGCACCCCCTCCTGGCATCGCTGGTCTTCTCGCACTTGATCCGGCTGAGGATAGGTGTGTGGTCCGGCGGCACGTGCGCTTCATCGATGGCCATCCGGGAATTATCTCCGACGACTACTTTGATGAAAGTATCGTTCGTGGTACCGAACTGGCTCGATCGGAGGACACGACCCGAGAGGACATTCTGAAGGAGGCTGGGTACGAACAAGTTTACGATGTTGACGAAATTGTGACGAGAATGCCTACACCGGATGAAGCCACACGACNTTCCATAAGCATGGGTCAGCCCGTTGCCGAACACACGCGCGTTGGCTACACAACAAGCGATAAGGCCGTGCGGGTAATGGTGTCGATCATCCCTGGCAACGTTCTCGTGCTGCGGTACAAGATCCCAACCTGACGACTCGGCGGCGGGGCCACCTTGCCTCTTGTCCAACAAGCTTGACGGACAAGCTTCCCTGACGTAGGCTGGTCTTACTGGAGCGGCAGGCACGCCACTCCGGTGTACCGGGCCTNCTGGACATGAAGAAGGCCCGGGTGGGAGGCACCCCACACCGGGCCAGACGCGACTTGCGATCGCTCCTAGAGCGTACAGCGTCTGACCATCGTGGGCGACTCCCTGCCGTGTAGGCACCCCTGGCGGGGTGATCGTCGTTGCGGGAGGTCTTGGTCATGGCGCGTACTCGGTCCGGCTCGGGGGGCTGCGAAGCGACTGCGGTCGTTAACGGTGTGCTGTTGACGGGGCGGGCTGCTCTTCGGGAGTGGGCGGACTGCGGGGGGCCGGTCGACTGGGAGCGTGGCGTCATCCCCACCGTGGCCACTCCTGGCTGGGAAAATCCGGCGTCGCCTGCCCTGCGGTTCGGGCGGTAGACCGATGGCGCGACTGAGGAGAGGCGCTGCGGCGGAACCGGTGTACGTGGTCGCTCCTGGCGCGGGGGCTCGTCTGCGTGCTGGCCGTGGCGGTCCGCGAGAGATGACACGCTCCGGGTCGGACTCGGGGGCGTCGCCGTTGGAGCGCACTGCGGATGGCGGCTGGTACGCCACGGACATGCCAGAGATCGTGTTTTACGACGACTGAGCCGGGCACGCGGTCGGGCGGCGGGGCTCCCTCTCCGACCCGACCGCGCTTCCCCACGGGACCGCATCGCACCGTTGTTCAGCCGTTGTGCACACCCTGGAACGCCCCGGGGTGCCCTACCCGTTGCGGTGGGTGAGGCTCGGCAACTCCTCACGTCCGTACCTGGTGCGGCGCCCCTCATGCGCGGCGGCTGACGCTCTATCTCGCCACTACA
>NZ_JPGU01000107.1:0-2183 GCF_000732115.1 Frankia sp. CeD
GGCCGGGCCCGGGTCACCCGGACGATCCCGAGCACTGTCACGGTCCACGTCCTGACGAGCCTCACCCTCGACGCGGTCACACCCGCTGATCTCGCGGGCTACGCCCGAGGGCATTGGACGATCGAGAACAAGGTCCACTGGGTGCGCGATGTGACGTTCCGTGAGGATGCCTCGCGGGTTCGGACCGGCCCACTGCCCCGCATCATGACCACACTCCGTAACCTNATCATCGGGCTGATTCGCCTCGCTGGCCATAACCGCATCGCCCCGACCATCCGCAGAATCCGACACGACAACGCCCTGCTCCTGGCCATCCTCACTCTCNACAACCCCGCTGACCTGCATCAATGACTTTGCGGGTCACCCTGAATCTGTGGCGCCGCGGGACTCTCTTCAGGAACCTAGTCTCTGGGCACTGCGGAAGACGCTAATGCCTTCGTCGGATAGCCTGAATTCTGCCCCCGCCAGCGAACCACCCGCGCTAGACGAAATTGGCAAAACCTTGGCTCGGGCGGGGCGCGCTTACAACAGTTCTCGCTATCAGCTCGCCGCTACAGAGCTGCCCGGGATACTCGATGCGGCACAAGTAGCAGTGTCGCACTATGACGGCGACGATGAACTAACCGCATTGCGCTATCTGGCTCAGGCGTACCGCCTTGCAGGGGCCGTACTCATCTACCTTCGACACGAAGACCTCGGCTATTGGTCTGTGATGAAGGCAAAGGAGACGTCATCCCGTGCGGGTAGCGAAATCCTAGATGCGACCGCCACCGGCGTGCTGTCATGGTATCTACTAAGACAAAGGCGCTTCGATGAAGCGGAAGAAATCGCGGTACGCGCTGCCGAAAACATCGAACCTTCGATGACCAAGGCCACACCTCAGCATCTCTCGGTGTGGGGAACATTGCTTCTTCGAGGTAGTAGCGCGGCATCCCGAAATAACCGGCCTGATACATCGCACGAACTGATCCAACTTGCTCGCATGGCGGCTGTTCGGGTCGAGACCGACAGGATAGATTACGGGCCGCATGCATGGATCTCTTTCGGGCCGACTGTGGTCGAGACGGNATCCGTTGAAAACACTCTTATAGGTGGCGATCCGTCTCTAGCACTCCACCTGGCTCGGTCCGTCCGACCATCGAAGAAGATGTCTTCGGGTAGGTGGTCTCGCCATCTACTGACCGTGGCCGAAGCGCAGGTCTCTACGCATAATTACCCGGGTGCAACGAGAACTCTGGTGAGCATCCGAAAGTCTGCTCCCGAATGGCTGAGAAATCAACGGACGGCGCATTCATTGGTCGGCACATTGTTGGATGCTACCGGCGTCCGCACCGCAAAGAGTAGTGGCCTTAGCGAGATGGCCGACTTCATGGACCTCCGACCATGACAATATCCCTGGTCGCAACGATTCGAGATCAGCCGTCCCACACTTTCGAGAGTCTTCACCGGTTGTAAGCATCCTGCAACTGGACAACGCCGTACCTCCGCCCGAAGTCCTCAAGGTTCCGGGCGGGTACGGCGAGAACGGTCGACGTCGCGGCCAGTCGGACGCGCAGCGAAGCTAGATCGGAAACGGCGCGATTGTTACGAATCCGGATTGACTAGTTGTCGCACGAGGGAGGGTCCGGGAAATTCTGCCGGTATAGCGTCCATGAGGGTCTCATCGGCAGACTGGCCGAGCCAATACCCGGACTGTCGCCGTTCCCCGATCTTCCGGAATCCGGCCTTCTCGTAGGCGCGGATTGCTCCTGTGTTCGGGGTCAGCACCGACAGGTAGACGCATCGAAGATTGGAAATATGAAAGGCGTAATCGAGTGTTAGGCGGGTAGCTTCGGTTCCTATACCTTTGCCTCGGCTGGACGGGTTGAGCTGGATTATAAACTCGCCGGTCCGTACGTGATGATCGATGAGTACGGCAGTGGTCCCCACAGGGGTTGGCGGGGTTGTCGTTATGTCGTAGACGGTGAATCGTAGTTGATCGTCGGTACCTCGTGCCTGATGCTGGACTCCTTCTCGCCGGTTTTCGAGTGAGTCCGGAGTCTGACGACCGTATCCGACCAATACACTCGGGTCTTGTTCCCACTCCCAATACAGCTCGACCAGACTGGCGGAGAAGGGGCCTAGTCCCAATGCCACTTCCACTATTTGGATCTTGGCTGGCTGTGGTGTGTCGGTTCGGGTGG
>NZ_JPGU01000108.1:0-2179 GCF_000732115.1 Frankia sp. CeD
ATATTACCGTTCGAGCCGGCCGGACAACATAACCGGCGGTGAGGGAAGGGCCGCTGCTTCGTCGACGCGTGGAGTTGGAAGGAGGGGCTCGGTGAGTGCCATTGCTGCTATTCCCGCCGCTTCGGGATCCCGAGTGGATCCGGTCCGTGTCTTGCAGCACACGCTGTACCGGGCGGCCAAGGCCGATCCCGGGCGGAGGTTCCATGCGCTCTCGGACAAGGTCCACCGTGGGGACGTCCTGGAGCGTGCGTGGGCACTGGTGCGCGCTAACAGGGGCGCGCCGGGCATTGACCGGACCACCATTGCCCAGGTCGAGGAGTACGGGGTGTCCCGTCTTCTCGACGAGCTGGGCGGCGAATTGCGGGAAGGGGGGCAGGGCCATTTCGTAGTCGATAGGCCAAGTTGATCATTCTTGGCATCGGCCGATGCATGGTCTGACCTGGACGGATACCGGCGACACGCCGGAGGTAGACGCACGGCAGGCACGACCCCCCACCGATCATGGAGTTCTCGACGCTTCATGTTCGCCAGGGAAGGCCGTGCCCGCCGATGCCATCATCCCCCGTCGCCGCCGTGGTCGACGAGCTTGCCGCGCAGCTTCCGGACAGGATCAACCAGCCGCGTCTGATCACCGAAGGTGATCAGACGGCGTTGCTGGAAGCTCTCGCGCGGGTACCGGATCCTCGTCGACGGCGCGGGGTGCGTTACCGGTTCGCCGCGGTCCTGGCGATCGCGGTGTGCGCGATGGTCAGTGGCGCCCGGTCGTTCGCGGCGATCGGGGAATGGGCCGCCGACCTGCCCGCGGACACCCGCGCCGGCCTGGGGCTGACAGGGCGGGTCCCGGGCCCGGTGACGATCTGGCGGGTGCTGGTACGTGTGGACCGGGCGGCGTTGGAAACCGCGATCGGAGCCTGGATCCAGGCCCGCCTCGACACCGTCGACACCGCCGGGCACCAGCCGCCACAGCGCCGACGCCGGGTCCGGCGGGTGCTCGCCGTCGACGGCAAAGCGATGCGCGCCACCCGGCACGGCGCCCACCCCGTGCATCTCCTCGGTGTTCTCGACCATGCCCGCGGCGTGGTCCTGGCACAGGTCGACGTCGACGAGAAGACCAACGAAATCCCTTTGTTCTCCACGGTTCTCGAGCAGATTCCGGACCTGACCGACGTCCTGATCACCGTCGACGCGATGCACGCGCAGACCGCGCACGCCGACTACCTACACGCCCGGGGAGCGCACCTGCTGGTCACCGTGAAACGCAACCAGCCCACCGTCCATACCCGGTTGACGACACTGCCCTGGAAAGACGTCCCGGTCGGGCACACCACCACCGGCCGTGGCCACGGCCGGATCGAGACACGCACCCTCAAGGCCGTCACCGTCCCGGCCGGGCCCGGGTTCCCCCACGCGGCCCAGGCCATCGGAGATCACCCGCACCTCCCGTCCGATCAGCACGAACAAGAAGAAGACCGAGGGCAAGCGCCGCCAGCGACGTGAGACCGTCTACGCGATCTGCGCCCTGCCCGCCCAGGACGCCCTNCCCGCCGAACTGGCCACCTGGATCCGCGGCCACTGGTCCATCGAGATCCGCCTGCACTGGGTCCGCGACGTCACACTGGGTGAAGACCTCCACCAGGCTAGCACCGGCAGCGGACCCCAGGTCATGGCCGCTCTCCGCAACCTGGTGATCAGCCTGCTCCGGCTCGCCGGCTTCACCAACATCGCCCGAGCCCTACGCCACCACGCCCGCCATCCCGACCAGGCCATCACCCTCGTGACCAGCACAAACGCGACTTTGCAATGACCCTGGGAAGGGGGGTACCGTCCTTTGCCTGTGCGCCGGGTAGAAATNCCCAAGCCGGGGGACAAGGGTGCGTCCCGGCCGCTGTCGATCCCTGCCGTCNGCGACCGTGTGGTGCAGACCGCCGTGAAGATCGTGCTCGAGCCGGTCTTCGAGGCGGACATGGCCGGGTGCTCGTTCGGGTTCCGCCCGCGGCGCTCGGNTCATGACGCACTGCAAGTGCTGGTGGATGCGTGCGGGAAGGGCCGTCGGTGGGTGGTGGAGACGGATATCGCTGATTGCTTTACGGCGATCCCGTTCGAAGGGTTGATGCAGACGATCAAGGAACGGGTCTGCGACCAGGCGATGCTCAGGTTGGTGCGTGCTGTCCTGCGTGCC
>NZ_JPGU01000109.1:0-2167 GCF_000732115.1 Frankia sp. CeD
CTCCACACCGAGCACCGCAGAACCGCCTGACACCCAACACACCAACACACCATTGCGATCACGTCACGTGACGAATCGTTACCGGGAAAGGCTCACTGTCCAGAGAGAGGCGGCGGCCAGGTAGCTGACGCAGACCACCGGCCCCGGGTGTGGCCCGGCCACGGCTACCAGCCGAAGACGGAGAAGGACCGGCCCGCGGCGATGTCTTCCAGCGCCGCCCGGCAGTAGGCGATCATGTGGTCCGGCAGGGCATCCAGTGGGAACCAGGCCAGTTCGCTGCACTTCTCCGGCTCCCGGTTCACCGGTTCGCCGTCCCACTCCCGGACGATGAAGAAGAAGGCGGCCCGGCCGCCGCCGGAAGAGTTGTGCATGATGTGCGCGAACTCCACCGCCTCCGGCTGGATCGTCACCCCGATTTCCTCTTTGGCCTCCCGAATGAGGGCCGTGACCACGGACTCTCCCGCCTCCAGGTGGCCGGAGGGCAGGTGGTACGCACCGTCCTCGTAGCCGGTGTTCTGGCGACGGCCGAACAGGGCTTCGTTGTTTCGGAGCAAGATTAGATGAACATCAGTAGTAACCTGATGGCGAGCAGGCATGGGCCGATCTCCTTTGATCTGGTGCGCTGCTGGGGCTGTTGTCTATTTTAGCGGGAAAGCCGCTCATTAGTAATCCGCGGCACCGGCGTTTTCCGTGGCGCTCCCTCAGGTGATCTCTGACGCACGCCCCTGCCCTACGCCCCTCCCGTGCTCCGGCTACACGCTTGAAAGAAGTACAGCGAAGTTGCACCACCCTGGCACCGCGCCCGTCCCGCTGGTGCGCCCGCCCTGAACAGTGTGCCACCGGCTGATTACACCTTGACAACCTGATATTGCTAGAGCCGGGCATGGAGGAACCAACCATGTCCGATGATCGAAATGCAACATGCGAAAACCGTATTGACGCCCAGCTTTTGAGCCTGGAGCGCTGGTACAGGAGAAGATACAAACGCCTGGAGAAGGCGCAACGGGCAAACGACGACGCCCGCGAGGAGGAGCTACACGAGGAACTGGAGCCGCTGGCGGTGTCGGCGCGGCGGCTCGTGCGGGTGGAGTTCTTTTGGGGTGGCCCCTCAGCGCATATGGATGCGGAGGTGGACAACGGCCAGGTAGTGGCCGCCACGTTCCACTTCCTGGACTGGTTCGACGGCGCGTCCCGCTCCATCGACGAGAATTCCAACCCCGCCCTATTGCGGCTGGCCGAGGAAATGGCGGAGGTGGCGCTATGAGCCACTTTCTGCTTGGCGTCATTCTCCCCGACCATATCGAAACCGAGGATGCGGAAAGCTACCTACACGAGGTCATGGAGCCGTACGACGAAGATATAGTGGTGGACGCCTACAACAGACCTTGCGGATGCGGAACCAGGCGGGCGGACAATATGGCTTCTGAGATCGCGACGGAGAAGACCGGCCTGACGTGGGAGATGTTACGCAACACATTCCACGAGCGTCCGCGCGAAGATCACTCCGAAGAAGCATGGCTCAAGCGCACCCAGCCCTTGAGGGAGGCAGAGAAACAGGCGCTCGCANGGCTGACCATAAAGCCAGACCCCGATTGCGACAACTGCCAGGGTTCTGGAACGTACCCCAGCACCTACAACCCGAAAAGTAAATGGGACTGGTGGTGTATTGGTGGCCGCTGGGATGGGCTGATAACGGGATTGACCACCGAAAGCGAAGACGACGGCTTGAATTTCGAGCAAAGTCACGAGAGCATCGAAAACAACGTGACGGACGTAAAGAACCTGACGTCCGATACCATGCCGTTTGCGTTTATCCTGCCGTAAGAGTTCGGTGATGGCGTGGGTGGGCGGGCCGAAGGCCCGGCCGGTGTTGCCGGTCGGGTGGTTTTCGGCTTGTGGGTGGGGTTAGGGCTCGGGCCCGTCGGGTGGGCCGTCCTGGGGTGGGTCGGTGCTGGGAGGGCTGCCGGTCTGGGTGGTGGTCTGCCAGGTGAGGAAGGGTTCGAGGGCGGGGCCGGCGGGTGCTTTCCCGCCGGCTGTGGCGCAGGCGTTCAGGTAGCCGGTCAGGAACGCGAGGGGTTCACGGCCGTTACGCTCCGCGGTGGCGACGATGGTCCAGACCCGGGCGGCGAGGTGCGCGGCCCACTCAGCGTGTGCGCCGTAGTAGTTC
>NZ_JPGU01000110.1:0-1975 GCF_000732115.1 Frankia sp. CeD
CTCTTATTGTGGTGCACCAGGTCCACCTCTTTTCTGATCATGACCTTGACCTGGGCGAATGTGGTTCTCGATCTATCATCTGAGTTCCAGCGCCATGCGATGGTGCTGGTCAGGGCGTCGCCAGCTGGTTCGAGTCCCGGCTGGACGACCGACCATATTGCGACCATGCGAACCGCCTGTCTGCCGAGTGCTGAGCGGCGGCGACGTCGGAGGACATCCGGGGTGGCCGTGGCCTTTCACTGGGTGACGGCGGCGCTGGCGCTCGGGTGGGTCCTGGCAGCCCGTTCGGCGCGCGGTTCATGGTGCCTGTGTCCGCGCCGACGGTGACCTGCCCATGGTGCGGGGCCCAGCAGGGCGAGCCAAGCGGCGGATGGAGGGTTCTATCCTGATCGGGTGTCGTCGGTGGAGATCCGCGTCTGCGAACAGACGGATCTTGATCTCCTTGACCGGTGCATCCCGGCGGCAGGCCGGAGGAGCTTTCACCGCCGACGGTTCGAACGGCAGAGCGTCGCCAGAGGGGACATACCTCGTCGCCTGGCTGGCTGGGCGGCCCGTGGGACATCTGCTGATCATCTGGACGGGTTGCGACGTCGACGAAGTGCGGCGGGAGACAGGCGGCTGTCCGGAGTTGAACGCGCTCGGGGNGTGGCCGCCGGAGCAGCGCCGGCACGGGATAGGCCGAGACCTTCTTCGTCACGCCGAGATGCTGGTCGCAGCGCATGGCAGCNGGANGGTNGGTNTTGGTGTGGCTGCCGACANCCCCGAGGCCGCCCGCCTCTACCGGCGACTCGGCTACGTCGTGCGGGTGCAACGCTATGTCGATCGCTGGACCTGGGTCGATCAGGATGGCGTGGAACGCGAGGAAGCCGAGCAGACGAGTTTTCTCGTCAAGAGCCTTCCAGCAGCGCAGGCCTCTGGAGAGCGCGCAACGTGATCGACGTGCTCCAACCGACCCGTCGCTCCGGACGCGGCGTAGCGTGCCGCTCCGCGGATATCTGGAGGAACATGCTGTTTCGGCATTCGCTCGGTACCGCCGGCTTGCTGGAGGCGTCCTCGTCCGGTGTGGCCATCTCCGTTATGAGTCCGTCTGCTGTGGTACACGTGCCCTGAACTGGGCTGAGGCGGCTCGGTCGCCCCTGGGCGGCGGCGAGCGGCCTTGCTGAGCCCTGGGTCGCCACTGCGGTCCGGCGCCACAGTGCATCGACGGGCAGGCCCCACCCGAAACCACCCTTCGGGCTCTGCGAGTGCCAGCCCGTTTCGTATTACGATTGATGGGTGGAGATCCANCGGTCGGCCCGTAAGCATGGCGTCGCCGACGCGGACATCCTCCACGCCGCCGAGCGGTACGTCGTCGCCTACTCGCTNGACGACGACGGGCCACCCTGGCGTGAACTGCGGCTCGGCCCGGGCGGGGCGGGCAACCTGCTGGAGATCGTCGTCCTGCTCCTCGACGACGGCACGGAACTGATCATTCATGCCATGCGGATGCGTTCCCAATACCGGGATCTCCTGCCGTGACCAAGGAGAGCGCACGATGACGAACAAGGAGACCGCCCGCCGGACGGCAGGCGGCGTACCCGTGACCGACGAGCTGGTCGAGGACCTGGCCGCCGAGGCCGAGACCGGCTACGACGTCGCCCACCTCCACCGCCGCGGCGGACGCCGGCCCCTCGGCTCCGCCCCGGGCGAGGTGGTCCCCGTCCGCCTCGACCCCGAACTGCGCGCCGCGCTCAGCGCCCGCGCCCAAGCCGAGCACACCAACGCCAGCGATGTCATCCGCCAGGCTCTCCGCGCCTGGCTCGACGTCGCCTGACCAGACCGGGTCATATCGCGCTCAGTGCGACCTCACGGCGCATCACATCTCCCGAACCCGACCACAAACCGTCGACCCAACCACGACACCCACGATCACGGTCGCGAGACGGGCCGAAGCGTCCGACACCACTAGGAGTTCGGGACATGTGTTCGATTCGCT
>NZ_JPGU01000111.1:0-1876 GCF_000732115.1 Frankia sp. CeD
CGGGCTGCTGCGTTACCTCAACCCTGACACGCGCCCGGTCCTCGCGGCGCTACCCACCCCACAGATCGGCTTCAACTACATGGGCCGCTTCACCGCGAGTGACGCTGAAGCCCCGGCGGACTGGCGGCAGGCCAGTCTGGGCGGCGACGCGATCGAGCGGATGCCGGCGGCCCACGCCCTGGAGGCCAGCGGAATCGTCCGGGACGGGCCGGCGGGCCCGGAGCTGAGCCTGTCGCTGGCCTGGCCGGGCGATCTGCTGACCGAGGCCGAGGTGCGGAACCTTGCCGAGGGATGGGTGGCGATGCTGACCGGGCTGGCCGAGCACGCCGCGCGCCCCGAGGCGGGCGGGCACACCCCCTCCGACTTCCCGCTGCTCGAGCTGGCTCAGGAGCAGGTGGAGGAGTTCGAGGCGATGGCAGCCGAGATCGAGAAGGGGATGTCGACATGACGCGCTCCGCGCTGGCCGAGGTGTGGCCGCTCTCGCCGCTTCAGGAAGGGCTGCTGTTCCACGCGCTGTACGACGAGGACGCCGCCGGCTCCTACGTCGTCCAGCGAATCCTCGACCTGCGGGGCCCGCTGGACGCGGACGTGCTGCGCGCCTCGGTTGAGGCCCTGCTGGACCGCCACGCCAACCTGCGGGCCGGGTTCCGGCAGGCCGCCGGGATGGAGCAGCCGGTCCAGGTGATCCCGCGGCGGGTGAAACTACCCTGGACACAGGTGGACCTGTCCGCGCTGGCCGAGGAGTCGGCGCTGGCGGAGGTGTCCCGGCTGACTGCCGAGGACCGAGCCTGTGGGTTCGACCCGGCGGTGCCGCCGCTGCTGCGCTGCACGCTCGTCAGGCTCGGCCGGCATCGGCACCAGCTGGTCATCACCAACCATCACCTGCTGATGGATGGCTGGTCGCTGCCGGTGATGCGGCGCGAGTTGTCGGCGATCTACGCGGCCGGCGGTGACGCGAGCGGGCTGAAGCCGGTCTCGCCGTACCGAGACTACCTGGAGTGGCTCGGCCGCCAGGACCGCCAGGCCGCCCGGGCGGCCTGGCAGCGGGAACTGCGCGGAGCCGACGAGCCGACCCTCGTCGCCACGCCGGACCGGGGCACGGTGACGGCAACGGCGACGGGGCTCGCGCGGGTCCGGGTGACCGTGCCTGACGAGCTGACCGCCGCGCTGCGTGCCCTGGCCCGTAGCCGCGGCCTGACGCTGAACACGCTGGTACAGGGGGCGTGGGCGCTGCTGGTCAGCCGCCTGGCCGGCCGCCGTGACGTGGTGTTCGGCGCGGTGGTGGCGGGTCGTCCGCCCGAGCTGCCCGGTGTGGAGGAGATGCTGGGGCTGTTCGTCAACACCGTGCCGGTCCGGGTGCCGCTCGACCCCGCCCAGCCCGTGGTGGAGATGCTGGCCGAGCTTCAGGGCCGCCAGTCGGAGCTGATGGCCTACCACCATCTGGGGCTTGCCGAGATCCAGCGACTGGCCGGCCCCGGTGCCACCTTCGACACGCTGCTGGCCTATGAGAACTACCCCCGTGACCCTGGCGGCGCCTCGGTCACCAAGGGCGACGGGCTGCGGATCACACCGGCCGGGAGCGAGGAGGCGGTGCACTACCCGGTGAGCCTGGCCGTGATCCCAGGGGAGCAGCTACGGCTGCGTCTTGACTGCCGGCCGGAGGTGTTCGACCAGCAGACGGCCGCCGAACTCGCCGACCGTTTCCTGCGGGTGCTCGACGGGATCGCGGCCGATCCGATCGCACCTGTCGGCCGGATCGGGGTGCTGGGGGACGCGGATCAGGCCCGGGTGGTGGATGGGTGGAATGAGACGGGGGTGGTGGTGCCGGAGGTGACGTTGTCGGAGTTGTTTGAGGCGCAGGTGCGGCGGAGTCCGG
>NZ_JPGU01000112.1:0-1824 GCF_000732115.1 Frankia sp. CeD
ACCGGAGCCCCGCGCCTTCATCGTCTCCACCCCCAGGGACGCTCACACCCAGCGACGCTCACGGAGCGTCACCAAACGTTGCAGGGAAAGGCTCAATCTCAAAGGACAACCGAAGCAGGGGCGCAAAGTTCAGGCCGGTGAGGTCGCCGAAATGCGCCCGCGTGAGCACACTGTCAAAGATCATAATCTTGTTATGAGCTTTCTCGGGGCCGATTTTAGGCTCCACAGAGCTAAACCACGACCGCGAACCTGGCAGAGTTTTAGGTGGTTCGCCTATTGACGCCCCGCACCCGGCCTACGTCCCGGACGGAACCGCCCGGATAACCCCGGCGATCTTGGCCCACTTGTCGGCGCTCAAGGTGGGGGCGCGCTGGAGCTGGAGGCGCACCCATTCGGCCGCTGTCACCACGTGCTCCGGCCGCTTTATTCGTAAGGGCGGTGGCCGGCTCCGTACTGCATTTCCAGCAGCTGTTGCGCGACGAGCCGCCTCAACCGCCCCTCCTGGCGAAATCGAAACTGACGCATCTCCACGCCGCTGACTTCTTGGGCGGCCTGCCGCGCGCCCGCCGGCGTGAGCCGCGCCGTCTTCGGATGCACCCGGAACAGCAGATGCACCTGGTTGTGCTCAGGCACCGCCTCATCCAGGCTGGCCGCCGCCTCCCGCACCACCGCCAGCACCGCCGTCGCCAACCCAAGGCTGGTGGCGGCATGCACCCGCCCGCGGACGATGCCGAGGCCGGTCAAGGCGGGAAGGTCCCGCAGTAGCGGCTCCAGGTCCAGGGGCGAGGCGGCCGACCGGACGGGGGCCAGCTCCTTCGTCAGCTGGTCCAGGGGGTCCGGGACAGCGCCCACCCGCGAGGCGTCAGCCATTGGCGCGCTCCAGTCTCAGCGATCTTGGTGCCGCCAGCCAGGGTGGCCGACGGCCTGATGCGATCGAGGCTGCAACACAAACCCCCTGGTTGTGGGCGTCAACCAACCACCAACCGTTTCAGAGCTGGTTGGCTCGCCTGCCAACCACCCGGCCAACCAACCACCTCACTCCCGTCAAGCAGCAGGCCGCGTCTCTCCGGGATACTGAGGTGCTGACATGGGGGAGGGTCGTCGGTTGCCACCAAGCGATGAGGAGGAGGCAGTCCCGTTCGCGGCTCCGCGCACGGGCGGCCTGGCCGTGCCTGCCGCCAATGAGCCGGGGCGGTCGCCCGTCCTCACACCGGCTCAGCGCGTCGGCGCCGCGATGCGACAGGCCCGCGAGGGGCGCGGTTTTTCATTGCGCTATATGGGGGACAAAATAGGGAGGCACCACAGCACGCTGTCGCCGAATGAACTCGGTAATACGATGGCGACCGATAAGACGCTTCAGCTCTACGAGGAAGCCCTGCATCTACCTTCAGGCTCCCTGGTGCAGGTAAAGAAGGAGTCTCTTTCGCGGGGGCAAGACATCACCGGGGAAAAAGTTGGGGAAGCGGCCGATAGCCAACCGCAAACCGGTGCCGAACAAAGCGAGCCTCTGCTGTCGCCAGCTGAAATTGCGTCTGATCGCACCTTGAAAGACTTCGGGCCGTCCAGGGTATATACCGTTCAAGGTGTGCTCCGCAGTTGGCAAGGGCGATTGTTCCTGGCCGCCGCCGCAACCGTCCTCGCATTCTGGGCCGTCGCTCGTTACGCGCCCACATTCTACCCATTGGCTAGCCCGGTTCCAGATGCGAGTGACGCCCAGGCACTTCATTGTTCGTAAGAGTTCGGTGATGGCGTGGGTGGGCGGGCCGAAGGCCCGGCCGGTGTTGCCGGTCGGGTGGTTTTCGGCTTGTGGGTGGGGTTAGGGCT
>NZ_JPGU01000113.1:0-1766 GCF_000732115.1 Frankia sp. CeD
CACCACCCGCACCCACTCAGCCGCACCCAACACCGGCACCCGACCCACCAACACCCCCGGATCCGCCGCCACAGCCTCCAGGATCCGTACCAACCAGCGCCCGAAGCCCTCGACCTGGTCGGGCTCGAACACGTCCGGGCGGTAGGTCAGCCGCAGCCGCAGGTCCGTGGCACCCGGGATGACCGCGAGCGTCAGCGGATAGTGCGTCGAGTCACGCCCCCCGGCCGGGGTGATCCGCAGCGTGTCGTCGGGCCCGGACCCGGGCTCGGGCCCAGCATCCGGGTCGAAGGGATAGTTCTCGTAGGCCACCAGCGTGTCGAAGGTCGCGCCCGCACCGGCCAACCGCTGGATCTCGGCCAGCCCCAGGTACTGGTGGGCGATCAGAGCCGACTGCCGGTCCTGCAACGCGGTCAGCATCTCGATGACGGGCCGGTTCGGGTCCAGCGGCACCCGCACCGGCACCGTGTTGACGAACAGCCCCAGCATGTCCTCCACCCCGGGCAGCTCGGGCGGACGACCCGCGACGACCGCACCGAACACCACATCGCGCTGCCCCGCCAACCGACTGACCAGCATCGCCCACGCCCCCTGCACGACCGTGTTCAGCGTCAGGTCGTGCTCCCTGGCCAGGGCGCGCAGGGCCGCGATCAGTTCGGGGCCCGCAGAGGCCATGACCCGGCCCGGCGCCACCGGAAGCCGGGCCGGGTCGCCCGGCGCGACCAGGGTCGGTTCCGTCGTGCCGGCCAGCTCCCGCTGCCAGGCCTCGCGCGCCGCGTGCCGGTCCTGGCGGCCTAGCCAGGCCAGATACTCCCCGTACGGCGTGACCGGTGGCAGTCCGATCGGGTCACCGCCGGCCGCATAGATGGTGGACAACTCACGCAGCAGGACCGGCAGCGACCAACCATCCATCAGGATGTGATGGTTGGTGATCACCAGGCGGTGGTGTCGTGCGCCGAACCGGATCACCAGGAACCGCAGCAGCGGGGGCACCGCGGGGTCGAAGGCACGGGCCAGCTCGGCGGCGGCCAGCCGGTCGGCCTCCGCCTCGGCTTCGGCCGAAGGCAGCGCCGACACGTCCGCCTCACGCCATGGCAGCGCGACCCGATCGGCGATCACCTGGACCGGCTGCTCCAGGCCGGCGAGGTGCCGGAATCCGGCGCGCAGGTTGGGATGCCGGTCCAGCAGCGCCTGGCCCGCAGCCCGCAGTACAGCGGTGTCCAGCGGGCCGAGCAGGTTCAGCAGGCCCTGCCCCGAGTAGGCGTCCAGCGCCTGCTCGCCGAGCATGGCGTGGAACAGCAGGCCCTCCTGCAGGGGCGACAGCGGCCACACCTCGGCCAAGCCGGGCTGCGCAGCCTCCAGCTCGGTCACGTGCCCCTGGGCCAGCGGGACCAGTGGGAAGTCCGACGGGCTGTGCCCGCCCGCACCAGGCCGCGCGGCGTGCGCGGCNAAGCCGGTCAGCATCGCCACCCAGCCCTCGGCCAACTCCCGCACGGCGGACTCGGCCAACAACTCCCCCGGCCAGGAGAACATCAGGCTCAGCTCGGGGCCGTCCGCGCCGTCACGGACGACTCCGCCTGCTTCCAGGATGTGGGCGGCGGGCATCCGCTCGTCCATGTCCCCGCCGAGCGCCACCGGCTGCCACTCCTGCCGCCCGGAACCGGTGGTGAACCTGCCCAGGTAGTTGAAGCCGATCTGCGGGGTCGGCAGCGCCGCCAACGCCGGCCGCGTAGCGGGATTCAGATAACGCAACAGCCCGAAACCCAGAC
>NZ_JPGU01000114.1:0-1690 GCF_000732115.1 Frankia sp. CeD
CCGGACTCCGCCGCACCTGCGCCTCAAACAACTCCGACAACGTCACCTCCGGCACCACCACCCCCGTCTCATTCCACCCATCCACCACCCGGGCCCGCTCGGTCTCGTCGAGGAGCGGCACCTGGCTGACCCGGAGCGTGGGATCGGCAGCCACCGCCTCCAGCACCCGCACCAGCCGGTTCGCCGTCTCCTCGGCCGTCCGCTGGTCGAACAGGTCGGCCGAGTAGCCGACCGCCCCGCTGATCCCGGCGAGCTCCCCGTCGGGAGTGCGGTTCTCGGCCAGGCTGAACGACAGGTCGAACTTGGCCACGTCCGAGCCAGAGCGCTCCGGCCGTACCGACAGGCCGGGCAGCTCCCAACCCCCGTCCTGGTGGGTGTTCNGGAAGGTCAGCATCACCTGGAACAGCGGGTGCCGGGACAGCGAGCGGGCCGGTTGCAGCTCCTCCACCAGCCGCTCGAACGGCACGTCCTGATGGGCGTACGCCGCCAGGTTCATCTCCCGCACCCGGCCGAGCAGCTCGGCAAAGGACGGGTCGCCGCCGAGGTCGGTGCGCAGCACCAGCGTGTTGACGAAGAACCCGATCAGATCGTCCACGGCGGCGTCGCCGCGACCGGCCACCGGGGTGCCCAGCGCGATGTCGGTGCCCGCGCCGAGCCCTGACAGCAGTACCGCAATCGCCGCCTGCATCACCATGAACAGCGTGGCCCGCTCGTCCTGGGCCAGCCCGGTGAGCCGCGCGTGCACCTGCGGGCCGAGCCGCAGCGGCACCGAGCCGCCGGCGAAGGAGGCCACGGGCGGGCGCTGGCGGTCGACCGGCAGGGTCAGCTCGGCAGGAAGCTCAGCCAGGGTCGACCGCCAGTACGCCAGTTGCCTGCTGATCAGGCTGTCCGGGTCGTCCTCACTGCCGAGCACTTCGCGCTGCCAGACCGCGAAGTCGGCGTACTGCACCGGCAAGGGCGCCCACGACGGTTCCTGACCGGACAGTCGCGCCGCATAGGCCGCCGACAGGTCGCGGGTCAGCACCCCCATCGACCAGCCGTCGGCCGCGATGTGGTGCATCACCAGGAGCAGCATGTGCTCCTGCGGGGACAGCGCGAACAAGGACGCCCGCCATGGCAGCTCGTGGCGCACGTCGAACGGACGACTCGCCTCGGCCGCCAGCAGGCCGGGTAGTTCCCGCTCATCGGTGTCCTGCACCACGAGCTCGGGGCCGCCCGCCAGGATCTGCTGGAAGGGCAGCCCATCCGAGTCGGGGAACACCGTCCGCAGGCTCTCGTGCCGAGTCGCGACGTCGGCCAACGCCGCGCGCAACGCCGCCCGGTCCAGGTCACCGCGCAGCCGCAGCGCCATCGGCATGTTGTAGACCGCGCTGCCCTCCTGCAACCGGTTCAGGAACCACATCCGCGCCTGGCCGAACGACAGCGGCAGCACCGCGGGCCGCCGGCCCGCCACCAGGGCGGTACGAGCGGTACCGTCGCCGCCGACCAGCCTGGCGACACCGGCCGGGGTCTGCGCCGTGAACAGGTCGTGGATGCTGACCTCAGCCCCGAGCGCCCCCCGCACCCGGGCAATCAGCCGCATCGCGAGCAGAGAGTCACCACCAAGATCGAAGAAACTGTCCTCGACCCCGACCCGCTCCAACCGCAACACCTCCGCAAACAAACCACACAACACCTCCTCCACCGCGGT
>NZ_JPGU01000115.1:0-1688 GCF_000732115.1 Frankia sp. CeD
TGTTCGACACGGCGCCGATCATATTCGCGGTCTTCGACCGCGGCCTGCGCTACCGGGCGGTGAACCAGGCGGCTGCCAGGGCCTCCGGCCTGTCCGCCGAGGAGATGATCGGTGGGTATGGCCCGGAGNTGNNCCCGGNCATAGACCCTCTCGGCTGGGAGCGGCNCCGCCGGGTGTTGGCGACCGGTGAGGCGATCCTCGACGAGGAGATCATCGGAGCGACCCCGGCGGACCCGTCGAATCCGCGCATCTGGCGGGCCTCCTACTATCCCCTGCATGACTCGACCGGGGCCAGAATCGCGGTCGGCGTGACGGCGGTGGACGTGACCGACGAGCGTCGCGCGCAGGCCGAACGTGACCTGGTACTGCGGCGGTTGCGGCTGCTGAGCCGGGCGAGCGGGCTGCTCGGCGCGTCGCTGGACCTGTCGGCCACCTTGCGGGAGATGGTCACGCTGGTCGTCCCGGAATTCGCCGACGCCTGCGAGCTGTACCTCGCCGACGAGCCCTGCCCCCCGGGGGCCGAACCCGACCCGCCGCTGCTTCGCCGAGCCGTGTGGGCACACTCCCCCGACCTGCCCCGACCATCCCCCGACCTGCCCCTCCCCCCACCAGACACAAGAAGCAACCTGACCGGACGCCAGGTCGGACGGGTATTCCTCACCCGCCAACCGGTCCGCCTCGACCTGGACGAACGGCTCCCCGACGCACCCGACGCACCCGACGCACCCGACGCACCCGACGCACCCGACGCACCCGACGCACCCGACGCACCCGCGAGCAGCGTGGCCGCCCTGTTCCGGCATTCCCACCTTCGATCCGCGATCATCGTCCCGCTGCTGGTCGGCCCGCACTGCCTGGGAACCGTCGGGTTCGCCGTCACCGCGGCCCGCCCCTACCGCGAGCAGGACACCCAGACCGCCACCGAACTGGGCAGCCGGATCGCAACCGCGNTCGCGAACGCCCACGCCTTCGACCACCAGCGGACCGCCGCCCTGACCCTGCAACGCGCCCTGCTGCCCCGCGACATCCCCACCCTGGACGACCTCGACCTGGCCTGGCGCTACCAGCCCGGCACCAGCGGCACCGAGGTCGGCGGCGACTGGTTCGACGTCATCCCCCTGCCGGCCGGACGGGTCGCGCTGGTCATCGGCGACGTCATGGGCCGCGGCCTGAACGCCGCCGCCGCCATGGGCCAGCTACGCACCGCCGCCCGCNCCCTCGCCCGCCTCGACCTGCCCCCCGCCGCCCTGCTGACCGAACTCGACGCCGTCACCCGCAGCATCGACACCATCGCCAGCGTCGCCTACGTCATCCAGGACCCGGCCACCAGCACCCTGACCGTGGCCAACGGCGGCCACCTCCCCCCCGCCCTGCGCCACCCCGACGGCACCGCCGACCTCCTCGACGACCCCCACGGGATCATCCTCGGCGTCACCGAACAGACCTTCACCGAAACCCGCCACCGCTTCCCCCCCGGCTCCACCCTCGCCCTCTACACCGACGGCCTCGTCGAATCCCCCACCGTCGACATCGGCGAGGGCTGCCGACGCCTGCTGCGCATCCTCACCGAAACAGCCGACCTGCCCACCACCGCGGACCGGCTACTGACCCTCCTCAACCGCAACGACGGCAACGACGGCTACGACGACGACGTCACCCTCCTCCTCGCCCACGCCCGGCGGGGTCGG
>NZ_JPGU01000116.1:0-1581 GCF_000732115.1 Frankia sp. CeD
TACCCCGTTCATGGCCTGGCTGGGTGGTGTCCCACGTGGTGGGGTGGCTGTCTGGTTGGGTTGTGAGGGATTCCTTTGGACACGGTGGTGGGCCTGTGAGGGTCTGCTGTCGATGTCGGGGTCTGTCGATGTTTTTGCATCGGCGCTCTCAATGCATTGATGGAGAGTTTGATCCTGGCTCAGGACGAACGCTGGCNGCGTGCTTAACACATGCAAGTCGAGCGGGGAGCTTCGGCTCTCAGCGGCGAACGGGTGAGTAACNCGTNGGCAACCTGCCCCGAGCTCTGGAATAACCTCGGGAAACCGGGGCTAATGCCGGATATGACATTGCCGGGCATCTGGTGGTGTGGAAAGATTTATCGGCTCGGGATGGGCCCGCGGCCTATCAGCTTGTTGGTGGGGNGATGGCCTACCAAGGCGACGACGGGTAGCCGGCCTGAGAGGGCGACCGGCCACACTGGGACTGAGACACGGCCCAGACTCCTACGGGAGGCAGCAGTGGGGAATATTGCGCAATGGGCGGAAGCCTGACGCAGCGACGCCGCGTGGGGGATGACGGCCTTCGGGTTGTAAACCTCTTTCAGCAGGGACGAAGCGAGAGTGACGGTACCTGCAGAAGAAGCACCGGCCAACTACGTGCCAGCAGCCGCGGTAATACGTAGGGTGCAAGCGTTGTCCGGAATTATTGGGCGTAAAGAGCTCGTAGGCGGCCTGTTGCGTCGGCTGTGAAAACCCGGGGCTCAACTCCGGGCCTGCAGTCGATACGGGCAGGCTAGAGTCCGGCAGGGGAGACTGGAATTCCTGGTGTAGCGGTGAAATGCGCAGATATCAGGAGGAACACCGGTGGCGAAGGCGGGTCTCTGGGCCGGAACTGACGCTAAGGAGCGAAAGCGTGGGGAGCGAACAGGATTAGATACCCTGGTAGTCCACGCCGTAAACGTTGGGCGCTAGGTGTGGGGGACCTTCCACGGCCTCCGTGCCGCAGCTAACGCATTAAGCGCCCCGCCTGGGGAGTACGGCCGCAAGGCTAAAACTCAAAGGAATTGACGGGGGCCCGCNCAAGCGGCGGAGCANGTGGCTTAATTCGATGCAACGCGAAGAACCTTACCAGGGCTTGACATGCAGGGAAATCTCGTAGAGATACGGGGTCCGTAAGGGTCCTGCACAGGTGGTGCATGGCTGTCGTCNGCTCGTGTCGTGAGATGTTGGGTTAAGTCCCNCAACGAGCGCAACCCTCGTCCTATGTTGCCAGCGAGTCNTGTCGGGGACTCATAGGAGACTGCCGGGGTCAACTCGGAGGAAGGTGGGGATGACGTCAAGTCATCATGCCCCTTACGTCCTGGGCTGCACACATGCTACAATGGCCGGTACAAAGGGCTGCGATGCCGTGAGGTGGAGCGAATCCCAAAAAGCCGGTCTCAGTTCGGATCGGGGTCTGCAACTCGACCCCGTGAAGTCGGAGTCGCTAGTAATCGCAGATCAGCAATGCTGCGGTGAATACGTTCCCGGGCCTTGTACACACCGCCCGTCACGTCACGAAAGTCGGTAACACCCGAAGCCGGTGGCCTAACCCTTGTGGGG
>NZ_JPGU01000117.1:0-1413 GCF_000732115.1 Frankia sp. CeD
CCATCAATGACCTCCGGAGGGGACTGTCGCCTTCAGGCGACAGGGGAATCCGGCACGGACCGCAACGGTTATACCGGCCACGCTGGTATAATCAACGGCATGTCCCGGACGGTGCAGGTCGGCGCGGGTGGCGCCTATGACCTCGGTTACCACGTCGTGTGGTGCCCGAAGTACCGCCGTGCTGTCCTCGTCGGTCCGGTCCGAGACCGGCTTGANGGGCTGATCCGCGAGAAGTGCGCCGAGCATGACTGGCTGATCGTCGCGCTGGAGATCGAGCCCGACCACGTGCACCTGTTCGTGAAAGCTCATCCGAAGCACGCCCCGTCGTACATCGCCAACCAGCTCAAAGGCTTCACGTCCCACGTGCTACGCGGCGAGTTCGCGCACCTGCGCTCCCGGCTGCCCACGCTCTGGTCCCGGTCGTACTTCGTTGCCACCGTCGGCGCGGTGTCCGCCGAGACGGTCCGCCGGTACATCGATACGCAGAACGAGCGGCCGTGGCGCACGGGGGTGCCACGTTGAGACGGTCGTACAAGTTCCTGCTCCGCCCGACCGCGCACCAGCAGATCGCGTTGACGGCGATGCTCGACGACCACCGGGCGCTGTACAACGCCGCGCTTCAGGAGCGGCGCGATGCCTACCGGCATCCGAGCAAGACGACGGTCCGCTACNGGGGCCAGTCGGCCCAGCTCAAGGACATTCGGGGGTTTGACGCGGATCAGGCCCGCTGGTCGTTCTCCTCTCAGCAGGCCACCCTGCGTCGCCTCAATCTCGCATTCGCCGCGTTCTTCCGCCGGGTCAAGGCGGGCGAGACGCCCGGCTACCCGCGGTTCAAGGGCGCCGGCTGGTTCGACACGGTGACGTGGCCCGCCAACGGTGACGGGTGCCTCTGGGACTCGCAGCCCGAGAACCCGAAGACGATGTTCGTCCGCCTTCAGGGCGTCGGCCACGTCAAGGTCCACCAGCACCGGCCAGTGGCTGGCCGGGTCAAGACGCTGTCCGTCAGGCGGGAGGGTGCCCGCTGGTNCCTCGTGCTGTCCTGCGACGACGTGCCCGCCGAGCCGCTGGAACCAACGGGCGCCGTCGTCGGCGTGGACTTGGGTGTCGCCTCGCTGGCCACCACGTCGAACGGCGAGCACTACGGCAACCCGCGTTTCCTCGAACGGGCCGCCGGGCGCCTCGCCAACGCGCAGCGCGACCTTGCCNGTAAGAAGCGCGGCTCGAAGCGGCGCCGCAAGGCGGCTACTCGGGTCGCGAACCAGTCCCGGGCCGTGGCCCGGCAGCGCGTCGACCTCGCGAACAAGACCGCGCGCGAACTGGTCGCCGACCACGACCTGATCGCTGTCGAGAAGCTGAACGTCAAGGGCATGGTCCGCCGGGCCAAGCCGAAGCCCGACCCGGACCAGCCGGGGG
>NZ_JPGU01000118.1:0-1354 GCF_000732115.1 Frankia sp. CeD
CCTGACCCTCTACGGAGTCCTCCGCACCCTCCAGGCCCTGCTCGCCGTCTGGACCGGCGCCTGCCCCACCTGCCAACGACCCTTCACCCACACACCCACCGTCACACAACACCTATCCGGAGTCACCTATCCGGAGTCACCTAACGAAGTCCTGCTAGAGCCTGTTCCGGGTTCGGATCACAGGCGGGATGATCGCCTTTCGTGTTCGGGTGCTCCGGCTGGTAGCACGGTTGTATGACTCGTGGCGACCTGACCGACGGTGAGTGGGAGCTGATCGAGCCGTACCTCCCGCTGNGGGCCTCCGGGCTGATCCCTGACCTGCGCAGCTACGTCAACGCGGTGATGTGGAGGTTCCGGACCGGCAGTCCCTGGCGGGACGTGCCCGAACGCTACGGCTCCTGGTCGACGATCTACGACCGGTTCCGGCTGTGGGCGCAGGACGGGGTCTTCCAGACCCTCATGGACGCGATGATCACCGAGGCGGCGGCGCGCGACGATGTCGATCTCAGCCTGGCCAGCGTGGACTCCACCGTCGCCCGCGCGCATCACCACGCGGCGGGCATGGTGGTCGACCCGGATCTCCTGGTCGACCTGGAGAAGGCCCTGACGGAGGAAAAGGGGCTTCAGAAACCGGGCAAAACGACTGTGTGACCGAGGCGCCCGAGGGTGGTGAGGAAGCCGAANGGGCACGGCGCCGCGCGGTACGCCGACGCCGCAGGGCTCGGCTGACCGCCGCCGAGCTGGGACGTTTCCGGGGCGGGCTGACCAGCAAGGTGCACCTCGCGACCGACCGGCGCTGCCGCCCGCTGTCCATCGTCCTGACCCCCGGACAGGCCGCGGACAGCCCGCGTTTCCTCCTGGTCCTGAAGAAAATCAAGGTGCCCGGTCGGGCGCCCCAGGACCCGGCCGGACGCGGTCGCCGGCGACAAGGCGTACTCCTCCCGCGCCAACCGCGCCCACCTGCGCGCCCGGAAGATNCAGGCGGTGATCCCGGAGAAGGCCGACCAGAAGGCCAACCGCAAGAAACGCGGCAGCCTCGGTGGCCGCCCGGTCAGCCACGACGCCACGCTTTACAAGGACCGCAACACCGTGGAGCGCAGCATCAACAAGATCAAGGAATGGCGGGGTCTGGCCACCCGCTACGACAAGACACCCGAAAGCTACGCCGCGGGACTCCACCTACGCGGATCCATCCTCTGGCTACGCAGCCTCCCGACCCCATGATCCGAACCCAGAACAGGCCCTAGTGCTGGTTGGGTGCACCCGTCAGCCGCCGGTTCGACCGCCAAGCAGTGGACGGTAGGTCCGATCGCCTCGGTCATCGACCATGTCCGGGATGCCGTGACGCGGCGGG
>NZ_JPGU01000119.1:0-1295 GCF_000732115.1 Frankia sp. CeD
CGTCGAGGCCCGGTGGATGCCGAGGGGGGAGACGCGCCGTGGTGGAGCCGGAGGCCGAGGGTGGGCTGTTCCCCGTGCCGCGGGGGATCCCAGGGCGGCAGAGGGTCCAGGGGCGCACCACCGAGGCCACGAAGGCATCCCGGTCCGGCTCCGGCATCCACACGGCCGCCTGGTCGAGATACCAGGCGATAATCCACAGCCGGTGCCAGTCGAGCGCCCACACCTCGGCGGGTAGGCCCCCGCGGGGACGGGACGTCTCCGCCGCGCCGCCAGCCCTGATGTAGGCCCAGATCATCCACCGAAGACTCGCCGGGTCCGCCCATCGAGTTGTCCGGAGGGGATTGTCGCCTTCAGGCGACAGGGGAATCCGCTACGGACCGCAAGTGACTAGACATGCCACGCTGGTATAGTCGGTGGCATGGGACGGCAGGTGACGGCGGGCGCGGGCGGGGTCTACGACCTCGGCTACCACGTCGTGTGGTGCCCCAAGTATCGCCGTCCCGTGCTCACCGGCGGGGNGCGCGAGCGGCTTGACGCGCTGCTGCGCGAGAAGTGCGCCGAGCATGACTGGCCGGTCATCGCGCTGGAGGTCGAGCCGGACCACGTGCACCTGTTCGTCAAGGCTCACCCGAAGCACTCCCCGTCGTACGTTGCGAACCAGTTGAAGGGCTTCACGTCCCACGTGCTGCGCGCCGAGTTCCCGCATCTCAGATCCCGGCTGCCCACCCTGTGGTCCCGGTCGTACTTCGTGGCGACCGTCGGCGCGGTGTCAGCCGGGACGGTGACCCGGTACATCGAGACGCAGAACGAACGCCCGTGGCGCAAGGCGGCGGCGCGTGAGGCGGACGTACAAGTTCCTGCTGCGCCCGACGGCGCATCAGGTCGCGTCGTTGACCGTGATGCTGAACGACCACCGCGCGCTCTACAACGCGGCGTTGCGGGAGCGTCGGGGCGCCTACGCGCACCCGTCGAAGACCAGGGTCGAGTACGGGGACCAAGTCGGCCCAGCTGAAGGACATCCGGGCGTACGACCCACCTCAGGCCCGATGGTCGTTCTCCTCCCAGTAGGCCACCCTGCGACGCCTCAACCTGTCGTTCGCCGCGTTCTTCCGCCATGTGAAGGCTGGCGAGACGCCCGGCTACCCGCGCTTCAAGGGCGCCGGGCACTTCGACACCGTGACGTGGCCTGTCGACAACGACGGCTGCCGTTGGGACTCCCAGCCTGACAACCCGGCCCGGACGTTTGTGCGGTTCCAGGGTGTCGGGCACGTGAAGGTCCACCAGCGCCGGCCGGT
>NZ_JPGU01000120.1:0-1229 GCF_000732115.1 Frankia sp. CeD
TGAAGGGTCGTTGGCAGGTGGGGCAGGCGCCGGTCCAGACGGCGAGCAGGGCCTGGAGGGTGCGGAGGACTCCGTAGAGGGTCAGGCCGGCGCAGGGACTTTTGGGGTTCGTCTCAGCTGGGTGCAGAGGGCTTGGGCGACCCTGACGAGGGTGACGTGACGGTGCCAGCCGGCGAAGGTTCGGCCCTCGAAGTGGTCGAGGCCGAGGCCGTCTTTCAACTCGCGGTAGTCGTGTTCGATCCGCCAGCGGATCTTCGCGAGACGNACAAGATCGCGCAGGGGGATGCCGGTGGGCAGGGTGGACAGCCAGTAATCGGTGGGTTCGGGCTGGCCGACTGGCCATTCGGCGAGCAGCCAGCAGACGGGCAGGCTCCGGTCGGGGTTACGGNTGATGTTCCGGCCCGCGGGGCGGACCCGGAGCGCGAGGAAGCGGGACCGCATCCCCGCGGTCGGGTTGGCCGGGGTCCGGTGGGTGCCGTGACGCCAGGTCACAGACCGGCCCGTGCGGCGGCCGGCGGCCATGACCAGGGATTTCAGATCGCGGGGCGGGTCGGGGTAGGCGGGTGTGGGCCGCCGGCTGTTTCCCGGGNAGGGGGCGGNGACCGGCACCGCGTCGGCCGGGTAGGCGGTCGCGGTCGGCTTCACCGCCAGCACGTAGGGGATGTTCCGGTCGGTCAGCCCCTGGCGGAAGGCAGCGGCGTCGCCGTAGCCGGCGTCCGCCACGACCGGCCGCACAGGCATGCCCCAGCCGGCCAGTTCGTCGATCATGTCCAGGGCGAGCCGCCATTTCTCCCGGTGCCGCGCCTTGTCGGGGATCGCGGCCCGTTCCCGCCGGGCCCGGGCGGCGGCGACCTCGGTCGGGTCGGTCAGGGTGGTGTCGTCCCAGCAGGTCGGGAGGAACAGCCGCCAGGCCACCGCGGCCGACGCCCAGTCGGTGACCGCGTGCACGGACACCCCGATCTGACAGTTCCCGACCTTGCCCAGGGTGCCGGAGTACATCCGGGCCACCCCGGGGGAGGCGGCCCGTCCTTCGGGAAAGCCGGTGTCGTCCACGACCAGCGCGACCGGGTCGCAGAACCCGGCCGCCCAGCCCGTCAGCCGCCGCCGGACCTGGCGGTAGTCCCAGGTCGAGCTGGTGACGAACTGCTGCAGCTGCTGAGGGTCCACACCGAGGCGGGCGGCCATCGGGACCATGCTCTTGCGCTTGCCGTCGGTCAGCAGCCGTTGCA